>CBFGSY010000033.1:0-17068 GCA_965651545.1 uncultured bacterium | reverse complement strand
GAGCTGATCGCATCCGGGCGCTACGAGACCCTGGATCTCAGCCCGCTGGGCTACGAGCGCATCACGCGTAACCAGCCGATGCGCGAGCTGAGCGTCCTCTGATCGTTCTAGCATGGGCCGATGGAGCGGCCGCTAATCGTCGTGACGTTGACGAATCCCGGGCACGCGTCGGACCCGGGGACCGCCGAGCTCAAGAACCGGCGCTACCTGGAGGCGGTCGAACGGGCGGGCGGCCAGGCCGTGCCGCTTGACGATGCCACGCCGCCTGCTGAGCGGGATAGCTCCCTGGCTGCAATGGACGGGCTGGTCGTCAGCGGCGGGCCCGATCTCGATCCTGCCCTGTACGGCGAGACCGCCGCCGGATCCCGCGAGTCGGATCCCGGACGCGACGGCGTGGACGCGGACGCCCTTCGCGCCGCCGACCGGCGGGCCCTGCCGGTGCTCGGTGTCTGCCGCGGGATGCAGGCGATCAACGTCCTCGCCGGCGGCTCGCTTCTTCAGCACGTTGAAGGGCACGAGAGCGCTCCCTATCCGGATCCATCGGCCGCCCAGCATCCGATCGCGGTGGTGGGCAGCAGCCGCCTGGGGACGATCCTCGGTGGCCTGCAGGCGATGGTGGTGAATAGCTACCACCACCAGGCCGTCACCGCTGACCGGTTGGCACCGTCGCTCGTGGCTACGGCCAGCGCGGATCACGGCGGCGAGGAGCTGGTCGAGGCGCTGGAGTCGCGGAACCCGGATCGCTGGCTGATCGGCGTCCAGTGCCATCCGGAGCGCACCGAGTCATCCGCGCCGGTGCTCGAGCGCCTGTGGACGGCCTTCGTGGCCGCCGCCGCAGAGCACCGCGCTCGTCGCTTGCAAGATCGCTCGCTGGACGCGTAGCGGCTCAGTCCTAGAGCTGGCGGCTCAGTCCTCGAAGGCGCGGCTCAGTCCTCGAGCGCGCGACCCAGCAGCAGGGGCATGCCCAGCCGGCTGTCATAGCGCGGTCGGAGGCGCTGCGTGTTGTACATGCTCGGCACGTCCAGCCTCCGCGAGCCGAGCGTCGCGTCCGGAAGGGGGGCATGCGTGTACTTGCCGCCGTGGATGGCGACCATGCGGCCGCTGACATCATCGGCCAGCAGCTCGACCGCAATGTTGGCGAAGGTGGTGGCCGCCATCTGGTCCAGGGCGTCGGGGTCCCCGCTGCGCAGGTCGTAGGTCAGGTCCGAATGAACGGTCTCCACACCCGTGAGTGCGTGGAGCTCCTCGGCCAGGGCAAAGCCGACGTCGGCCTTGCGCCGATGGCCATAGGCATCGGCCTCGCCGACCTCGTGCAAGCTGGCGCCGGTCCAGACCGCGCCCTCGGAGGCGACGACCAGGGCATAGCTGCTCGGGTTCAGGCGGCGATCATCGACCAGCAGCTCGGCCAGGTGCGCCAGCTCGAAGGGCGCCTCCGGGATCACGCAGCGGCTGCTGGTCACGTAGGCGGCGTACCAGGCGCTGTAGCCGGCATTCCGGCCGAAGATGCGGAAGACGCCGATGCGCTCGTGGCTGCCCAGCGTGGTCCGTTGCCGGTTGATCAGCTCCTTGGCGCGGGTGACGGCGGTCGAGAAGCCGATGCAGTACTCGGTCCCCCACACGTCGTTGTCCATCGTCTTCGGAATAGCGACCAGCGGAATTCCCTCGCGGCTCACGCGCGCGGCGTAGCTCAGCGTGTCGTCGCCGCCGATGGCGACAAGGTGCGTGATGCCCAGCCCCTCCAGATTGCGCAGCACGATGGGCGTGAGGTCGAAGTGGCCCTCATCGGTGCGCAGCCGCTCTCGCTCGCCGATGTCGAGGTGGGCGGGCAGCGACGCTTCCGGCATGCTGCCTGGGTTGGTGCGCGAGGTGTGCAGGATGGTGCCGCCGGTCCGATCGATCGCCCGTGTGCTGCGACGATCGAGCGGCCGGACGAAGTCCGCGTCGCCATCGGGCCCTGGGCGGACGTGGGTCAGGCCCTGCCACCCGCGACGGATGCCGGTTACCTGCCAGCCCAGCTCCGTCGCCCGGTAGACCACGCTCTTGATGACCGAGTTCAGGCCCGGCACATCGCCGCCGCCGGTCAGGATCCCGATGTGTGGCATCGCCATCATCATGCCGCGCCAGTGGATCCGCCGCTGGCGCATCCGCCGCTCGCCGGTGGGTGATGAGCGATCGATTCTGTCCAGATTCCCGTCACGCGGCAGCCGTGTTAGAAACGCGCGGTCGCAGGTGCACGTTGCGTCATCACGCGGCAATCTGGCAGGAACCCCAGGCAGCTCCACGCTCAAGGGTTGGCGCCCCCGAAAACTGCGAGCTGACATACGTGCCGCGACCGGCAACTTTGACCAGAATCGGCGCCGATCAGGCCCCCGGCGTCGGATCTGGTGACCGCCGGCCAAATCGGCCTACTGGCGCAAATCTTGGATTTGGGGCATAATTCTCGTCCCCTCCGCGGCCGCCCGCCGCGCCTACTCCGAGGAGCACGATGGCAACCAGCATCAACGAGCGTCGCTATGTCACCTGGCGCCTGCCCGACCGGCAGTTCTCCAAGGTGCATCTCCAGCGAGATCCAGAATTCACCGTTTGCGGCAAGACTCTTCCGCGCGCGACCGGCTCGCCGCAGCCACCGATCCCGGCGGCCGCCATGTGCCCGGAGTGCGCGGCCTCAGAGGCCTGACGCCCAGCGCCTGAGCGGCCACCGTGTGCGGCCGCTTCGCACAACCTCGATCTCCCGAGGACCTGGCGCGCATCTTCCGCGCGACCAGCGTCAGCGACCTGCCCGGCGACCGCTTCAACGTGGCGCCCACGGACCCGGTGGCGGCCGTCGTCGAGCACCACGGTGAGCGGACGGTCGACAGCTTCCGCTGGGGCCTGGTCCCCTTCTTCGCAGAGGGTCCCAAGTCCCGCTCGCCGCTGATCAACGCCCGCGCCGAGACGGTGGAGACGGCACCCGCCTTCCGGGTAGCGTTCGCCAGACGGCGCTGCATCGTCCCCGCCGACGCCTTCTACGAGTGGCGACGCCACCGGGACCCGGCCTCCGGGCGTGTCGTCAGATCCGAACCGTTCGCCATCAGGCGGCGTGACGACGAGCCGATGGCCTTCGCCGGCGTGTGGGCCATCTGGCGCGACCCGGCGACAGCCGAGCGGCTGTACAGCGCGGCCATCGTGACCGGCACACCGAACGAGTTGGTGGCATCGGTCCATGACCGGATGCCGATCATCCTGGACCCCGCGGACTGGGACGCCTGGCTGGACGAGGGCGCGCGACCGGCCGAGCTTCGTCCGCTGCTGCGGCCGTACCCCGCCGACGGCCTGCGGATGTACCCCGTCTCGCCGGCGGTCAACAACGTGCGCAGCCAGGGCGCCGAGCTGCTGCTGCCCCTCAGCCGTTGGGCAGCCGAGGCATGAGGCTGTCGATCCCGGCCGATGCCATGGTCATGCTCATCGGCCCCAGCGGGTGCGGCAAGAGCACGTTTGCCGCGCACCACTTCCGTCCCACCGAGATCCTTTCCTCCGATGAGATGCGCGGCATGGTCGCCGACGATCCTCACGACCAGACGGCGACCGACGCTGCCTTCGAGCTGCTGCACACGGCGCTCGCCCTGCGCCTGGCCCGCCGGCGCCTGACCGTTGTCGACGCGACCAACGTCGAGGGCTGGGCGCGCCAGGCGCCTCTGGCCATCGCGCGCCGCCAGCGCCGGCCGGCCTTGGCGATCGTCATGGCGCTGCCGCTGGACGTCTGCCTGGCGCGTAACCTGGCGCGCGACCATCCCCGCCCGCCAGCCTCGATCCGGCGCCAGCACCGCTGGCTCATCGAGTCGCTGCCGAACCTGGCCAGTGACGGCTTTGCCGGAAGCTGGGTCCTGCGCAGCCAGGAGGAGGTCGACGCGGTCAAGGTGGAGCGTGAGCCGCTGCACTAAATCTGATTCGGTGTCGACCGCGGACTGTCCGTGGCGTTGAACTCGTTAGGCCGCCTCGCATGCGCTGACCGTCCCGATTCGCAGCCAGTGCGAAGGGATAGTCGATATCTAGCGTTGGAGCGCGCTGGTGCGCACGCGGTACGCATGCGACTGCCTCAAGCCTGGTGTTCGGCAGCGGGTGCGCACACAGTGCGCAAGCGGACGCGTGGTACCCAGGCAGCGACTGTCCAGGGCAAGAAATGTCCCGAAGGAACTGCGGTCCGGCTCGACGGTGCGAGACCGCCGACCCGGTACCGGAACGCTTGATGCAATCGCCTGATCCGGTATCCGCTGCCCCTTCGGGACGACCACAGAATATGGTCCGCCCAAACGCGCTCACAAGACCCTTTATCCCCGACTTTGCAAAGTCATGTGGCCCTTTTCCACCGGCCATCCCCAGAGCAGTGCTAGGCTCGCGCCGATGCACCACGGTGGCGACTGGGAGAAGGCTCCGGCCGACCTGATCGAGCGGTTCGCAGACGCGGTCGGGCCGCTGCCAGGCGCGAGAATCCGCAAGATGTTCGGTTACCCCGCGGCATTCACGAATGGCCATCTCTTCACCGGCCTCTTCGCCGGGAGCTGGTTCGTCCGCCTGCCCGATGCGGAGCAGGTCGAGCTCACCGCGGCCGGCGGCACGCCGTTCGAGCCGATGGCCGGTCGGCCGATGCGGGGTTACGTCGTGCTCCCGCCCGCAATCGCGGGGGACGCGACCGCGGCAGAGCCATGGGTGAGCCGCGCGCTGGCCCACGTCCAGCAGCTTCCCCCGAAGGCCAAGCGCTAAAGCCAGCCGCGCCTGCGGAAGTAGAGGATCATCCCGACCAGCAGCGCGACCAGTGCGCCAACGATCAGCCAGAACGCCGCCCCCGACCCCTCGCCGGGGACGGGCACGTTCATGCCCCAGATGCTGGCGATGAGCGTCAGCGGGAGCAGCACCACGCTGGCCGCGGTAAGCACGCGCAGCACGTCATTGAGGCGATGCGAGAGGACCGACTCGTTCGAGGACTCGAGTGCCTCAATGATCTCCTTGAAGTTCTCGAGCACGTCCCAGATGCGCTCGGAGGCATCGGTCAGGTCGTCGAAGTAGACGTCCAGCTCCTCGCCGAAGTGGTTCTGCTTGGCGCGCTCCAATGCGCGGAATACCGCGCGCTGGGGGCGGATCATGGCGCGGAAGTTGATGATCTCCTGCTTGGTGTTGCTGATCTCGCGCACGATCTCGCGGGATCGGCCCTCGAAGATGTCGTCCTCCAGGCGCCGCAGCTTGCGGCCGACCTGGCCGAGCATCGGGAAGCAGGCGTCGACGCATCGGTCCAGGATCTCGTACAGCAGGCGGCCCGTTCCCCCCTCGAACATGCCATCGCGCACGTCCGGTTGCCCCTGGACCCGCTCCCACATGGCCGGCAGCGGCACGATCGGCTCTTCCGGCAGGGTGATGACGTAGTCGGGACCGATGAAGACGTCCAGCTCGGCAGGATGAAGCCTGCCGGTCTCCTTGTCGAAGCGCGGGAACTGGACCACCAGGAACAGGTAGGCGTCGTAGACGTCCAGCTTCGGACGCTGGTTGATGCTGGCCACGTCCTCCAGGTCGAGAGGGTGGAAGCTGAAGTTCTCGGCCAGCCAGCCGATGTCGGCCGACCCGGGATTCTCGGCGTGGTACCAGCGCATGCCGCGCGACTCGACCATCTCGACCCGCGGCTCATCGAGGGGCGCGATCTCCTCGCCCGCGGTGCCTGGAGCGCGGCGTGGACGGAGGAGCCTCGGGAGCGTGCGCATGGGCTGCAGCGTAGCCCCGACGCGCGGCTTCGGCGCGACGATTCAGCCGAAGCGGCCGCGCTCAGTCCAGGGTGACCAAGACCTCCGTGGGGCCGGAACCGCAATCGGGATGGCACCCGATGAGCTCCTCGTGGAGACGCAGGGTGAATGGGCTGGGCGGCAGGCTGGCTCTGCTCAGCGCGACCACGAACGTCTCCGCACCGACGAGGTCGGCCGTGCAACCACGCGGCGACAGGGGATCCGACATCGTGGCGTACACGAGCCTCTGGTCGAGATCGAAGGTGACGCCGTCGAGGCGGACTTCGGGACAGCTGGAGCCGATTCCCTCGCTGAAGATCGCGATGACCTCCTTGGCTTGATCCCAGTCCGGCATGCCGCCCGGGATGCCATAGCGCTTGAGCTCGGATGCGAGCTCCGCCGGCGTCGTGGCGACGCCGACCGTGTATGGCAGCTCAGTGCGGAACGAGCCGACGAACCTCCAGCCCGGCCCGCCGGCGGGGTTCGACCAGGGCCGATCGGCAGGGAATAGCTGAACGGTGACTGCGCCCGGTGGGCCAAAGGCCTCCAGGATGGCGCGGGCCTGCGGGTTGTCGCTCTTGGCCACGACTTGGACGTTGTTCTCGAACCCGTTGTCGCCCAGGTAGCCAGCGCTCGTGCTGATCAGCGCGATCCCCTGCGCCGCGAGATCCGCCTCGCCGATCTTCTTCTGGATCCGCCGAAGGATTGACTCCGTGAACTGTGCGGCCTCGACCACGATGAACCCGGGGTCGCCCCACAGCGCGTCGAGCGCGGCCTGATGCCCCTCGACGTCCTCCGTGAACAGCACCACCACCCTGCCCCCACTCGGCTGATCGATGTAGAGGCCGGCAAACGTGTCGCGGTGCTCGGCCGCATAGGCGTTGGCGATCTGCGCCGCGTCCGAGCTCAGATCAAACCGCCGCTGGAGGTCCGCTGCCTCCTTCGGCGTCAGCGGGATATCGATCGTCTGCGTGTCCGCGTTCGGGTCTGCTGCGACCTGGCGAACCCATGCGAGGTCGGCGCGCAAGCCCAGCCGCTCGCGGGTCGCGATCGCGTCACGCGTGTCGGCGTCGAGGCCGGCGAGCGGGTCCGGCGTTTCAACCGCCACGGCGCTGCAGGCGCCCAGGAGCAGCGCGAGGGCGAGGGCGAGGGCTGCGACGCTACGACCCAACTTGGGCCCTGGATCTCCTGCGATGCGGTACCCAGTCACGACGCTATACCTTCGCAATGGGTTGCAGGTCAATGCGCCACACTCAAGCCATGCCTGCCAGCCACCACGTCCTACATGCCGGCTACGTTCGCGACGGCGGGGTCTCCGTCGGCAGCAGCGTCAGCCTGGTGACCGATGGCGAGGCAGTGATCGTGGTCGATCCGGGCATGGTGGCAAGCCGCTCGGCGATCCTCGACCCACTGTCCGAGCAGGGCTACGCGCCCGAGCAGGTCACGCACGTGGTCCTCACCCATCATCACCCTGATCACGCCCTGAACGCTGCACTCTTCCCCAACGCGGAGCTGGTCGACGCCTGGGCTCGCTACCGGGGCGACCAGTGGCTGGACCACGACGGCGATGGCCATCGCGTCAGCCAGCACACCTGGATCGTGATGACGCCCGGCCACACGGCCGAGGACCTGACCTTCATGGCCGATACCGATGACGGCGTGGTCGCCTGCACCCACTGCTGGTGGCACACCGACCGCACCCCGGAGAACGACCCGCTGTGCGAGAGCCCCGCGGCCCTGGACCACAGCCGGCGCCGCATCCTGGCTGAGGCGGACATCGTGGTCCCCGGCCACGGGGAGGCGTTTCGCACCGATCGGCAGCGCTAGAGGCTGTCGCCCTCCGCCGGGATCGCGCGCGCGACCGGCTCCGGTGAGGGGCTGCGATCCGGCACGCGCCTGGCGACGAGCACCGTCACGCCGCATACCGCCACCAGCACCAGGTCGGCGATGGTGATGGCCGGCGCGATCCCGCCGAGCCCGGTTGCACCGAATGCGACGACGCCTCCAGCCAGCCCTGTGCCGACGGCGACGCCCAGAGTGTTGGACAGCTGCGCCCCGGAGGCGGCGGCGCCCTCCCTCCCAGGCTCGGCTGTCTCGATGACGACCAGCGTGGCGGTCGAGTAGGCCAGCCCCATGCCCAGTCCTGCGATCGCCCACGCCGCGGCGGCAACCCAGACCGGCAACGCGGTGACGGGGATCGCCGCCTCGATGGCGATGCCGAGCCCGATCAGCACGGCTCCGACAACCAGCAGCCCCGTCCGCGATCCGCGAGCCGCAAACCTTGCCTGCAGCCATGACCCCGAGGCCCAGGTCACCGCCGCCGCGGTCAGCGCCAGCCCGCCGGCGACGGTGCCGGCGTTGCGCACCGACGAGACGGCCAGCGGCACGAACGCCTCCGCGCCCAGGAAGGCGACGCTGACCAGCGCCACCACCGCCACCGCCGCGCCGCGGCCCGGCGAGGCGCTGAGCGCACCCGCGGGCAGCAGGCGTCGCAACGGGGCGGCTGCGAGGCCCGCGCCGGCGACAACCATGCCCGCGCCGAGGAGCACATCTCCGATCGTCAGCGCGCCGAGCACCAGGCCCGCGCCGGCGGCGAGGCGCACGGCGTCCGTGACGGTGGCGGCTGAGTGGGGCGCATCGGCGTCAGAGGTCGGGCGCCGGATGCGCGACATGGGCGCGGAGATCAGCAGCGCCGCCAGCGGCAGCCACGGCACGAGTGCCAGGAAGGTCCAGCGCCAGGAGGCCTCTTGCGCGACGTAGCCCGCCAGCGCCGGCCCGACCAGGCCGGGGATCACCCAGGCAGTCGAGATGATGGCGATCATGCCCGGCTGGGCGGCGTTGTCGTAGCCACGCCCGATGATCACGTACACGATCGAGTACATCGCCCCGGCCCCCAGTCCCTGGATGACGCGGCCGACCACGACCCACTCCATGCCAGTGGCCAGTCCCGCCACCAGCAGGCCGATGGCGAAGAGCAGTGCGCCAACGACCAGCGGCGCGGTGGCACCGCGGCGGTCGGCCTCCAGTCCCGCCACGGTGATGCCAACCAGGCTCGCCAGGAAGAAGCCGGAGAACGCCCAGCCGTAGAGCGGCAGGCCGCCGAACTGGGCAAGCGTCGCCGGCAGCACCGTGGGCACCGCAAGGCCCTCGAAGGCGGCGACGCTCACCATGAAGACCAGCCCGGCGGTCAGCAGGCGGCTGCCGGGGCTCCAGGCGGTATGGCTCACACAGGCGGCTAGGCGCCTTCGACCATCGGCTTCACCTCGCCGATCCAGCGCTCGAGCGTCTCCACGTCGTAGGGTGCGGCCATCTCGCCAATGAACGTGTGGAAGCCGATCTCGCGGCGCGCACGCATCTCTTCGGCGATCTGCTCGGGGGTGCCGACCCAGAAGGTATCGTCGTCGCTGACGTCGCTCATCGGCGTCCGGTTGTGCGCCATCTGCGCCTCCCAGACTCGCCGAGCCTCATCCTCTGTCTCGCGGATGATCGGCTTGCACCCCACCGTGCGCTCGATCTCGGTCGTATCGCGGCCGACCGCCTCGCAATGCCGTCGCAGCACCTCGTCCTTGTGGCGCAGCACCTCCGCGCTCCCCATCGCGTTCCACATGTCTGCGTAGCGCGCGACGGTCCGCAGGGTCTTCTTCTCGCCCGCGCCGCCGATCATGATCGGCAGGCGTTGCTGGATCGGCGGCGGCAGCTGCACCAGGCGGTCGAAGTTGTAGCGACCGTCCTCCGGGCTCGTCACCTCGCCGCCGTCGAGCAGCGTGCGCATGGCGGCCGTCGCCTCGTCCAGCCAGTCCAGGCGCTGACCGAAGCCGCTGCCGAAGTCAAGGCCATGGGCGGCATGCTCGAGCCCGAACCACGCGCCGCCGATGCCCAGGATGGCCCGGCCATCGGAGATGTGGTCCAACGTCATCGCCATCCGGGCCACGATGCCGGGATTGCGGAACGTGTTCGCGCCGACCAGCAGCCCCAGCCGGGCGCGCTCCGTGGTCTTGGCCCAGGCTGCGAGGGTGGTCCAGCCCTCGAAGAAGGGCTGGTACGGATCACCGAAGATGGCGTACAGATGGTCCCACGCCCAGAGGTGGTCGTAGGCCAGGCGGTCTACGCGCTGAGCGGCCTCCTCGTATTCGGGCCAGGTCGTGGCCTGGTTCCACAGCAGGATGCCGAGGCGAACGGGTGTCATCCGCCTATTGTGCCCACCGTCAGCCCGCCGCGGTCCGTACGAACCTGGGCAGGTGCTTGGCGTTTGCCTCGAGCAGCGCATCCAGCAGTGGCTCGGCGTCCGTCCGTGGCCCGACCAATGGATTCGCCCGCAGCGCCTCCAGCGCCACCGCCCGATCGCCGCTGAGGGCGGCCTGGATCGAGAGGCGCTCAAACCGTTTCACGGCCAGGACCAGCTCGCGAATTTCGGCGGGCAGCGGGCGCTGCGGGAGGGGATGGGGACCGTCGTGCAGAACGCGAGCGGGGAGCTCCACCACGTCGTCATCTCGAAGCTCGCCGATGGCGCCCTCGTTCCGCACGTTCACCACCTGGATGTCACCGCTGCCATCGTGGAGTGCCGCGATGAGCTCGACCGCGGCTTCGCTGTAGTACGCCCCGCCGCGATCGGCCAGTAGGGCGGGCTTCTCCGCAAGGCTTGGGTCCCGGTACAGCTCCAGCAGGCGCCGCTCGATGTCCATGACCTCGTCGGCGCGCGAATGCCCGTCCCGTTGCCGCGCAAGGACCCGGTCGAAGGCGTAGTAGTAGCGCAGGTAATAGGACGGGATCGCGGCCAGCCGCTGGATGTCATCGAGCGGCAGGTCCATCTCCCGCGCAATGTCGTCACCCTGCCGCTCGAGTAGCTCTGGCAGGCGATCCACGCCGTCTACCACGACGGATCGGACCCAGCTGAGGTGATTGAGGCCGACGTGCTCGAGCCGCACGCGATTGGGATCGGCACCCAGCCGCTCCGCCAGGCTGCGCTGCATGGTGATCGCCACGTTGCAGAGGCCGATGGCGCGGTGTCCGGCATCCAGCAATGCCTGGCTGACCATGCCAACCGGGTTCGTGAAATCGATGATCCAGGCGCCGTCCGCCGCGCTCTTCGCCGCTCGTTCGGCGATGTCGAGCACGACGGGGATGGTTCGCAGGCCCTTGGCGAATCCCCCGGCTCCGGTCGTCTCCTGGCCGAGTGTTCCGTAGTCGAGCGGCAGCGTCTCGTCCAGCTGACGTGCCGCCTGGCCCCCTACTCGAAGCTGGATAAGGACGAAGTCGGCCTCGGCCAGTGCGTTGTCGAGATCATCTGTCAGCGTCAGCTGCCCGGGCCAGTCGGCCCTTCGCAGCATTCGCCCGGCGAGGCCCCCGACGATCTCGAGCCGGCCGCGATCGACGTCGTGCAGGACGAGATGTTCAACGGGCAGAACTTCGGCACGTCGAATCAGCCCATCGATCAGCTCGGGGGTGTAGGTGCTTCCCCCACCGATCACCGCGATTTTGAGGCCCATCGCGCTCCGATCTTCCCCCGCTGAGGATAGCAGGGCCCTTGACGACTTGCTTATAACGTTATAATCAATCGGTCAAGAGACCGCCGGCGCAAGGTGAAACCATCACCGGGGTGAGGATGGCCCGCTTCAAGCTCGACGTCGGTTCGCTGCCGTTCCACCGGCAGGTGTACGCGGACCTGCGAGCTGCCATGGACAGGGGCGAGTGGCGACCTGGGGATCGGCTGCCGCCGGAGCGCGAGCTGGCTCGGCGGTACGGCTGCAGCCTCATCACCGTCCGACACGCGCTTGGCGAGCTCGCGCGCGAGCAGAGGATCGAGCGGACCCGCGGACGCGGCACCTTCGTCCTGCGCCAGCGCATCGACCGCGACTTTGCCGGCACGCTGAGCTTTGCCGAAGAGATGCAGCGGCGCGGGCTGGATCCTGAGACGCGGCTGGTGACGTCACGCATCGAGCCGGCCGATGAGCGCGTCGCGGCCGCCCTCGAGATCCCACTCGGTGCCCGGGCGACCTACCTCGAGCGCCTCCGGATGGCGGACGGCGAGCCGCTGCTGCTTGAACAGGTCCATCTCTCGGCGGATCGATTCCCCGACCTGCTGACATACGACCTCGAGCGGAACTCGCTCTATGACCTGCTGGCCGAACGATTCGGCACGCTGGTGGTGCGCGCGCGCGAGGCCATCGAGCCGACGCTGCTACGCAAGCGCGAGGCGGAGCTCCTGGGCCTCCGGCCGCGGACCCCCGCACTCATCGTGGAGGGCGTGGCCTTCGCTGAGAACGGAGAGCCGGTGGAGGCCGCCCGAAGCTACGTCGCCGGTGAGCGGAGCCGGTACTTCGTCGAGCGGACTGTGGTCCGCTCCCGCTGGGAGCAGCGTCGTGTCGTGGCTCCCACGCCTCGAGCCAACGAGATACCCGTCGGAGAGCCGGCCGCGGCCGGCTGATCGCTGACTTGATGTGAGCCATGTTGAGGAGGAGCCGCGCATGACATCTCAGACCCCGTTCGTCCCCCGTCTGCTCGCCGTCTTCGCCGGCCTGTCACTGCTGGTGGCTGCCTGCGCCGGCGAGTCGGCTTCGCCGAGCGCCTCGGGCGTGGCGGGCGCCAGCGCAGGTACCGGAGAGCCGGTAGAGATCGTCTGGTACTGCTGCCTCGGCACCGGCGAGGACGCGGAGATCCAGCTGCCGGTCGAGAAGCGCATCGTCGAGGAGTTCAACGCCTCGCACCCGAACATCCACCTGAAGTTTGAAGTCATCACCTACGACGAGGCCCGGGACACGCTGTCCACCAGGCTTCGGGCAGACAACGCGCCTGACATCGTCGGCCCGGTGGGTGTCGGCGGCGCAGAGGCCTTCCATGGTGAGTGGCTCGACTTGACGCCGTACATCGAGGAGACCGGATTCGACCTCGGCCAGTACGAGCAGGCGGCGGTCGAGCTGTACGCCTCAGGTGGCGAAGGCCAGGTCGGCATCCCGTTCGCCGTCTACCCATCGGTCCTCTTCTACCGCAAGACCCATTTCGAGGAGATCGGGCTGAACGAGCCCCCGCACGCATACGGCGAGCCATACGTCTGGCCCGATGGGCGCGAGTCCGAGTGGAACTACGACACGATCCGTGAGCTGGCCCTGCTGCTCACGGTGGACGAGAACGGCAACGATGCCACGATGCCGGGTTTCGATCCTGCGGCCATCGAGCAATACGGCTTTGAGCCGCAGCGCGACGATCCGCGCGGACTCGGCGCCTACTTCGGTCCGGGCAACGTGGTCTCGGAGGATGGGAGCACTGTCACGATCCCGCCTGAGTGGGAGGCTGCGTGGAAGTATTGGTACGACGGCATGTGGGAGGACAACTTCATCCTCACCGGCAAGGAGTACGACACCAACCAGTGGGCCGGTCAGCTCGATTATGCGTTCTTCACCGGCCGCATCTCGATGTCCACGAACTTCCTGTGGTCGACGTACGGCGTCGCGGAGGGAGGCGATGACTGGGATGTGGCTGCTGTCCCGTCAAACAGCGGGGAAACCACATCGCCCCTGAACGCGGACACCTTCCGGATCATGAAGGACTCGAAGCATCCGGACGAGGCATTTGAGGTGCTCCGCTACTTCCTCCAGGATGCGTCTGCGGATCTGCTCGAAATCTATGCCGGCATGCCGGCGATCCCGGCGGAGCAGGACGCCTTCTTCCAGACCTACCAGGAGCAGTTCCCCAACCAGGTGGATTGGCAGGTGGTCAAGGACAGCCTCCAGTACGCGGACGTCCCCAACTGGGAGGGATACATGCCGAAGTACAACAAGCTGCTGGACATCATGCTCACCTACGCCGATAGGTGGGCAACGACAGCTGGCCTGGATATGGACGCCCAGATCGCCGCCCTCAAGCAAGAGCTGCAGAGCGAGCTTGACAAATAGGCCGAACCAGTTGACGAACGTTCGATGACGGCCACCGCCCGCTCACGCCGGGCGTGGATGACGCCCCTGGCCCGCCGCGAGGCGGGCTGGGGGCTCGTATTCCTGTCCCCGTGGATCATTGGCTTTCTGGCTTTCACGGCCCTGCCGATGATCGCCACCCTTGGCTTCACCTTCACGAACATCGCGTTCCCCCAGGAGGAGCCCCTGCGGTTCGTCGGTCTCGACAACTACGGCCAGCTGCTGGGGGATCAGCAGGTGTGGCGGTCGCTCGGCGTGACTCTCCGCTTCTCGATCCTCTGGCTGCCGACGATCATCGTTGCGCCGCTCGCCCTCGCCCTGATCCTGAACAGCCGGCACCTCCGCGGGTCCGGCATGTTCCGCGTCCTCTTCTTCCTCCCGTACGTCGTCCCATTCGTGGCCGGAGTGTTCATCTGGCAGGGCATGCTGGCCAACGACGGCTGGGTGAACCAGGTGCTGGGTTTCGCGGGCGTCGACGATCCGCCGGAATGGCTGTTCGACACCACGTGGATCTATCCGGCGCTGGTGCTCATCGGGATCTGGGGCATCGGCGCCGGAATCATCATCAACCTGGCCGGCCTGCGCGGCATCCCGACCGAGCTCTACGACGCTGCCGCCATCGATGGGGCTGGATGGTGGGGCCAGCTCCGCCACGTCACGATCCCGATGATGACTCCCATCATCTTCTACTCGCTGGTGCTGGGGATCGTGGAGGTGATGCAGTACTTCCTCGTCCCGCTCGTGCTCAAGAGCGGCACGGGTGAGCCGGGCGGCTCAACGCTCTTCTACAACCTCTACCTCTACAAGAACTTCTTCACGTTCCAGGACATGTCCTACGGCGCGACGCTGGCCTGGGTGCTGTTCGTGATCACCCTCGGCGTGACGCTGATCCTGTTCTGGTCGGCGCGCTACTGGGTCTTCTACGCGAGTGAACGCTAGTTCCGTGGCTCGCCCGCACGCCCAGCCGCCACCCGCACGGCGCGGTATCGGCCAACGACTCGGCGCGCGCATGCGCGGCGACCCGATCGGCGTCCTGCTTGTAACCCTCTCGACGCTGGTGCTGGTTGCCGCCTTCCTGTCGCCGTTCCTGCAATCGGCGAGCGTCGCCCTCTCCACCCCGGAGCAGCTGGCGGTCGGTGACTCGCCGCCGTGGCCGGCAAACCCGGCCACCTACCAGCACGAGGGGCGCGAGGTCAATGTCTACGTGGTGCCGATCGACGGCACGGAGCGGACGCTCGCCCTGATCCAGCCGGGACGCCAGGAGAGCCAGTTCATCGATCCGGCCGATCCGGATGCCGGTCCAATCACGTGGGAAGGATCGTGGCGGTCGCTCGAGCAGGCATGGGCCTTCTCGCCCACGTGGTCCAACTTCTCCGACGTCTGGACGCTGATCGAATACCCGCGCGTCATGTTCAACACCATCGCGCTCGCGGTCATCGGCACCATCGGGACAGTCGTGTCCTGCACGCTGGTGGCCTACGGGTTCGCGCGGTTCCGTTTCCCGGGGCGCGGGCTCCTCTTCACCCTGATGATCGCCACCATCTTCCTGCCCACGGCGGTGACCCTCATCCCCACCTACACCGTATTCGTCAAGCTCGGCTGGGTCGGCACCTGGCTCCCGCTCCTGATCCCCACGTTCTTCGCGAATGCCTACGACGTCTTCCTGCTGCGCCAATACCTGATGACCATTCCGCGCGACCTCGACGAGGCGGCGGCCATCGACGGCGCCGGTCCATTCAGGACGCTGGTCGGCGTCATCCTGCCGCAGGCCTGGCCGGCGGTAGCCACCGTTGCGATCTTCCACTTCGTGTACAGCTGGAACGACTTCTTCGGCCCGCTCATCTACCTCTCCGGCAGCCCGGAGCTGCAGCCCATCTCCGTGGCGCTGTCGCGCTTCAATGGCCTCTACTCGAGCAACCCGGGCCTCATCCAGGCGGGGACGCTCATGACCCTCGTCATCCCCGTCCTGCTCTTCCTCGTATTCCAGCGCTTCTTCACGCGGGGTATCGTCATCAGCGGAGTGGGGAGGTAAATGGCCTTTCGCGTCGCCCTCACCTTCGACGCGGAGCATCCGGATCGGCCTCACCTGCCCGATGGCGCAGAGCGCGTGCTGGACACGCTGGCAGCTCACGCGGTGCGAGCGACGTTCTTCCTCCAGGGCCGGTGGGTGGAGTCCGAGCCGCTGCTCGCGCGCCGGATCGTGGCCGATGGGCATCTGGTCGGCAACCACTCGCACTATCACGCGCGCATGGGCCTCCTTACGGCGGCTGGCTTCAGGACCGATGTCTCCGCCGCGGAGTCCGCCATCCGGCGCTACGCGGGCGTGGATCCCCGCCCGCTGTTTCGGTTTCCCTTCGGATCGGCCGCGAACGATGACGCCCGGATCGCCCTCCTGCACAGCATGGGCTACCGGCATGTCGGCTGGCACGTGGAGCCGAAGGAGTGGCGGACGCGCGCTACGGTTGCTCGCGTGGCTTCCGAGATTCGAGACGGCGTCATGGAGCATGGTGACGGCGCGATCGTGCTGCTGCACACATGGCCTCGGCCGGTGGCGCGCTCGCTGCTGCGTGCGATTCCCGCGCTCGTCGAGGCCGGTGCCTCGTTCGTCGGCATCGACGAGCTCGATCGCGTCGCATGAGGCACGCGGCGAGTCTGGCGGTCGATGGCGGGAACTCGAAGACGGAGCTGTTGCTCGCATCACGGGACGGGACGCTGCACGCCTTCGTTCGCGGAGGGTCGATTTCGCACCAGGCGGTTGGCCTGGAGGGGGGCCTTCGGCGCCTGCGCGGACTGGTCCAAGCGGCGTCGCGGGAAGCTGCACTGACCGGCCACGGTAGCCCCGCGGCCAGCGCAACGTTCTGCCTTGCCGGCGCGGACCTCCGCGGTGAGACAGCCCTGCTGACGGCGGCGTTGGAAGGCGAGCGGCTCGCAGACGAGATCGTCGTGCTGAACGACACCCGGGCAGCGCTCCGTGCCGGCTCCGACGCCGGCTGGGGGGTCGCGGTCATCTGTGGATCGGGTGTGAACGCGGTCGGTGTGGCACCTGATGGTCGTGTCGCAGCCATGCCGGCGCTCGGGAACATATCGGGCGACTGGGGCGGCGGCCGGGCCGTCGGCGAGGCCGGACTGGCGGCGGCCATCCGCGGAAGGGACGGACGAGGCCCGCGCACCTCACTCGAGCGGAGCGTGCCGGCCTACTTCGGGCTGCGGCGGCCGCTCAGCGTCACCTGGGCCCTGTACCGCGAGCGATTGGCGGAGGCGTCGCTGCGCGAGCTCTCGCCAGTCGTCTTTGCGGCGGCCATCGACGAAGACCAGGTTGCTCGCGACATCATCGACCGCCTGGCCGATGAGCTGGCGGCGATGGCCGTCGCCATCCTTCGACGCCTGCGCCTGCTGCGCGCCGAAGTCGACGTG
>CBFGSY010000032.1:0-17912 GCA_965651545.1 uncultured bacterium | reverse complement strand
CCGGGTGGCCGAAGAACCAGAAGATGTGCTGCCACAGGATCGGGTTGCCGCCGGCGGCAGGATCGAAGAAGTGGCCTCCATAGTTGCGGTCGATGAAGAGCGCGATCAGCCCTGCGGTCAGGACCGGCGTGGCCAGCAGGATGAGCGTGGCGGTGACGAGCGCCGTCCAGACGAAGATGGGCATCCGGAAGAGGGTCATCCCCGGTGCGCGCATCTTGAAGATGGTGGTGATGAAGTTCACCGCGCCCAGGATCGAGGCCGTGCCGACCAGCGTCAGCCCGATGAGCCACAGGTCGGTGCCGACGCCGGCCGCGTACCGGTCGTCCGTCAACGGCGCGTAGCCGGTCCAGCCTTCCGCGGCGGCGCCGCCGAACAGGTAGCCGGAAAAGATCAATCCACCGCCCAGCGGCAGGAGCCAGAAACTGAGCGCATTGATCCGCGGGAAGGCCATGTCCGGCGCGCCGAGCTGCAGCGGCACGATGTAGTTCGCGAAGCCGGAGAGGACCGGCACCACGAACAGGAAGATCATGATCGTGCCGTGCATCGTGAATGCCTGGTTGAAGGTGTTCTCGTCCAGGAACTGGAGGCCGGGCACCGCCAGCTCGGAGCGCATCACCAGCGCCAGGATGCCGGCCGCGAAGAAGAAGATGAACGAGTTGACGATGTAGAGGACGCCGATCTTCTTGTGGTCGACCGTCGTCAGCCAATCGATCACCCACGAGCGCTGGTAGATCTCCGCCTGCGGGGTCAGGGTCGTCGTTGCCATCAGTCCTCTCGTGCTCTCCCCTATTCGACCGTCAGCGTACCGACCATGGTGCCCGCGTGGAACGTGCAGACGAAGCTGTACTCGCCGGCCGGCAGGGGATCCACGGCGTACTCCTCCGAGGCGTTCGGGCCGGTGAGGTCATCGGTCCTGAAGACCTCCTGGTCGTTCGCGTCGAAGATCACGACGTTGTGCAGCGTCGAGTCGGCATTCGTGAAGCGCAGCGTGAATGGCGTGTCGGCCGCTGCTTGCAGCTCGGCCTTGTCGAAGGCGAGGTTCTCTGCTGTCAGCTCCAGCACTTCCCCGCCCGCCTGGACCGATGGCCGTGGCGTACGCCCGGCCTTGGCGTCGGCCAGCCACTGCTCGAATTCGGTGCGGGGCATGGCCTCGACCGCGAAGGTCATCCGCGCGTGCAGCTCGCCACAGAACTCGGCGCATTGGCCGCCGTACATCCCGGGCTCGCTGACCTCAAAGCTCAGGGAGTTGACGCTGTCGCCCTCCGGAACCGGCATCAGGTCGCGCTTGATCAGGAAGTTCGGCACGTAGAAGGAGTGGATGACGTCCTGCGAGATGAGGGTCAGGTGGATCGTCTCGCCGACGGGGACCACCATGACCGGCGGGTTCGGCGGCTGGCCGACGACGCTGACGTCGTTGTCCGGGTTGTCGTCATCGTCCAGGTAGCGGAACTGCCACTGCCACTGGAAGCCGCCAACCTCGATGTCGCTGACCTCCTCGGTGTTCGACGATGCCTCGACCTGGCCGAGGGTCGCGATCGAGAGGATGAAGAGCACCAGCACGATGACGCTGGGGATCGCCGTCCAGATGATCTCGATGATGGTGTTGCCATGGGTCTGCGGCGGCAGCCGATCGTCGCGGCGACGGTAGCGGAAGACCGAGTAGACGATGAAGCCCTCGACGCCCAGGAAGACGGCCACGCCCATGGCGAAGACGACGTTGTAGAGCCAGAAAACGTCATGCGCAGCGGTCGACTTCGGCTCGGGCGGGATCATGCCGCAGCCCGTCAGCGCAGCGATCAACAGCAGCAGAGTGCCGGCGCGGATGGCACTCCGCGGCCACGGTCCGGCCGCACTCGGTCGCATCAGCTCTTTCGAGGCTCCTCAGCGTCGCGGTTGGCGCGCGGCCGTTGGTCAGCCCGGCGCCGTCAGACTACCTTGCGGGGCGTGCCCAGCTCCAGCTGGTGGCGGCACGGTGCGTATTGTACCGATCGGGGCAGGACGGGAGCGGATCAGGACTCCGGGCAGGTCCCCGCCTCATCGGGGAGCAGCGGCCGGACGGTGACCTGGTAGGTATGACCGTCGCCCGTGAAGCGCGTGAGCTGGTTTCCGGCTGACAGCACCGGCAGCCACGCCGCGGCATCGTCGCCGCTGACCACGCCGCAGCGGGTTCCTTCCAGCGTCGTCGATTCGCCGAAGGCGGCCGGATCGCCTGCCACCGGCCACTCGACCTCGGTGATGCCGATGCCCGTGTCGTCCGGCGGATCGTTGTCTGCGTTGCGCACCAGCAGCATCATCGACTCGGGCTCGTAGGGGCGCCAGCCGGTGTCAGCCCAGGCCGACTCGGGCATCCAGCTGTCGGGGATCGTCAGCCGCTCGACCAGCTTTCCGAGCGCCTGGTGCACTGCCATCTCCGCCTCGGGGAAGTTGGGCGGCGGCTCGATGCCAGGCCCGACGGTGCCGAGACCGTACACCGTGACCACCACCTCGCGATCCTCGGCGTGGAGGGTGAAGACCGTGTCGCTGGCATCGGCGACGAAGTTCTGCGCGCCGCGCCAGTCCTTGCTGCCTCCGAACTGCCGGCTGGCAGCGATGAGCTCGAGGACCTTCTGCACGCCGGCCTCGGTCAACTGCCGGACCTGGACGGCCGGCATCAACGGGCCGGGAAAGATGTCGATCATGGCACCCGGCAGGATGACCCGCCCGTCGCCCGTCATCGTGAAGGGCGGCAGGTTGGTCACGTCCGCGAAGGGCAGCTGGAAGCCGCCGGTGTAGGCGATCCGGAAGACGAGCTCGCTGCCCGCCGGATGGGCGATGCCGCCACCATTGCCGGCGCCACTACCGCCGCTGCCTGATGGGCCCGCGCTCCCGCCGGACTGCGTGCAGGCCACCAGGGCGAGGGCGGCCGTCACGACGACGGCGAGCGCAGCGGCGCGAGGGGACGGCTGGGCGGTTCGTCTCATGCGCGCCCTGACGCAGGCGCCGCCGGAAAGGTTCCGCGACATGGCACCTGCCTGCCAGCGGCCACACAATGTCGCGGTGATTCGAAGGGTGTTCCGGTGATCCGAACAGTTGCGCGGCGCCTGCCGCCGGTCCTGGCCGCGCTGTCGGCGGTGGTGCTGCTTGCCCCGCCACGAGCCGCGGCGCACGGCGAGACGGTTGGCGCACCGGAGCTGCCCGGCGTCGTCCTCGCCTGGAGCCTGGACCCGCTGCCGCTGATCGGAGTGGCGGTTGCGGCGGCGGCCTACGTCTGGGCGGAGCGCCACGTCGCGCGCCGGCATCCGCGAAACCGCCCGCGCGCTTGGCGCCGCTGGGCGTTCCTGGGCGGACTGGCGGCCATCGTGCTGGCGCTCTCCTCCCCCATAGAGACGTACGAGGGCCAGCTCTTCAGCGTGCACATGGTGCAGCACATGCTCCTCGAGCTGGTGGCTGCCCCGCTGCTCCTGCTCGGGGCGCCGGCGACGCTGGCGCTGCGCGCCGCGGCGCCATCGGTCCGTCGGAAGCTGCTGCGGTTGCTGCACAGCTGGCCCCTGGCGGTGCTGACGTTCCCGCTGGTGACGTGGCTGGTCTTTGCCGGCGTCAACTGGGGATGGCACCTCAGCGACCTGTACGACCAGGCCCTGGAGAACCCGCCGCTGCACTACATGCAGCACGCGACGTTCCTGGCGGCGGCGCTGCTCTTCTGGCTGCCGGTGGTCGGCGCCGATCCCGCACGCTGGCGCCTGCCGCGGCCGGCCAGGCTGTTCTACCTGTTCCTGGCGATGCCGCAGAACTCCTTCCTGGGCGTCGCCCTGATGAGCGCGCCAACCATCCTCTACCCGCACTACCTGACCAACCTGCGGACCTGGGGGCCGACCGCGCTGGCCGATCAGAACCTGGGTGGCATCGTGATGTGGGTGTTCGGCGATCTCGCCTTTCTCATCGCGATGGCGGCAGTCGTCGCCGGGTGGGTGCGCCACGAGGATCGGCGAACCGCCCTCCTCGACGCTCGGCTGGACGCGGAGCGGGAGGCGCGTGGCCGGGGAGCGGTCTGAGCCGCCGGATGCGACCTACGGGCTGACGCGCAGCAGGCTGTCGACCGCGACAGCGGCGAACAGCAGGGTCAGGTAGCTGATCGAATAGCGGAAGAGGCCGATGGCCGCCCGCCCGTCGGATGCATTGCGAAGGATCCGCAGCGCGTACCAGACGAAGGCCGCACCCAGCAGCACGGCAGCGCCCAGGTAGATGAGCCCCATGCCCGCCGCCGGGAAGAGGAGCAGGCTGACCGCGACCAGCAGCAGCGAGTAGAGGACGATCTGCCTGGCCGTCTCCGCCTCGCCGCGGACGACCGGCATCATCGGCACCTGGGCCGCTGCGTAGTCACCCTGGAAGCGCAGTGCCAGCGCCCAGAAGTGGGGAGGCGTCCAGTAGAAGACGATGGCGAACAGGACCAGCGCCGGCACGCCAACCGTGCCGGTCACCGCCGCCCAGGCGACCAGCACCGGGACGCAGCCGGCAGCCCCGCCGATGACGATGTTGTGCGGCGTGCTGCGCTTGAGCCACAGCGTGTAGACGAACACGTAGAAGGCGATGGCGCTGGCAGCCAGCAGCGCCGACAGCAGGTTGACGGTCACGGTCAGCCACACGAACGAGACCACGCTGAGGACGATCCCGAAGGCCAGCGCCCGGCGCGGCGCGATCGCCTGCCGAGGCAGCGGACGGTGGCGCGTGCGCCGCATAAGATCGTCGATGTCGCGATCGACGTACTGGTTGATCGCATTTGCGCCGCCGGCTGCCAGCGTGCCGCCGATGACGACCGCCGCCATCAACCACGGGCTGGGCACGCCCCGCTCGGCAAGCACCATGGTCGGCACCGTGGTGACCAGCAGCAGCTCGATGATACGCGGCTTGGTCAGCGAGACATAGGCGCGCAGGGTATCGGCTGGGCCAGCCGTGGCGGGCTGAGCCGCCTGGCTGCGTGTCTCTCGACCCGCGGCGGTCACCGGAGCCGCCCGCAGCGCGGCGAGCAGCAACCAGCCGCAGGCCGCGAACAGCGCGGCGCCAACGGCCAGGTGCGGGACGACGAAGGCCGCCGACAGGCGCGACCAGATGTTCGCCGCGCCCAGCGCGACCTGCAGAACCACCAGCAGGAGAGCAATCGTCGCCAGCCGGCGCGGCAGCGGCACCGCCGTCGCGCGGCGGACGGACAGCCACGTCCAGACGACCAGGCCAGCAACGACCACCGCCAGCACGCGATGCGCCACGTGGATGAGCTGCGGCGTGGTCGAGACGGCGGGCAGCCAGCTGCCCCCCATGGTCGGGAAGTCGGGGTAGGCCAGCCCGGCGTCATGCCCGGTCACCCACGAGCCCAGCAGCATCTGGGCGACGACCGCCGCCCCGGTGGGGCTGATGAGCGTGACCGGCAGCCCGCCATGGCGCCGCGGCATCGGTCCGTTGGCGGCGCGCTCGGCGATCAGGATGGTGAGCGCCAGCACCGTCAGCGCCATGGCCAGGTGGGCGGTCACCAGCTCGCGCCGCAGGCCCTGCAGGACGACCAGCCCGCCGAGGAGCGCCTGAACGATGACCAGCAAGCCGGCGGCCACCGCGGCGGCCAGCAAGACCCGATCGTGGCGGCGGCTGCTGAACACGGTGATCAGCGCCACGGCGCCGACCAACGGGCCCACCGCCCCTGCGGCTATCAGGCGGTGCGAATGCTCGATCCAGGCATGCAGCTCGGCGGGCGGCACCCAGTCGCCGAAGCACAACGGCCAGTCGGGACAGCCGAGGCCGGAATCGGTGGCGCGGACCAGGCCGCCAACCGCGATCAGGACGAAGGTCGCGACAGCAGCCGCCAGTGCCAGCTTGGCGAATCGGCTCAAGGGGTCCGCATCATACCCACGGCGCCGGCCACCCGTCACGGGCCGAGCCCGACCGCAGACGACGCTCGGCTCGGCGGGCCTGCGGCACGCGGCGCAGCAGGGCGGGGAGCCTCGGCCACAGCCGGCGCGAGGTGGCAGCCGCCGCCTGCATGCCGGCGTCGCGGCGGGGGGACCAGGCGATGCCGTAGCCGCGGCGGATCGGGTCGGGCATGACGGAGTGCGAGATGAGATGGGCCGCGTCCCAGACGAAGCGGGGCGGGAAGCGCGTTGGGTAGAGGACGGCAGGCGCCAGCGAGCGGGCGGTGGGGCTGACGGCAACCGTCCCGTCGGCGATGAGGCGATCCATCTCGAACCGTAGCTCCGCCAGGGTGAGCGGCAGACCGGCGTCCGGCACGCCAAGCCGCATGGCAACCTGGCGCGCCTCGGCGTGGTAGGCCTCCTCATCTGCAGGTCCGAGCCGCGCCACGTAGCGGTCGTAGACGCGCAGGGCGGTGTCGACCAGCGTGGCGTGCACCCAGAGAAGGAGGTCCGGATCGTCGGCCCGGTAGGCGTCGCCCGTCTCGGGGACCGTTCCGCGCACGACCTGGTGGATGGCGTTGATGCGCCTCAGCGCTTGACCGGCGCGGGCCTGGGTGCCGAAGACGACGGCGAAGCTCGCGTTCAGCGTACGGCGCAGGCGGGCGAAGGGATCGGCGCGGAAGTCTGAATGCTCCGCCACACCGGCCGCGACGGCCGGGTGAGCGAGCTGCATGAGCAGCGCGCAGGTCCCGCCGGCGAGGACCAGCACCTCCCCGTCGATCCGCCACGATTGGCTGCCCGGACCGAAGAGGCCCTCGTCCGCCCGCCCGCTGGCGCGTGCCACGCTCACCAGCGGGACGCGCGCTCCGGCATCGACCTGAGCAGGAAGCCGGCGACCAGGCCGGCGGCGAAGCCGCCGATGTGGGCCAGGTAGGCCACGCCGCCCCCCTCGTCGGCGGCAGCCGGGGCACCGAACCCGCTGATGAGCTGGAAGACGATCCAGATTCCGATGGCCACGATGGCCGGCACCGGGACCAGGACGCGGAACAGGAAGACCGTCACTCGATTTCGCGGGAAGAGGACGATGTAGCAGCCCAGGATGCCGGAGATGGCGCCCGAGGCTCCCAGGGTCGGAATGACCGAGTCGGGGTTGCTCAGGATCTGGGCCAGGCTGCCGACCAGCCCGACCACCAGGTAGATGAGCAGGTAGAGCACCGGGCCGGCGCGGTGCTCGACGTTATCGCCGAAGACCCACAGGAAGAGCATGTTGCCCGCGATGTGCAGCAGGTCGGCGTGCATGAACATGCTCGACAGGAGGGTCAGCTGGATCGGCGCCGGGCCCGGGGCCTGGTCGATCAGGACATCTCGTCCGCCGATCTCCACCAGGTGAGCGCGCACCAGGTCGACGCTGTTGACGACCTCGAACGGGATGGCGCTCCAGCCGAGAGTGAAGTCGTTCCCGGCGCCGAGGTCCTGGAACAGGAGAAAGACCGCCACATTGATACCGATGAGGGCCAACGTGACGAACGGCAGGCCACGGCCCGGCTCGTTCTGGTCACCGATCGGGAACATCGGGCGATCTTACGGCGCGTCAGACCGCACCGGCGGCGGTTGGCTGTTCGGCCCGGGCGAGCGCCTCGGGCTGGGGATCCTGGATGCCCGCCCAGTTGACGGCCGCCCCGGTGGCGCACAGCAGGGCCGCGATCAGCATGGCCAGGTGGAAGGCGTCGGTCGATGCGCCGATCGCCCCCCGTTTCAGCTCATCGGGGGCGCCGCGCTCCGGAGGGTTGAGCGGTGAGACCAGCTCACGCACCTCGGGCGCGTCAACGTCGATGGCTGGTACCCGGTCGGCGAGGCTGGCGTAGAAGGCGCTCGAGATCGCAATGAAGATGACCGACGTCGCGAGCAGCGGCCCGATGCGGCTGATCGCGTTGTTCAGCGCCGACGCCAGACCGGAGTTCCCGAGAGGCACCGATGTCATCAGCGCGGTGGTCAAGGGAGCAACCAGGATCGAGATGCCGAGTCCGAACAGTACCAGCGCCGGCAGCACGTCGACGAAGAAGCTCGCGGGTGGCAGGAGGCTGCTCGCATCGGCCAGACGCGCGGTCCAGGCCTGGCTGTCGGCAGGGATGCGCACGTACCACAGCAGCCCCAGGGCCATGAGGGCCGGGCCGACGGCCATGAAGCGCCGCGGTCCGTACCGTCCGGCCATGTGGCCAAAGACGGTCGACAGGAATGCCAGCGCCACCCCGGATGGCACGCTGGTGAGACCCGATGCGAGCGCCGTGTACCCGAGCGTCCCCTGCAGGAAGACGGCGAGAAAGTAGCTGAGGACGTACAAGGCGCCGTAGATGAGGAGCGTGGAGATGTTGGTGACGGTGAAGTTCCGCGAGCTGAACAGGCTGGGCGGCACCAGCGGATTGGGCCGCCACAGCATCAGCGGCAGGAGCGCGACGGTTGCGACAGCGCCGATCAACAGCCCGGCCCAGGCGGTGGGATCCGTCCACTGCTGCTCCTGGCCGCGGATCGCCCCGTAGGACAGCCCGCCCACCGCCAGGGCCACGACCGCGGCGCCGAGCCAGTCGAAGCTGGACGGCGCGTTCTCGTTGCGGCTCTCCACCAGGTACGCGGCGGCGATCGCCACCCCTGCCGCGACCAGCGGCACGTTGACCAGGAAGGCGACGCGCCAGCCGAACGTGTCGATCAGGAATCCGCCGACCACCGGACCGGCGACGGCCAGGGCACTGGTGGCTGCCGCCCAGATGCCGAAGGCTCGTCCGCGCTCGGCACCCTCGAAGCTGGCGTTGATCAGGGCCAGCGATGTCGGCACCAGCAGGGCGCCGAATGCGCCCTGGACCAGCCGGGCGCCGATCAGCAGCTCCATGGTGGGGGCGAGGCCGCACGCCAGCGACGCGACGCCGAAGCCAGCCAGGCCGATGACGAACAGCAACCGTCGCCCGTATCGATCGGCCAGCGCGCCGGCCAGGATCAACAGCGCAGACAGTGACAGCAGGTATCCGTTGACGACGTACGACTGTCCCTCGAGCGTCCCGACCAACGAGGCCGGCAGCTGCTCGCCGATCGCACGCAGGGCCACGTTGACGATGGTGGAGTCAAGGAACACGATCCCGGACCCAAGCACCACGGCACTCAGGGTCCACGCCCGGCGGCTCACGGCCGCAGCCTAGCAGTACGATGAGCGCATGAGCGCCGCCGCGCTCGATCGTCTGCTCGCCGTCCTGGTCGCCGCGCAGCTCGCAACCGGACTGCTCAGCCTGCGGGCTGGCAGCCCGCCGACCGCGCCGCTGTTCGTGCTGCACGGGCTCCTGGGCGGAGCGCTGCTGCTGGCAGTGGGCATCAAGGTGGGTCGCTCGGTGCCGCGGGCGATTGCCCAGCGCCGCTGGCCGGCGCTCGGCCTGGCGACCTTGCTGGCGATGGCTGCATCGGCGGCGCTGGTCGGGGGCTTTGCCTGGGTGGTGTCGGGTCGGATCCTGACGCTGGGGCCCTGGACGGTCCTGACCTGGCATGTCTGGGCGGCGCTGGCCGTGGCCCCCATCCTGGTCGCACACCTGGCGCCGCACCGCTGGCGCCTCCTGCGTCCGCCGCCCCGCCGGCCCGGCGGCCAGCTGATCTCCCGGCGCTCGGCGCTGACGTTTCTGGGCCTCGGCGCAGCCGGGCTCGTTGCCTGGACCGCCGGGAACCTGATCGAGCGAGCCGTCGGAGGGGTACGCCGCTTCACCGGCTCGCGATGGCTGCCGGACGGTGGCGTGCCGCCGGTCACGACCTTCTTCGGCGAGGGGGCGCCGCCCATCGACCCCGACACGTGGCGCCTGGCCGTGGTCGGCGCCGTCGCACGACCGATCGAGCTGTCCCTTGCCCAGCTGTCGGCGATCGGCGAGGTGGAGCGAGAGGAAGTCCTGGACTGCACCTCCGGATGGGCGCTGCGCAGCCGATGGAGGGGCGTGCCGCTCGACCGCGTGCTGGCCGCGGCAGGCCTGACCGCTCGAGCCCGCCAGGTGACCGTCCGATCGGCGACCGGCTGGTACGCCACCCTCCCGATCGAGGAGGCGCCGCGCGCCCTGCTGGCCACCGGCGTGGCGGGCCTGCCGCTGCCGTCCGGCAATGGCGCTCCCTGTCGCCTGGTCGCACCCGATCGCCGCGGCCTCGAGTGGGTGAAGTGGGTCACCCGCCTCGAGGTGAGCTGATCAGGCCCGTCCGCCGCGCCCGATGACGTACTTCATGCCGGCCAGCTGATCCTCGTCCAGCGGCTTGCCATCCGCGTCGAGGAGCGGGCGATCGCCGCGGCAATCGATGCACACGAATGCCACATCGGGATCGGCCTCGCTGATCAGCCTGACGCGGTGCGCGAACAGCGGGGTGCCAGCGGCAACGTCGCGGCCACAATCTTCGCAGCGCTCAGCCATGGGCCGATTCTAGGGGCGTTCGAGCTCGAGCAGCCAGGCCACCCGGTCGCCGCCGGTGGCGAACAGTCGCTTGCCCCACGTTGAGCGCGCCGCCTCGATGTCCCTCATGCTGGCCGGCCGGCAGGCCACGGGCCGCAGACCGAGGTCGGCGTACGCGCCGACGATGCGCTCCGGCTCGATCCGCGTGATGCCACCGCCGGCATCGCGCCCGGCGCCTGATACGAGCAGCCGCATCCTTCCCGCCGGGGCGACGAGGGCGGCCAGGCGTGCCGCTCCAGCCTGATCCTTGGCGATGGCGGCGCTGAGCAGCGATCCCCACGGGAAGTGGACAGTCAGCAGCGTGGCAAGGCCGTCCAGCTCTGCCGGCAGCGCGTCCAATGCAGAGACGACGAAGACGGCGTTGGGCAGGCCACCGCGAGCCGTCGGGCGGGCGGCGCGACGTGATGCCTCGCGCATCGCGGCGTGGCTGGCGTCGACCGCCAGGGCCAGCTCACCCGGATGAGCGGCCGCCCAGAAAAGCGTGAACCGGCCGTTCCCCGCACCGAGGTCGATGGCGACCGAGCGGTAGGAGGCGGCCAGATCGGTCAGTTAGCCGACGTCCACCTCGGTGAGGCGACGGCCAGTGAGGAGTCGCATGGGACGCATGATAGCGGTCAGCTGATCGGCTCGAAACGGGCGGTGAAGTGGCGCAGCTGCGCCTGCTGTTCCACGATCCGGTAGCCGGGCAGCTCCGTGGCCCGATCGGCGACCCAGCGCACGACCTCGATCACATAGTCGACGTGCGACTGGGTGTAGACGCGCCGCGGGATCGCCAGCCGCACCAGCTCGACGTCGGCCGGCGTCTCGGAGCCGTCGGGCTTCATCCCGAACATGACGGTGCCGATCTCGCAGGAGCGGATGCCGCCCTCGCGATAGAGCGCCACCGCCAGCGACTGACCGGGGTAGGCCAATGGCGGGATGTGCGGCAGCATGGCGCCCGCATCGATGTAGACGGCGTGCCCTCCGATCGGCTGCACGCACGGCACGCCGCCCTCCACCAACGCCTCGCCAAGGTAGGCAGTCGAGCGGATGCGGTAGCGCAGGTAGTCCTCATCGACCACCTCGCGCAGCCCCTGGGCGATGGCGTCCAGGTCGCGCCCCGCCAGGCCGCCATAGGTCGGAAACCCCTCGGTCAGGATCTCGAGCGCGCGCGCCTGGTCCGCCCACTCGTCGTCGTTGAGGGCCAGCCAGCCGCCGATGTTGGCGATGGCGTCCTTCTTGGCGGACATCGTCATGCCGTCCGCCAGCGCCGCCATCTCGCGGACGATGTCCGGGATGGAGACATCGGCGTATCCGTGCTCACGCTGCCGGATGAACCACGCGTTCTCGGCGAAACGGCAGGCGTCGAGGAAGAGCGGCAGACCGTATCGGTCGCAGACGGCACGGACCGCGCGCAGGTTCTCCAGGCTGACGGGCTGTCCCCCGCCCGAGTTGTTCGTGACGGTGACCATTACCAGCGGGACGTTCGTTGCGCCGCGTTCGCCGATGAGGGCGTCGAGGGCATCGGTGTCCATGTTGCCCTTGAAGGGATGGATGACCGATGGATGCCGTCCCTCGTCGATCGGCAGGTCCACCGCCTCGGCGCCGGTGAACTCGACGTTGGCGCGGGTGGTGTCGAAGTGGGTGTTGGAGGGGACGACCTTTCCCTGGCCGCCCACGACCCCGAACAGGATCTTCTCCGCCGCGCGGCCCTGATGGGTGGGGATCACGTGCTTGAAGGGGAACAGCTCGCGCACGCTCTCCAGGAACCGATACCACGACGACGAGCCGGCATAGCTCTCGTCGCCGCGCTGCATGCCGGCCCACTGCTCGGACGACATGGCACCGGTGCCCGAATCCGTCAGCAGGTCGATCAGAACGTCGTCGGCGTGGAGGTTGAAGAGGTTGTAGCCGGCCTCGGTCAGGTGCCGGACGCGCTCGTCGACGGTGGTGAGCCGGATCGGCTCGACGCTCTTGATCCGGAACGGCTCGATGATCGTCCGCCAGCGATCCACGCGGGCCAGCATAGCGCCGGGCCGTGCGCGATCATGGGGACATGCACGGATGGGAGTCGCTGGACGGGCAACTGGCGTCGACGCCGGCCGTCACCAGCTGGGCCCAGAACGAGATGCAGGTCTTCGCGATTTGGGATGACGGCCAGCTGTGGGACATCTACTGGGATGGCGAGGCCTGGCACGACTGGCATCCACACGGCGGCGAGCTGACCGGCAACCCGGCAGCATGCTCATGGGGCGCGGACCGGATCGACGTCTTCGCCAGGGGCCGCGACGGGATGCTCTGGCATCGCTGGTACGTGCCCGCCGGCTGGCAGGCGTGGGAGCAGCTGCCGGTCGAGCTTGCCGGCGACCCCAGCGCCTGCTCCTGGGGCCCGAACCGCATCGACGTCTTCGGGCGCGGTGCCGATGGCAGCCTCCAGCACGCCGCCTGGGATGGGGCCGCCTGGTCCTTCGAGACCCGCTAGCCCGCCCCGCTGGCCTAACAGCCAAACGCACGGGCCGCTAGGTCCCACGGAGTGGGTCACTGGACCAAGGAACCGGTGGCGATCGCCCTGAAAATGGCCGCTCCATGGCAAAACGTCCCAGCCGGAGGGTCGCGCAGTCCCGCAACGGCCATCCTCCAGGGCTCCGTGGTCGAGTGACCCGCGTGGCGGAACGCAACCCACGCTGGCGCAACGGAACCCATCCTGGGGAATGGGGCCGCAGCGGCGCGTACACTCGGCCCGCCATGGCCCCACCCACCCGGACCTTCCTGCTGCGCGGCAGCGACGGTCGGCTCGCGGAGCTCGACCTCAGCCAGGACGAGCAGCTCAATCGGCTCAAGCCCGATGAGGGCCAGCTGGTCTGGCTGGACCTGGCCGATCCGGACGCGACCGACGTGGCCCTGCTGCGGGAGCACATGGGGCTGCACGAGCTGGCGGTCGAGGACCTCGAGAAGCGGAATCAGCGACCGAAGGTCGACACCTATCCCGGCCAGCACGTGATCGTGGCCTACGAGGCCATCGGCTCTGAACAGCGGGCCGGCGACTTCGGTCTGAGCGAGGTGCACCTGATCGGCGGCGACGGCTACCTGGTCACCGTGCACTGGGGCCGATCGCCAGCGCTGGAGGAGGTTCGCGGGAGATGGAAGCAGGACGCCGACACCGTCGCCAGCACCAAGGGCGCGCTGGTGTACGCGATCCTGGACACCATCGCCGACGGGTACTTCCCCGTCCTCGATCGGCTGAGCGAGCGGATCGATCGGATCCAGGACGGGATCATCGCCGGCGACAGTGAGTCGGGCCCGAGCGCGCTGCGCAAGGTGCTGCAGATCAAGCGCCAGCTGCTGGAGATGAGGCGGGTTGTGGCCCCGCTGCGCGACGTGGCCAACGCGCTGCTGCGGCGTGACGTGGGCCTGGTCGAGGACCAGCTGGTCCCCTACTTCCAGGATCTGTACGACCACCTGGTGCGGGTGCTGGACAACATCGACCTCTACCGAGAGATGCTGGCCGCCGCCCTGGATGCCAATCTGTCGGTGACCAGCAACAACCTCAACGTCATCGTCAAGCGGCTCACCGCCTTCACCGTCATCCTGATGATTCCGACGCTGATCGCCGGTGTCTACGGCATGAATTTCGCATTCATGCCGGAGCTTGACTGGCGGGCCGGGTACCCTGCGGCCCTGGGGGTGATGGCTGCATCCATGGTCGGCGCCTACCTGTTCTTCAAGGCCCGCGACTGGTTCTGAGCCGCCCCGTGTTTCTCGACATGGAATCTCTTGACATCAAGATAGTTGCGGGTCGAGAATGGTGCCTCCATGACAAGCGTGCAGGATCGTCCCATCGCGCCGCCCGTTCCTGAGCCGGGCGCCACGGCCCGCCCAATGACGCAGCCGGCCGGCCCGGACGGCCACGCCATCGAGGCAATCGACCTGGTGCGCACGTACCGCACCCACACCGGCGTCATCCGCCGGCGGCCCCTGGAAGTCGAGGCGGTCCGCGGCATCAGCTTCGAGGTCCGGCCCGGCGAGCTGTTCGGGCTGCTCGGCCCGAACGGCGCCGGCAAGACGACGACCATCAAGATGCTCATCACCCTGCTGCTCCCGACATCGGGCACCGCGCGGGTGATGGGCTTCGACGTGATCAACCAGACGACCGAGGTGCGGCGCCATATCGGGTACGTCTTCGGCGGTGACCGCGGCCTCTACGATCGGGTGAGTGCGCTCGACAACCTGCGCTACTTCGCGGAGCTGTACGGCGTCGATCCCGCGATCCAGTCGCGGCGCATCGATGCCCTGCTCGAGATGGTTGGGCTGACCGGACGCGAAAAGGAGAAGGTCGAGGGTTACAGCCGTGGCATGCGACAGCGACTGCACATCGCGCGCGGCCTGCTCCACGATCCGGATGTCGTCTTCATGGACGAGCCATCGATCGGCCTGGACCCGATCGGCGCACGCGAGCTGCGGCAGACCGTCCAGTCGCTGGTCGACGCCGGAAAGACGGTGCTGCTGACGACCCATTACATGTTCGAGGCTGATGCGCTGTGCGACCGCATCGCCGTCATCAATGCCGGCCGCATCGTGGCCACCGGCACCGGGGCCGACCTGAAGGGTGTCATCGCGAACCGGACGATCGTCGAGGTCGAGACCTTCGGCGTGACGCCGGAGGCGGTCGAGCGCCTGAAGGGCGACCCGGAAGTGAGCGCCGTCAACATGGAGGAGCGCGACCAGAGCCAGATCCTGCTGGTGCAGAGCGAGCGCGGCACGCAGATCACCCATCGGCTCCTTTCGCTGCTGGGTGACACCCGCGTCGGGAAGGTGGTGGCGCGCGAGCCGACGCTGGAGGATGCCTACATCCACCTCATCGCCACCACCGACGATGACGCGGCCCGCCAGGCGCGGGCGGCATCGGTCCAGTAGGGGCTCGACATGGGAACGATTCATTCACTGCGGCTGGTGTGGTTCGTCACCTGGTTCAACGTGCGGATGCTGCTGACCAGCGAGTTCTTCGTGCTGATCACATTCCTCTCGCCGTTGATCTTCGCGACCATGGGCTTCTTCCTGTGGCGGTCGGGCGACGGACTGGGCGGTCAGACGCTGATGTACGTCGCGCTCGGCAGCGGGATGATGGGCGTCTGGAGCACCACTCTCTTTGGCTGCGGCGGTGCAATCGCCTGGCAACGCTGGGAAGGCACGCTGGAGCTGCTGGTCGCCGCGCCAACGCGCTACGACCTCATCCTCGCCGGCCAGACCTTCGGCGCGGTGGTGTTCGGCTTCTACGGCATTGCGTCAACGCTCGCGTGGGGCTTCCTCCTGTTCGGGATGCCGATCGAGGCCACCTTCCCGCTGCTGCTGCCGCTGGCGCTGCTGGCCGCCGTCATCTCGCTCGGCTCGCTGGGCATGCTGATCGCGACATCGTTCGTCCTCTACCGGCATGCCAACGCCCTGGGCAACCTGCTCGAGTACCCGATCTGGCTGGTCACCGGGCTGCTCGTCCCGCTGGCCACGTTGCCGTTCTGGGTGCAGCCGATCAGCTGGCTGCTGGCGCCGACCTGGGGCATGGAAGCGATTCGTGGCGCCACCCTCGCCTCGCAGCCACCGACCCTGGCCATCGCCATGTGCTTCGTGCTGGCCGCGGTCTACTACGTCGCAGCGCGGTTCATGCTGGTGTACGTCCTCGACAAGGCTCGCCGCGACGCCACCCTCTCCCTGCAGTGACCGCGGCGACCCTGCGACCGGCGGCACCATCCGGGACCATCTCGGGGCTGCGCTCCGCGTGGCGCATCTTCTGGTACGGCGGGCTGATGAGCTACGGCATGCTCTTCAACTGGGCTCGCCCCTCGATCTATATCCCGACCCTCATCGGCGGTCCAACCTTCCAGCTCTTCTTCTTCGCGGCGCTGGGGACACACGCCACGGAACGCTCGGCGGCCTACTTCGCGATCGGCAATGCGGTGCAGGTCAGCTGCCTGGCCGGCGTGTTCGGCATGACCATGGCCATCGCCAACGAGCGCTGGTTCGGGACCCTGCCCGGACTGCTGGCTACTCCCGCCAACCGGGCGGCGGTCTTCGCCGGGCGCTTCCTGCCATTCGTGGCGAATGGGCTGCTGGTCTCGCTGTACGCCCTGGCCGTGGGCATCGTCTTCCTTGGGGTGCGGCTCGAGACCTCGAGCATCGCGGTCGTCGGGCTGGCACTGCTGACGACCGTCTTCTCATGCACCGCCATCGGCGCGCTGCAGGGAGCGATATCGCTGCGGCTGCGTGACGGCCTGTTCGGCGCGAACATGATCATGCTGGGCATCCTGCTCTTCTGCGGTGTGAACATCCCGCTCTCCGACCTGCCGCTCTGGATGCAGGTGATCGGTCACATGCTGCCGTTCACCCACGGGCTGGAGGCTGTGCGACAGGCGGCCGACGGTGCCGGCCTCGCGCAGGTTGGCGGCCTCATCGCCCTCGAGCTGCTGATCGGCTGCGTCTACGCGGTTGCCGCCTTCGCGCTGTTCAGGTACCTGGAGCGGAGCGCTCGCCAGAACGCGACCCTCGACGTTCGCTGAGTCGCCGGCGCCGGGCGGCGTCAGTCAGGCGCTCGATCAACGGCCGCGAACCATTCTCCGCTGCGGATGAGCACCCAGATGGCGTAGACGTGGGCTCCGGCGAACAGTGCGGAGATCGTTGGCCCCAGCGGGTTTGCGTCGACGCTGCCCGGCAAGGTGCCCGCCAGGCCGGTCAGCGCCCCCAGGATGCCTACCGCGATGCCGGCGATGCGGGCCCAGCCCCTGCCGCGCAGGACGAAGGCACCGGCTATGACCTGGGTGACGCCCCAGGCCAGCAGGAAGAGGCCCAGCACCACGGCCACGGTGCCGAATCCTTCCGGCACGGAGGCGAGCTGTTCGGCCAGTTCGGGCGTGCGCCGCATGGCGGGATAGGCGGCGCCGGCGATGGCGAACAGCAGACCCAACAGCCCGATCAGCGAGCCGAAGATGATGAGCATGCGGCCGGCCAGGGCCACGGGCGTGGGCCGCACCGGTGCGTCGTCCATGCCCGCAGGGTACCTGCCGGACGTACCGCCGCGCGCCAGCGCGCGGTCCTGTGCGCGCAAGCACCTCGACGGTACGGGATTCCCGGTGTGCCCGGGCCGCTCGCTGGCTAGCCTGCCGGGCATGCGATCCCAGACCCCGGAACCGATCATGCCGTCAGGCGCGAAGCTAAGGCTGGCAGGCGCGCTGCCACTGGTCCTGCTGGCGGGCCTGCTGCCTCTGCCAACAGGCGCGGCAACGGGCGATCCGGTGCTGCTGAACGAGCTGCTGGTGAGCCACACCGGCGCCGACACGACTGAGTTCGTGGAGCTCCAGGGCGTGCCCGGCACGCCGCTGAGCGGCCTGAGCCTGGTCGCGGTCGAGGGCGACGGCGCGCTGGCCGGCACCATCGACCGGCGGGTCGACTTCCCACCCGGAGCCCGGCTCGGCGGCAACGGCTTCTACCTCGTGGGCAATCCCACCGGCCTCGGTGCGAACTACGGGGTGACTCCCGACCAGGCGTGGGGTACGGATTCCCTCGAGAACGGCAGCCAGACGCTGGCCGTGGTCGCCACTGCCGGCCTGGG
>CBFGSY010000031.1:0-17997 GCA_965651545.1 uncultured bacterium | reverse complement strand
GACGCCGGCAGATTGCGGCGGGCTGAGATGTCGACCACGGCTGGGATGTCATCGCCACCAAAGTGGTGTTGTTGACGAAGGCCGAGATGCCGGCCAGCGGGAACAGCAGGCGCGCCAAGATGCCCCTGGCTGATTCGGCGCCGCGGAAGAGGCGGGCCACGATCGGCTGCATGATGCCGGCCACGTCCACGGCGCGGGCGACCACCAGCAGACTGGCGACGATGACCGGCGCCTCGTTGCTGAAGCCCGCGAAGGCCTGGTCGGGGGTGATGATGCCGATCAGCATCAGCAGCAGGGTGGCGCCCAGGACGGTTGGAGCTGGTGGTGCGATCTCGGTGTACAGCGCCACCACCATCGCCGTCAGCACCGCAAGCGTGACCCAGGCGCCTGCCTCCATGTGTGGCGGTGGTCAGCCCATCAGCTGGCTGATGGGCTGTACCCGAGCTCCTCGAGTTTGGCCATGACCTTGGCCGCTGACTCTTCGGGCGTCTCGCTGCCGTCCGTATGGCAGACCACCTCCGGGTTTTGTGGGGCCTCGTAGGGGTCGTTCACGCCGGTGAAGTTCTGGATCTCGCCAGCCATTGCCTTGCGGTAGAGGCCTTTCACGTCGCGGTCCGCCAGAACATCCAGCGGGGCCTCAACGTATACCTCAACGAAGCGGCCGATATTGGCGCGGATCTCGTCTCGGATCTCACGGTACGGACTGATCGCCGAGCCGATCGCGACAACGTCATTCCGCGATAGGACTTCGCACACCCAGCCGATGCGGCGGATGTTCGTGTCGCGGTCCTCCTTGCTGAAGCCGAGGCCTTTCGATAGGTGCTGGCGTACGGTGTCACCATCGAGCACTTCGACCTTGTGACCGCGATTCCGGAGCTCGGTCTCGAGGATGTGGGCGATCGTGCTCTTGCCCGAGCCAGAGAGCCCGGTGAACCAAATGGTGAAGCCGGTCGTCTCGCGCTCGTGCTTCGTTCCGGCTCCGCCGCCGAGGTGGATCGTTTCGCCGTGGCGAGTGGTGGTAGTTGTCAGATCGGTCTGTGACATCGGTCCTTCGTAAGTGTGGGCTTTGGTTTGCGGGATTGCTGGGTCAGCGAGCGCCAGCCGGCGTCCGGTAGGCGTCGATGAGGATCTGGGCGACCTCCGGCCGGCTGAACTCCTGTGGCGGGATCTCGCCCGAAGACAGGAGCTCACGAACCTTGGTGCCGGACAGGATCAGGTGCTGATCATCGCCGTGCGGGCAGGTCTTGTAGGAGGCCATGCCCTCGCAGGCATGGCACCAGAAGGTGTGCTCGAAGAAGAGCGGGGTGATGCCCAGCTCATCGGGCCCGAACTCGTCGAAGATCTTCTGGGCATCGTAGGTGCCGTAATAGGTGCCGACTCCGGCGTGGTCGCGCCCGACGATGAAGTGGGTGCAGCCGTAGTTCTTGCGCGCGATGGCGTGGAAGATGGCCTCGCGCGGGCCCCCGTAGCGCATCGCTGCGGGGTAGACGCTGAGGAACGTCCGATCGGCTGGGTAGTAGTCGGCCAGCAACGTCTGGTAGGCGCGCATCCGGACGTCGGCAGGGATGTCGTCCGACTTGGTGTCGCCGACCAGCGGGTGGATGAGAAGCCCGTCGGTCACCTCCAGCGCCACCTTGGTCAGATACTCGTGAGCCCGATGAATCGGGTTGCGCGTCTGGAAGCCCACCACCCGGCGCCAGCCCTTGTCGGCGAAGATGGCGCGCGTCTCGGCCGGTGTGCGGCGATGCTCGGGGAAAGGAGGGTCCATCGGCCCGTCCAGCACCCACACGTCCCCGCCCAGGTAGGTGTCGCCGGCGGCGTAGATGCGGGAGACGCCCGGATGAGCGTCCTCGGTCGTGCGGAAGACCTGCTCTGCCTCATGCCTGGCGTCGTAGCTGAACGTCTCGGCGAGCTGCAGGATGCCGACCTGGCGGCCGGTGTCGTCGGCCAGTGCAACCTCCTGGCCGATGGAGAGGCCGTCTGCGGTCTCGCGACTCACCGCCAGGGTGATCGGGATCGACCACGGCAGCCCGTTGCCAAGGCGCATCTCGTCGACCACCGAGCGGTAGTCCGCCTGGCCCATGAAGCCGGTGAGCGGGCTGAAGGCGCCGTTGCCGATCAGCTCCAGGTCACTCAGCGCGACCGAGCCGATGGTGATGGTCGGCAGCGAGGCTGCGCGTTCGAGCGCCGCCTGGCGCTCGGAGCCGGCCAGCACGCGGTCGATGAGCGTGCCGCCGTGCGGCACCGAGGTCGTGGCGGGGGAAGTCAAGGTCGATCTCCGTGTGGCGTCGCGCCCAGGGCGCGCTTCTATCGGGCACCAGCCGGGCGGGGTGCTTATGGTAGCGCGTCTGACCCCGAGGAGTCGGCGGCGCTCAATGGCTACAATCCCTCGGCGCGGGCGGGATCGGGTCACGGGAGGAAAACGGTTGGCTGTTGCGGCCGAGAGCAGCACGAACATCGGCGAGGTGGCGCAGGCGATGCGCGAGGCGCAGCGTGTCACGGCGGTCTGCCACGAGAACCCCGATGCGGACACGATCGGCGCGGCGGTCGCGATCTGCATCATGGCCGAGCGCCTCGGAGCCAAGGCAGAGCTCGTCAGCGCGGACGGCATCCCGCCCGTCTTCGCCTTCCTGGCGCACGTGGAACGCGTCCAGCGCCGGCCGACGCTGGACCCGGACCTGGCGGTGGTGTGCGATGCCGCGACGCTGGAGCGTGTCGGCCGCATCGCCAGGGAGGAGGCCGACTGGTTCGCCAGGGCGAGGCTGCTGAACGTCGACCACCACGTGAGCAGCAACCTGTTCGGCGACTTGAACCTCGTCGACCCACATGCGGCAGCCACCTGCGAGGTGCTGCTCAGGCTGGTGGACGAGCTCGGCCTCGACCTCGACCCTGAGCTCGCCACGGCGCTGCTGACCGGCATCGTGCGCGACAGCCACGGGTTCTCGGACCGCTCCACGTCCGGCGATACGCTGCGGGCGACCGCCCGACTGGTTGAGGCGGGAGCGCCGCTGGCCGATATCCATCGCGCCATCCTCTCGGACCTGCCCTATCCCACCATGGCGCTGTGGGGAAAGATGCTCGCGCGCATGGGCCAGGCAGCGGACGGGCGGATCGTGTACACCACCCTGACCCTGCGCGACCTGGACGAAACCGCCACCGAGCAGCACGACGCGGACGGCCTGGCCGAGTTCCTCGCCCGCGCCAAGGGCGCCGAGGTGGTAATCCTGCTGCGCGAGCTGGGGCCCCGGGAGACGCGGGTGAGCCTGCGCACCTCGGAGCGCGTTGACGCAACCGGGATCGCCGCCCGATTCGGCGGAGGCGGCCACGCCCGCCGTGCGGGCTGCACGGTCGAGCGTCACCTGGACGCGGCGGTTCCGGCGGTGATCGAGGCGGCCACATCCGGGCTGCCGCCGGCCTGAATCCATCTCCGCCCTCCGCCCGGGGGCTGGCTCGCGCCGCCGCCCTGGGTGTACCGCTGCTGCTCATCACCGTGCTCGGGCTGTGGGAGCTGGGAGCCCTGCCCTTCTGGCGTGACGAAGTCGCCAGCGTCGGGTTCGCCCAGGCGCCGGCCTCCGAGCTGCTGGCCATCGTCGGGCGCGACCGCCAGGTGGCCGACATCCCGAACATGGCGACCTACCACCTCGCCCTGCACTTCTGGCTGAACTTCGGTGAGGACGAGGCGCGGGTGCGCCTGCTGTCGCTGCTCGCGGGCATCGGCTCCGTGCTCGTGGTGTTCGTGCTGGGCCGCAGGCTCGCCGGCTGGGTGGTGGGCGGCGTGGCGGCCGGAACCTTCGCGCTCCTGCCGTTCGTGATCCACTACAGCCGCGAGGCGCGCGGCTACTCGATGGCCATGCTGGCTTCCGCCCTGCTGACGCTCCTGCTCCTGCTGGCAATCGACCGCGACCGCGCGGCTCGTGCCGGCGGAGCGCCGGAAGGCCCCGGCGGCCAGGTCGACGCCCGCAGTGCTGCGGGGTGGGCCGCCTATGGCCTGGTCGCCGCACTTGGCCTGTACGCCCACTTCTTCGTGGGACTCATCGTCGCGGCGCACATCGGCTGGCTGGTTGCCATGGTCAGGCCATGGCCGGACTGGAGGGCGCTGGTGGCGGCGGCGATTCCCGTGGTCGCCGCGGCCGCTCCGATCCCGTTCGTTGTCCAGGAGTTCGGTGGCGCGCAGGCGTGGATCGACCCAACCAGCCTCGAGGGCGGTGTCAGCTCCCTTGCGGACCTTGCCGGCAGCCCGCTGCTGCTGGCGGTCCTCGTCCCGCTGGTGGGGGTGGCCGTATGGCAGCGGCGTGGTGAGCCGGCGACCTGGCTGCTGCTGGCGACCGTGGTGGTGCCGATCGCGGCTGCGCTCCTGATCTCGCTGTTCAAGCCGATCCTGGTCGCGCGCTATCTCGTCGTCTCGCTGCCTGGCCTGGCGGTGCTGGCCGCAATGGGGTTGATCGCACTTCGCCGGCCGGGCGTGCGCGCGGTTGCGGCGGCGGCGCTGGTGATTGCGCTGGTGGCCTCGCTGCCCGTGGCCTTCGCCGATCAGCACCAGCAGGATTGGCGATCGGCTGGCCGCTGGATGGCGGGGATGGTCGAACCGGGCGATCGCCTGATCGGCCAGAACGGGCAGACGGCGCTTGAGTATTACCTCGCCAGGGCGGGCGCGCCGCTCATGCCGCAGCCGACGCGAGTGGCGGTCGAGCTGAGCGCCCCCGACCCGGCGCGGCTGTGGGTTGCGCTGCTCGGCGATGCGACGAGCGTCGACAATCGCCATCTACGCAGGAGCCTCGTCGCGCGCTTCAGCGTCGTGCAGGAGATGAGCTTCGGCAGCAAGCTGAGGATCATGCTCCTGGAACCTCGGACCGTTGCGAGCGGATGAGCTGTGGTCCGGGGGAATACTTCTTTCCCATCGCGCTTCGCCACTTGGCGCAGCAGCATCGGCAGCGCGATGTCGCGCTCCATGCCTGCCCCTGCCCTGGTCCTGGTCGCTGCCCTCGTGGCAACGGCGGTGGCGTCCGTCTCCCCGCAGCCCGCCGCCACGGCGGCGACCACGCTCTACGTCGACGGCAAGCACGGCAGCGACGGCAACAACGGCCGTTCCTGGGGCGAGGCGTATCGGACCATCAACCGGGCGGCACGGGAGGTGCCGCGCGGCTCGGCAGCCGCCGGCTGGACGATCGTCGTAAGGGGCTACGTCGACTACGTCTACCGGGAGCGCCCGGTCCCCGGCGGCTACGACCGGGCCGGCAGGACCGGGGAGCCCCTCGTCTTCATGGCCGATGGCTGGTCGCCGGGAGCCAGCGACTACGTGAAGCCAATCGTCTCCGGCGCCCTCGAGGCGCCGCAGCCGGGCCGCTCATGGCAGGCCGATGCCTCCGCCGGCGTGTGGTCCACAGCCTGGGATGCCGCCCCGGTGGGCTTCGACAAGGTGAAGCCGTACTCCAGCGCAATCTTCCAGAACCGGACCGGATTCCTGTGGCAGCACGCCAGCCTGGCCGATCTGCGCAACCGGTCCGATAGCGGCGACGGCGGCTACTGGTGGGATGCGGGCACTGACCGGCTGTACGTCGCCACCCGCAACGGCGCCGCTCCCGGCTCGGTGTCCATCGACGTGCCCACCCGCATGGGCTTCTACTTCACCGGCAAGGATGGGGCACACCACATCTCTGTCCGCGGCTTCGTGGTGCAGCACACCCAGATGGGCATCACCTTCCACGTGGGCGCCGATCAGGGGAGCGCCTACGACAACGAGGGCGTGGCCAACACGCCCATGAGCTTCGGCACCTCAGGGCGAGTCACCGGATCGGGCGTCGACTTCGCGGTCGGCAATGCATTCCTGCGCAACGTCGCCTCGCACAACACGCTGCAGGGCTTCAAGGTGGATGCCGCCTCCAGGGACACCGTCATCTGCCGAAACACCGTCACCCACAATGCGCTGCAGGGCATCAAGGTCCAGGGGCCGCCGAACGGCTCCGACCCGCGGATCACCAGCGGCACGGAGATCTGCCACAACGTCCTCGCCGAGCAATCGGTCCAGCGCCCCGGCCCGCAACGGGCGGATGAGCGCCCGAATGGCTTGACGCTCACCAACGGTGCGCGCGGCAGCTACGTGCACCACAACACCATCCGCGGCAATGGCATCGGCGTCCAGATCAACCAGGGTGGGATCGGGGCGCCGATCACCGGAACGGTGTTCAATCGCAACGAGGTGCGCGGCAACAACAGCGTCGGCCTGAACCTCATCGATGGCGCGGCCGACCACCGTTCTGGCACCGGCTCGCTGCAGGCCGCGTTCAACGTCTACTGGGGCAACGACATCGGCATCCGCGTGCACCAGGGCAGCACCAACAAGTCCTTCGAGCACGAGACGGTGTACGCGAACGACAGTGCCGGGCTCCTCATCGGCTGTGATTGCGCGGCGCCCAGGACCGAGGTGGTCCTGAGCGCGAGCCTGGTCACGCACAACGGCGGCTACGGGATTCGGATCGCGCCCGGGCAGGACGTTACGCTGCGGCACGTGGGCCTTCCATCCAACGGACTGGGATCGGTTCGCGGGTCGGCGACCAAGATCAAGGTCAACACCCGCGCGGCGGGCTATCTTTCGCGCGACCCCGGCAGCCCGCAGTTCCTGAAGATCTCCCCGTCCTCCTACCAGTACACCGCCGGCGCTGACGGGCAGCCGATCGGCGCTCGCTACTGACCCGAGGCGCCGTGCGGCAACCAGCCGCTCAGCTTGCGCCCGAGCAGCGCTTCGAGCCGTCGATTCTGGTGGGCCATCTCCTGGCGCAGCCGTTCAGCCGCGTTGGCGCTCAAGGTCTCCCGCTGCGCGGCCTCGCTGTTGAGCCTGACCGCCGAGCGGTAGAGGCGGCGGCGAGCCGTCTGTGGAGCGAGCCTGCGAACGATCGCCCTCGCCCACTCGGGCGGGTCGTTCAGCACGCGCCTCAGCGCAAGGCTGCGAGATCGCTTGCTGGCGTTGACGACGGCGAAGTCCGGCCTGTGGTCAGGGTCGATCTCCAGGAAGCCGAGCACGCCCCGATAGGCGGCGGCCGCATCGGCCTTGAAGTCGTCGTAGACGATGACGTGGACGCGGTCCGCGCCGAACTCGTCCAGGTAGCGCTCCAGCTGCGTGGCGTATGAGGCCACCCGCCGATACAGCAGGCCGCGTGGGAAGTTGGCATGGGGAGGGATGCGGCGGCCGGCGGCCCGATCGTCTTCGGCGGCCAGGGCCTCCTCCAGGGGAAGGTCCTCGTGTCCGTTGTACAGGAACTGGCCGTGGAGGGATGGGATCATCTCGACCGGGTCGCGCAGCATGGCGATGATCCTCGCCTCCGGCACGGCGGCATGGATCTCGTGTGCGGCGCGCTCCGAGTAGAGGTACCAGACCGACGCCTCGCCGATGCGAGCGTGGCCGGCTGAGTCAGCGAAGTAGGACCGGTATTGCCCGGCCGTCGGGCGCCGCCGGTACCGGAACTCCAGGTCGCTGCCGAAGAAATGCGGCTCCTTGGGGTCGGACATCATGACGTCCGGGTGCTGCGACAGATAGGCGTGCAGCGCGGTGGTGCCGCATTTCGGCGCGCCGACGATGAAGAAGTTCGGCTGGGTCACGCTGCATCCGGCTCGCGAAGCCAGACCCCCAGATCGCGGTCGATCATCTGGCCGAGCCTCTCGACCTCCGGCCGCAGATCCGCGACGAGGCGGGCACGCAGGTCCGGGGCCAGCGAAGCACGCGCCTGGCGCCGAGCATTCAGCCGGGTGGCGGTGCGATAGAGGCCCTTGCGAGTGGTGCGCGGCAGCAGCCGGCGCGCAACGCTCCGAACCCACGACGGCGGATTCGCCACCACGCGCTGCAGGGTGCGGCTGCGCGGGGCCTTGGCCGCATTCAGGATCTCCAGCCGCGGCGTGAAGGCGTCGTCCACGCCCAGGAAGCGGTAGACGCCGGCAACCGAGGCGGCGGTATCGGCCTTGAAGTCGTCGAAGATGATGACGTGCACCCGCTCGCGGCCGAGCTCCCGGTGGTAGCGAGCCAGCTGCTCGGAGAAGGCGACGGCCTGACGGTAGAGCAGGCCACGCGGATTGTTGACCGCCGCCGGGATCCGTCGGCCGGCCAGCCGATCGGGCTCCGCGGCCAGCGCCTCGCCGAAGTCGCTGATGTCCTCGATGCCCAGGAACACGAGCTCGGCGTGCAGCGCCTGCATCACCTCCAACGGATTGCGGAGCATGACGATCGCCTGCGCCTGCGGTGCGAATGCGGCGATCTCCTCCGCGGCCTTGGTCGAGCGCAGATAGCTGACCGAAGCCTCGCCGATGCGGGCGTTCGGCGGGGCGGACGCGAAGTTGGCGAGGTACTCGTCCAGCGTCAGCCGCGCGACGTGCCGCGACGGCCGGTCGCTGCCGAAGTAGTTCAGCTCCTTGATGGCCGGCATGAAGATGCCCGGGTGCTGCCGCAGGTAGTCGTGCAGCGACGTGGTGCCGGACTTCGCCGCTCCGACGATGAAGAAATCGGGGCGTGGGCTCATCACCCCGATGCTATCGGGTCTCCGCCGCGTCCGGCTGCCATGACCTCGTCCAGCAGCTCGCCGTAGCGGCTCACCGCCTCTTCGGGGGTGAAGCGCGCCGATCGCTCCCGGGCGCCGGCCCGCAGCCGCGCGGCCAGTGCCGCATCCTGCAGCACGCGCAGGACCGCCGCCGCCAGCGCCGCCGGATCGCGCGTCGGCACGAGCAGGCCGCTCCGCTCGTGCTCGATGATCTCGCCGGGGCCAAACTCGGAGTCAGTGGCCACGGCGGCCGCTCCCACCCGCATCGCCTCCACCAGGACGAAAGGGAAGGCCTCCCAGTCGGAGGCGAGCACGAAGGCGTCGGCGCGGCGCATGGCCGGAAATGGGTTCCGCACGTGGCCAGGCAGTCGAACTGCGTCCGCCAGGCCCAGCCTCGCGACCTCCGCCTCCAGCGCCGGACGCTCCTCCCCCTCACCAAGGATCAGCAGCCGTGCCGGCAGCGTGCGGCGCACCTCGACCAGCGCCCACAGGAGGTTGGGGTACGCCTTCTGCGGCGTCAGGCGCCCCACCGCCACCAACGTCGGATCGGGGCCGGCGAACCACTCCTTCGGCGGCTCCTCCTCCACCAGGCGATCCACCTCGGGGTCGAACGGGTTGTAGATCATGCGCATCCGGTCGGGAGGCAGGTTCAGCTCATCCACCATGGCGGCGCGCAGGCCCTCCGAGACGGGCACGATGGCGGCCGCCCGCCGGTAGAGCCGTCGCGCGACCCCCAGCTGCAGGCGTTTGCCCGGCGTGGCGCGCAGCGCGTCCGGCGTGACGTGCTCGGTGGCGATGACCGGCATGCCGGAACGCTCCAGCAAGGAGGCGCCGATCAGCAGCAGGTTCTGATAGGTCATGAAGCCGATGGCCGCCGCAGGTCGTCGTCGGCGGAGGTCGGCGGCCAGGAGCCGCAGCACGCGCGGCAGATCCAGGCGGGATCGCTTGCCGAGCGAGCGGACGGGGACGCGATCGGGAAGCTCATCCACCAGCGCCTGGTTCTCGTCGCGCCGGTGCATGACGACGATCTCGGGCGCATATCGATCCGGATCCAGCCCGCGCGCCAGGATGCTCACCAGGCGCTCCATGCCACCGCGGCGGATGGAGGGCAGCAGGAAAAGGATGCGCCGCGGCTGGCTCACGAGGCGCGCCAGTCGGCCAGCGAACGGCCGAGCAGCCGCTCGAGCCTGTCGACCTCCCGCTCCAGCTCGCGTCGCAACCGCAGCCTCAGCTCCGGGTCGAATCCCGCGCGATCCGGGTTGGAGGCGTTGAGGGCCTGTGCTCGGCGGTATGCAGCGCGTCGCAGCCGCGAGGGGACGACGGCCCGCGCCGCGCGTCGCAGCGGCGCCGGCGGGCTCGCCAGGAAGCGCCGGATGGCCGCCGACCGGGCACGCTTGTTCGGGTTGGCGTGCGGCAGCGCGATCTCCGGCCGATATGGCAGCCCCAGGAAGGCGACCAGCGCCGCACAGGTCACCGGCGGATCGGCGACCAGGTCGTCGAACAGCAGCACGTGGACGCGATCCCGTCCGAAACGATCGAGGTAGCGCTCGACCTGCTCCGCGTAGCGGATGGTCGCCCGGTAGCAGAGGCCGGCCGGAAAGTGCGCCTCGGGCGGGATGCGGCGGCCTGCGCAGCGGTCTCGCTCGGCGGCCAGCGCCTCAGCGAAGTCGTCGAGATCCTCGTTGCCGTCGAAGACGAACTCCGAGTGCAGCGCGTACAGGGCCGCGGTCGGTTCACGCAGTGCGATCACGATGCGCGCATCCGGCCGCCGCTCCTCGATCTCGTGGGCGGCCAGGGTGCTGAAGAGGTACCAGACGTAGGCTGCGCCGCGCAGCGCACCGGGCGGCGCTCCGCGATAGAGGTCGAGGAAATCGGCCTCGCTCCACGTCCGTCGGTGGCGGACGTCCAGGTCGCTCCCGAAGTAGCGCACCTCCTTCTGGTCGGGGAGGAATACCTCCGGATAGGACGACAGGTATTCGTACAGGGACGTCGTGCCCGACTTCGGTGCACCGACGATGTAGAAGTCAGGCCAGCCGGCGCTCACGCTGGCTGCGCCGTTCAGGAGGCCGCCCACCACGCGCCGGTGAGGTCGCGACCGAGCAGCCCTTCCAGGCGCGCGACGTCCGGAGCGAACTCGGCCTGCAGCTGTCCGCGCAGCGCGGGATCCACCGGCGCCCGTTCCTCGCGCCGGCGATTCGAGCGGCGGAGAAGTCGCACGAGCGGCATCGTCACCCAATCGAGCGGCCCGGCCGGCACGGCACGGTACGGGATCCGGCCGATGACGCGCGACAGCAGCCTGCTCCGAGGCCGGAGGCTGGTGTTGTAGCGCCGGAAGGACTCGGGCCGATAGCTCGGGCTCACCTCGAGGAAGGCGAGGAGGTCGCCAAACGTCTCGTCGGGGTGCGCGGCCAGGTCCTCGGTGATGATGACGTGCACGCGATGGCGCCCGAATGCCTCGAACCAGCGCGGCAGCATCTCGGCGTACCGAGCCCGATCGCGGTAACGCACGCTCGATTGGTCCCCCACGGTTCCGAAGCCGGAGCGCGTGCGCTCATCCGCGAGCGCAGCGGCGAAGTCGACCTTCGGCTCGACTCCCTGCGAGACGCGCATCCCGTGCAGCGAGTGCATCATGTCCACCGGGTTCCGCAGCATCGCCACGATGCGCGCGTCCGGCGCGAACTCGCGCACCCGCTCCACAGCCGCCGGTGACTCGAGGTAGGAGGTGGACGCCTCGCCGACGCGCTTCGCGTCTCCCGCATCGGCGAAGAGGGCGAGATAGCGAGCCATATCCTCCGGGTAAGCCATGCCCCGCTTCACCACGGGATCCCCCGCAAAGAACTGCGGCTCCTTGACCGATGCCAGGAACACGTCCGGGTGCCCGTGCAGGTAGTTGTACAGCGAGGTGGTGCCGCATTTCGGCGCGCCGACGATGAACAGGTCCGGTCGCCTCGTCACGCCGGCTCCACCGGACCGGAGGAGATGCTGCCCACCCGCTCGGACGGGTCGCCCCCGCTCACCCTTGCGGCGCCGGCCGGCGAGGTCGCACCCCACCAGGTGGTCGCCAGGTCTCGATCCAGGAGCTCGCTGAGCCGATCGACATGGTCGCGGAACTCCTCGCGCAGCATCTGCCGCACGCCCTCATCCATCGGCCGCCGGGGCCCATCGCGCCTGCGGTTGAGGCGACGCACCAGCCGCCCGACCGGAAGCAGCACGTGATCGAATGCGGTATCCGGCGTCTTGCGACGCGGCAGCGACGCGGTGAGGCGAGCGACCAGCAGGCTGCGCGGATGCAGGCTCGTGTTGTAGCGCCGGAACGTCGGTGGGCGGTAGCCACGGTCGATGTCCAGGAACTCGAGGAGCCGCACGAAGATGGGCTCCGGATCGGCGGCCATGTCCTCGGTGATGATCACGTTCACGCGCTCGCGACCGAACGTCGCGAACCATGCCGGCAGCATGTCGGCGTAGCGCGCTCGATCGCGGTAGTGAACGCTCGACTGATCGCCCAGTGAGCCGAATCCCGGTCGCCGCCGTTCAGCCTCGAGGGCATCGGCGAAGTCCGCCTTGGGCTCCACGCCCTGCGCCACCCGCATGCCGTGCAACGAGTGGATCATCTCGACCGGGTCCCGGAGCATGGCCACGATGCGGGCATCGAGCTGGAAGTCCCGGATGCGGGCCGGCGCATCGGGTGATTCGAGGTACGAGGTCGACGCGTCGCCGATGCGGCGCGCACTGCCAGCCTCGCGGTACAGCGCCAGGTATCGGTCCAGATCGTCAGGGTAGGAGAGCCGGGTGTTGGCATACCGCTCGGCGGCGAAGAAGTTGGGCTCCTTGGGCCTGGGGATGAAGACCTCCGGGTGCCCCTGCAGGTAGTTGTAGAGCGAGGTCGTGCCGCATTTCGGGGCGCCGATGATGAACAGGTCGGGGCGTCGCGTCACGGAGGTTCCACGTGGGGGAAGTGCCCGGAATTATAGGATTGGGCCGTGGAGACGGCCGTGACGAGCGCGGTGGCGGTCGTCATGACCGTACGCGATGAGGTGGAGTTCCTGAGGAGCAACCTGCTCTATCACCGCCACCTGGGCGTGAAGGCCGCCTACGTGTACGACGATGGCTCAACCGATGGCACGCCGGACAGCGTGGCGGACCTTGACTTCGTGCGCCTCGGCCGGACCGTCGATGCCTCGTCGCTTCCGCCCGAGCTGCGGACCGATGCCGACGACGCGCCTGACCGGTACGTGACCTCCCGCCAGAACATCAACACCCTGGACGCCATGCGGCAGGCCCGTGAGGATGGCATCGACTGGCTGCTGGCGATCGACGCCGATGAGCTCGCCTGCGTCGATCTGGCGAAGCAGCCGGCGGGGGCACTGGCCAGGGGCTTCGCCACTGTCCCGGACGAGGTCGAGGCCGTGGTCCTGCGACCGCTCGAGATCGTCCAGCGGCGGCTGTCATACGACGACGTGATGGCTCAGGAGACGCTCTTCAAGCGGGCGGACGTCGGCCTCCGCCACCGGACCTTCGATCCCTTCAGCCAGACGTTCCACCGCGTGCGCGGGGTATACGGTCATACCGCCGGCAAGAGCGCTGCCCGCCTATCCGCCGACCTGCGGCCGGCGACCGTGCATCGATTCAGAAGGCGCGACGGATCGAAGGCGCGCTCGGTCGATGGCGGTTGGCTGCTGCACTACTACTGTCACAGCTTCGAGGCATTCGTCCGCAAGTTCCGCCTCTTCCGCGATCACCCGGACGTCCACCTGCGCGGCCATGAGGTTCAGCTGCAGAAACGCCTCTGGCGCGACGTCGTGAATCGTTCCGGCATGAGCGAGGACGAGCTTCGCGACTACTACCAGCGCTGGGTCATGTTCAGCGACGCGGAGATCGCCGGGTTGCGAAGGGACAGCTGGCTGGGGCTCGTGCCTCGCCGGCCGGCAGTGGTCGAGGTCACGGCGGGACGCGAGACGTTTGCCGAGCTGCGGGCTCAGGCCTCCGATTCGGCAGCCGGCCGTCGCGGGCGCCGCGCCACGTAATCCCCGAAGCGGAAGTACTTCCAGTAGATGGACCGGTAGAACCGCACGATCCGCATCAGCAGCCTGGACCAGGCTGGAACGCGTACCTCACCCCACGTCTCCGGAAACTGGTAGCCCCACTCCTCCATGTAGGGCCCGAACACCCAGACCGCGCGTTCGACGATGTCCGGGGTGTAGTAACCGACGAAGTCGCGCTCCCGGCCCGGCGTGACGTTGATGGCCGGCAGGGGGCGCACCTGCTCGAGGCCGATGCGTCGCAGCGCCTCAGCGAAGTCCTCCTGCAGGTGCTCGAAGCGCAGCACCATATCGATCCGCTCGTGGTCGAGGCTGGTCCAGGTGTCATAGGGCACGATGTACCAGCGCTTCAGGAACTCAGCGAACGTGGCGTTGGTGCGCTGCGTCCAGGCATAGATACGGCGCTCGATGCGGCTGGCCAGCGAATTCCGGATCTTCACCGACCACGTATCGGTGAAGTGGTCCTTGACGTTGCCCTTGATGTGCACGTAGCGGGTGACGGCCACGTCGAGCGGGTTGCGGATGCCGGAAAAGACGAAGTAGGTCTTCTCGTCCTCCGTCGCCTGGCGCAGGAAGTCGCGGTAGGTGGCGTGCTTGCGCAGGATCGGCTCGGCGCCGTACTTCTCGCGCAGCTCGAGACGCACCGCCGAGGATCCCGTTCGGGGCACCTCGACGTAAACGTAGCGGTGCTCGTGGCTGATCATCATGTCGCGGGCAGGTTAGCCGATCGCCGGCCGCGCCCCCACGGATCGTCAGCCGGTCAGACGGGCGGCCAGGTTGCGATTCTCCTCGTAGATGGGGGCGAGCACGCGTTCGGCTGCGAACGGCTCCGCGGCCGCCGCCGCCAGCGATCGCAACGACTCGGCCGGGGCGGCAAGGGTTGCCTCGACGGCCGCCGCCACCGCCTCCGCCTCACGGCTTCGTGCCACGCGGCCGGCGCCGCTGCGCTCGACGACGGTCGCAACCTCGCCGACGTCGGTGGTGACCACCGGAAGGCCACAGCTCAGGGCCTCGAGACCGACGGTCGGGCCGGTCTCAAAGGCTGAGGTGATCAGCAGCGCGTCCGACGCGTTCATGAGGCGGGCCACCGCCTCCCGCCCGACGGTGCCCAGCAACGTGGCGTTATGACCGGCGCCCTGGCGATCGAGCTCTGCGCGAACGTTCGCCTCGAGGCCGCCGGCGCCGGCGATGAGCAGGTGCGCATTCGGCCTGCGGCGTAGCGTGGCGGCGAAGGCGCGCGCCAGCAGCAGTGGGTCCTTCTGGCCCTCCAGGCGCCCGGCGTACAGCAGGACCGAGTTTGTCGTCCCGAAGTCATGGCGCGCGGCCAGCTGCGCGCGGGCGTCGCGTCGGGCATCGGCCGCCAACGGGGTGAATACGGACCGGTCGACCCAGTTGGGCACGAACGCGAAGCGATCGGCGACCTCATCGAATCGCGATCGGTACTGCTCCTCCAGCCGCCGGTTGACGACGTAGATGCGGTCCATGCGACGGAAGCTGCGCCGCTCACTGAGGGCCAGCGGCCCGGACAGCTGCGCCCATCGGCTCTCGCTGCCGGATGTCGTCAGGTCGCCGACCCCAAGGTGCACGACCCGCCACATCGGTCCTCGCTGCCGGATGGGGAGGTCGGTGAGCGGGCGGTGGAACGAGCTGACGACCCCCGTGCCGAGGTCCCTGCCGCGCCACGCCAGCGCCGCGACGAACCTGGCCGCCAGCGGAATTCGGCCCCGGCCCGCGCCGCGGTGACGCAGCACGGGCAGGAAGCGCAGGGGCCGTCCCTCGAGCTCGATCTGCTGCCACGTCCACGGTGGAAGTCCCACGGATACCCCGACCATGGACAGCTCAAAATCGGATGGCGCGAACTTGGCAAAACCGCGCACGAACGTGGCAATGCCGCCGATCCGCATCTGGGCGGGATCGGCCGGGAGAAAGATACGAACCGGGACGCGGTCGGACGCTTCGGAGACCCCTTGCTTCACCGCTCCGCGTCGAGTCGCCGACGCCACGCGATGGAGGCCACGGCGCCGAACAGCAGCATCACGAGATAGACCCGCGACGGCGAGTTGAACATGGAGCTGGCCGCCGACTCGATCAGCGCCTGGGCGAGAACCATCCCGGCGGCCAGCCTGAGGATGCGCGCCTCAGTGCCATCGTCCCGCAGGAACTCGCGCCACAGGATCCAGCCCAGCGCGGCGAGGAAGGCCACGTATCCGATCAGCCCGATCACGCCGAGCTCGCCCAGGATCTGCGGCCAGAAGGTGTCGGTGGCGGCGGTCGGGCTGTCCGGCTTCAGGCCGCGGACGTTGCTGAGGCCGTACTCGTAGTACAGAGGGCTGTACGCCTGGCGACTCATCCAGCTGCCGAAGCGACCGAGGCCGCCGCCAAGCGGGATACGGTCCCTGGCGATCTCGAACGATCCCCGATACAACGCGAACCTGGCTCGCTCGTTCTGGCCCTCGCCAACCGGTTCGACGATCACCTCGCCGGGCGCGGGGGTCGGCTCCACGACAGGTCCCAGGTACCTCTCGATCGTCTCTTCGTAGAGGCCGGTTAGCAGTGACAGGAAGAGCGCGACGAGAACGAGGGAGCCGGCGGCGGCGGGCAGCCAGGTGCGCAGGAACTCGCGCCGTCCATGCAGGAATCGGGTGGATGCACCCAGCGCCGCCAGGGCTCCGGCTGCCAGCGCCAGGATCGCCCGGCGCCGAGCGGACAGGAACGGGCCGGCGGCGATGAACACGGACAGCACCAGCCAGCGCAGCTGGCGCGTGACGAGGTAGCGGGACAGGAGCAGGAGGGCGACGACGCTGGTGAAGAAGCCGAACAGGGCCGGGTGCACGAACAGCGACTTGACCACCACGTTCTCGCTCCGCAGCCGGACGTAGTGATTGAGGTTCAGGACGTCCTGGAAGGCGTTCGGGTTGAAGAGCTCGACCAGGCCAAGCAGCGATACCACGACTCCCGCGCCGATCACCACCCACAGGCCGGCGTTCACCTCCTCGGCGGTCACCCGGCTGAGCATCACGATGTAGAAGAAGAGGATCGCCTTCGACAGCAGCAGCAATGCCGGCAGCCAGACGCTGATCGGCACCTGGGCCACGAGGCTGGAGATCAATCCGGCGAGCAATGCGGCGGCGATCGGCAGGTCGCGCGGCCACCACAGCCACGTGCGCCAGGACGGGAGCGCGCGCCAGGCGGCGATCGGCGCAAGCAGCAGCAGCGAGAACTCGTCGATACGCTTGATCGGGCGGCCGAGATACCAGGCTGTGGTCTCAGAGAACATCATGAAAAGCGCCATCGCGACCAGGGCCTCGGCCGGGCGCCACACGTAGAGGGCAACGATCAGCAGCGCGCCTCCCACCGGGACGGCGTAGTTGCGAACCTCCTGGGGCAGAGGCAGCACCGAGGCGATGGCAGGCAGCACCAGCAGCGCGACAAGCAGGGCGGCGATGCGCAGGATGACGCCCAGCGTGCCATCGGCGCCGACCGTGGCAAGCCAGGCGCGGCTTCGCGAGGCGGGCGGACCGATCGACGGCGTCGCGGCGGTCATGCGGCGGCGGGCAGCCAGGCGCCGAGGTCGCGACCGATCAAGCCGGCCAGCCGGCGGATCTCGGGCTCGAACTCGGCGGTCAGCTGGGCGCGCAGCCGCGCGTCCATCTCCGCTCGACCGCGCCGATGGCTATTCATCTCCAGGAGAGCCGAACGGGCGCGGTGCACGAGGGGGAAGCGCCTCAGCACGCGGACGGCGCCAAGCATTCGTTCGGGGGGCTGGAAGATGAGACGCTGCAGAATCTGCGATCGCACGCGGCGGCTGGCGTTGACGACCTCGAACGACGGCCGGAAGGAATCATCGACGCCCAGGAAGCGCAGCGTCGACTCATAGACCTCCCCGGTTCGGTCGCGGAAGTCGTCATAGACGATGACGTGGACGCGTTCGGGGCCGAAGACCTCGAGATAGCGCTCGAGCTGCTCGGCGAATTGAACGCTGTGACGGTAGAAGAGCGTCTCGGCGCGTATCGGTCCAGGCGGAAGCCTCTCACCCCGGCGACGCATCGGCTCCACCTCGAGCGCCTCCTCGAAGTCCGCGATGTTCTCGGTGGCGCTGAACAGCATCTGGCTGTGCTGTGCGTGCATCACGTCGACGGGATTGCGCAGCATGACGACGATCTGGGCATCGGGAGCGAACTCATGAATCTCCCTGGCCGCGCAGGCCGAGTAGAGGTACCAGGCCGACGCTTCGCCCACTCGTTGTCCCGGTTCGGCCTCTCTGAACAACCCCAGGTATTGGTTCAGCCGCATGCGGCCGTAGCGGCGGGTCAGGTCGTCACCGAAGAAGAGCGGCTCCTTGTGGAAGGGCATGAAGATCTGCGGGTGCTGGCGCAGGTACTGGTAGAGCGCGGTGGTGCCCGACTTGAAGGCCCCCACGATGAAGAAGTCGGGCC
>CBFGSY010000030.1:0-18105 GCA_965651545.1 uncultured bacterium | reverse complement strand
CGGGGGGGCGGCGCCGCGCCCCACGCCGTTCTCCGCGGTGGAGTCGCCGGCATCGACCGCGCCGGTGATGCCCAGCGCAGCCAGCTCGGCCAGCGTCTCGTCCAGGGCGGTATCGAATTCTGGACCGACCAAGCGGCCGGCGATGCGGTCGACGATGTCCGCTGCACGCTCGCGCAGCAGGCCGTTCGCCTCTCCGTCCGGGCCGCGCTCGATACGACCGCCCGATGGGTCGGGCGTGCTCGCGTCGATGCCTGCCATGCGCAGAGCGGTGGCGGAGGCCCAGGCCGAGTGCCCGTCGTGGCTGGACAGCAACGCGGGCCGACCGTGGAGGGCGGCATCCAGCTGGCGGAGATCACCGCTCGCGAACGGCTCCTCGCGCCAGCCACGGCCACGCAGCCACGCGTCCGGCGGCAGGTGCCGCGCGGCCGCGACAACCGCGTCGAGGGCGACCGCGAAGGTTGGCGCTTCGTCCAGGGTCACCTCGCGCCGAGACCGGGCCATGCCCACCATGTGCAGGTGGAAGTCATGCAGCCCCGGCACCACCGCACGCGGCCCGGCGTCGATGACGCGCGCGCCACGGGCAGCGGCCTCCATCACCTCCGCACGCTTCCCGGCCGAGACAACAAAGCCATCGGCGATGCCAATCGCCTCAGCTCGCTCGATACCCCCCGGACCGGCCGCGAGCATGACCTGGCCGATGACCACCAGGGAGGCGCGGGGCCGGGTCATCGGTCCGTGCGAATGCGAGGCGTCTGCTCGAAGTGCGTGCTGGGGGTGCCCAGGCTGATCTTCAGGAGCGCGGCGGGGACGATGACCAGCCAGTGGGAAAGGAACAGCGCGCCACGCAGGCTCCGGCCGAGTAGCGGCCCTGGAGGCGTCCCGCCAGCGGCCAGCCCGGCAAGGGCGAGCAGGTAGGTGCCGAGCCCATAGCCCAGGAAGAGCGTGGCCGGGACGGTCCAGTCGGCAGGCGTCGGCATCGGGATGGTGATGAGGCTGGCCAGGATCGAGGTGGTGAAGAGGGGCGGGATCAGGAACTCGCCGATGAAGAGGACGAAGTCCAGCCGCCGCCCGAACGGCAGGCGTCGGTTCATCACCAGCGCCGGCCCGAGCGCGATCAGCCGCCGCAGGCTGCCCTCGGCCCAGCGCATGCGTTGGCGCCACAGGGCGGCCGGCGCCTCCACGGCCTGCTCTCCCACCTCGACCTCCGGGGCCAGCACCACCCGGTGGCCGAGCGTGGTGAGCCGGGTGGACAGCTCGAGATCCTCGGTCAGCGCGTCAGGCGACCACCCACCTGCCTCCTGCAACGGGCCGACGCGCACGAACATCCCGTTGCCGCGCAGCTCGGCCGTGCCGTCTGTCGCCCAGCGGCCGCACTGGCTGGCCATGTCCATCAGTTGCTCCTCGTCCTGTGCGCCGGCCAGCCATCCGCGTCCCCGGTTCAAGGCCCGCCGCTGGACCTGGATTGCTGCGGCGTCCGGATCGCGGTTCCAGGCCCCGATCGCGTCGGAGAGGAAGCTCGGCGACAGCCTGGCGTCGGCATCGACGACGCAGACCACATCGCCTGAAACACGGGGCTGCGCCCAGGCAAGCACGGCGCCCTTGGTACGCGGCATGCCATCGGATTGACGGCGGAGGACCGTGACCAGGCCCGGATCCTCGGCGGCAGCCGATGCGGCCACGGCGGAAGTGTCGTCGGTCGACGCGTCGTCGACGATCAGCACGTTGAAGCGCGGCGTGTCACCGGAGCGATAGTCCTGACGCTGGAGGTCCGCCACCAGCGCGCCGATCACGGTTGATTCGTTCGAGGCCGCAACCACCACGGTCACCGACGGTCGATGGCCGGTCGAGGTCGTCTCGGCGCCGCGAATGGCCGAGCGCATGACCCGCCAGCCCTGCCAGGCGAGGTAGCCGACGTACAGCATCGAGAGAGCGATAGCCGTCTGCAGCAGCCGCGCGACCAGGGTGAAGCTGATCGCCAGCCAGGCGATCAGCGCGGATGCCAGCAGCAGGCCCCCGGCGAGGAGCCTACTCCTCATCCTCGCCCGCCACGCCGCGGCCGGGCGGCTGATCACGGTGCAAGCCGGTGGATGCGTTGTGCCTCCACGAGGCGATGCCGGCGTACAGGGTGACCAGGCCCAGGATGGCCATCACCACCGGGATGCCGGCTCCCTTGAAGAGGATGTTCAGCAGGTCGGCGGCGGCCGGGGCGACCAGGACGGGCAGGAACGAGGCCACCGACAGGAGCGTGTTCAGGATGCCGAAGATCCGCCCTCGAACCCCGACCGGCAGCTCCTCCTGCAGCGCGGTCTGCGAGGGGATCGCCACGAACGCGTATTCGATGCCGGCTGTTACGGCGATCACCACCACCAGGGCGATCAACGAGATGATCGGCGAGAGCGCGTCCGGCAGGGTGCTCTCGAGCGGCTCGACGGCCGGGCCGAGCACCGAGGTGATGGGCTTGACCAGCGCCAACCCGACCAGGGTGACGCCCATGGCCACCAGGCCGATGTCGATCACCAGCCGGCGCGGGATGCCGCGCCCGTAGGCGTTGAGGAACAGGATGCCGATCACGGCACCCAGCCCGGCGGGGCCCATCACGAAGAAGAAGTCCTCCGGCCGCAGGCGAAGGATGTCCGTGGCGAAGCCGGGGCCGATGGCGCCCATCACCCCGATCAGGCTGGCGGCGATGCCGAGATAGGCCAGCGACCAGGCAATGCGGCGATTCTCCCGCACGAACTGGATCCCCTCCGTGACCTGGTCGAACACCGCACGCAGGGCGTGGACGGCAGTCCCTGCCGCCGGCAGCTGTCGACTCTCGGGCGGGCACGCCGGCAGCGGAATGATGGCCGCCGCCGCCAGGCCGAACATGACCGCCACGACCACGAACACGGTGCCGGCGCCGGAGGTCGTCAGCAGCAGCGGGCCGAGGAAGCCGAAGCCGACCGCGAAGGTTGCATTGATGGTCAGCACGAAGACCGAGTTGGCAGCCATCAGCTGTCGCCGCTCGACGATGCGCGGGATCGCCGTCAGCTCCGCGGGCGCGAAGAACGCGGTGACCGTGGCGATGAACAGGTTGATCAGCAGGATGAGGCCGACGTGGGTTCCGACGAAGATGAAGAGGACGGTGCCGGCCGCCCGAAGGATGTTCGCCCCGAGCATGATCAGCCGTGCGTCGCTGCGCTCCACGAATACCCCGGCCACCGCGCTGAAGACCACGGCGGGGACCAGGAAGGTCAGGATCAGCACCGCGTTGGCCGTGTTCGATCCGGTGGTCGAGACGATGGTCGCCATCAGCGCGGCCAGGACCATGTTGCTGGCCAACTGGCTGAGCAGCTGGGCCGACCAGAGCAGGACGAAGCTGCGATTCCTGAAGACGTTGCCGGCATCGGCCAGGTCGGGCCGGCCGAGATCCTGCGGCAGCTCCAGGTGCGTCATGCCCCGGCCTCCGGCCCATGCTCCTGGTGGCCGGTGTACCTCCGCTCGACGTCCAGACGGTCCATCAGGATCCGGTGGCCGCAGCCGGCGCAGACCAGGCCGATATCGGCGCCGAGCCGCTGCACCCGCCAGTCCCTCCCGCCACAGGGGTGCGCCTTTCGAAGCCGGATGAGGTCGCCCAGGCGCAGCTCGACGGCCGCCAAGGTCAGGTCTCGGACTCCGCCGCGGTCGCCCCGGTGAAGGCGAAGCGGCCGATGCGAAGCGCCGGGACGCGGGCGTTGATGCCGCTGTACTCGGCCCCGACCATCTTCGTGTCGGCGCCGATCGCCTCGATGCGGCTGAACGCGGCCGGGATCTCCTCCGTGAAGCGCAGGTTGCGTACGGGCCGGGTAATACGCCCGTTCTCGATGAGGAACGTGCCGTCCTTGGTCATGCCGGTCAGCACGGCCCGACGGGGATGGACGATGTTGACGTAATGGAAGCGCGTCACCCATAGGCCGCGCTCGATCGAGGCGAGCATCGCCTCCTTCGAGCTGCTGCCCGGCGACATGAAGAGGTTCCAGGCCAGCGGCCCGAAGGTGTTGGGCGCCGGCAGAGCGTGCCCTGTCGAGGCCACCCCGGCACGGCGGGCAGTTGCCGAGTCGTGGACCAGGCCCTTGGCCACGCCATCTGTCACCAGGTCGACGCGATGCTTGGCCACGCCCTCGAAGTCAGTCGCGCTGGGCAGTCCCGTCGCATCGTTCCCATCGTCCCAGATGCTGACGTTGGCGCCCATCACCTGCTCGCCGATCTCCATGAATGAGCGGCCCTCCTCGACGGCAAGCGCCGAGAATCCGTCATAGGCGAGGTACTCCAGCACCGTCTGGACTGCGTACTCCTCCAGGATGACGTCGTAGAGGCCGGGCTCCAGGTCCGTCGCACCGGCTGAACGAGTCGCCTTGTCGGCTGCCTCGGCGCCCACCTCCGCGGGGTCGATCGCTCCAACGTCGGTGCTGATGGCCTGCGCATAGCCCGATGACCGGTCACGACCCGTCATCACCGCGACCAGCTTGGCCTGGCTCGTGGTGTGGCGTGAGCGCAGGCCATTCGTGTTCGCGATCGCGATCGTCGAGGCCTCGGTCGAAAAGGCTCCGCTGGCGATCAGGTCGTCGACCGATGCGGCGCCGATCACCGCGCGGGCCCCTTCGGCACGGCGCTCCGCTTCCGCCACGGCCGTGGCGGCCACGAAGCCGAGATCGCTCTCACCGCAGCCGGCGTCGGCCGGCGCCAACGGCGTCGGGTCGGGCTTGGGAGCCGAGCGGCGACAGATCTCGGTTGCGCGTGCCACGACTTCGCTGATGCCATGGTCGTCGAGGCGGTTGGTACTGGCCACGCCCGTCCTTCCGCGGTCCATGATCCGGACGCGCAGGCTGGCGTCGTGCTCGGACACGTTCTGGTGGATGCGCGAGCCGGCGAACCGGGTGAGGGCCGCATCGCGTGCCAGATAGAGCGCCTCCGCCTCCCCGCGTACCAGACGCAGGGCCAGGTCGAGTGCTTCTTCCGGGTCCGCTCGTCGATCGACGTGGGTGGCTACCACTTGCCGACGCCCACCCGCACGTTGCGGAAGCGGGTCGGAGCGGCACCGTGGCCAACGCGATGGGTCTGCATCGGCTCACCCTTGCCGCAGTTCGGGACGCCCCACAGCCGCCATTCGTGCGGCCCGCAGATCGCGTCGCAGCCGCCCCAGAACTCGGGCGTGATGCCGGTGTAGGTGGGGTTCTTGATCATCTCGGCTAGCTTGCCGTGGCGAATTCGCCAGCCGATCTGCGTGCCGAACTGGAAGTTCAGCCGGCGGTCGTCGATGCTCCATGAGCGGTTGGTGGAGAGGAAGAGGCCGTCGTCGGTATCGGCGATCAGGTCGTCCAGCGACCCGGCATCCCCCGGTCGCAGGTTGACGTTCGTCATGCGGATCAGCGGGATGACGTTCCATCCGGACGCGCGGCTGCTGCCCATGCTGCGCCGACCGATGATGGGCGCAGTCTCGCGGCTGGTCAGATAGCCAACGAACTGGCCGGACGAGACGATCGGCACGTTCTGGGCGGGCACGCCCTCGTCGTCGTAGCCGAAGGTGCCCAGGCCGCCGGGGGCGGTTGCATCGGCGTCGATATTCACGATCTCGCTTCCGTAGCGGAGCCTGTCGAGCTTGTCCAGGGTCAGGAATGACGTGCCGGCGAAGCTGGCCTCCATGCCCAGCACGCGATCCAGCTCGATCGGGTGGCCGCACGATTCGTGGACCTGCAGCGCCATCTGCGACGAGTCGACAACGATCGTCATCTCATCCGACGGGCAATCCTCCGCGGAGAGGAGCGCCACTGCCTCCTCGGCGATGCGCTGAGCGTTGCCAGCCAGGTCCATGGCCCGGACGGCCTCGAATCCGCCGGTGACGTGCTGCCCGCCAGATGAGTTTGGCCAGCTGCGCACCTGCGACTCGTGCGAGTTGACGGCCGTTGCCTCGATCCCGGCGCCAGCCTCGGTCAGGTCCTGCTCGATGTGCGCGCCCTCGGTGGAGGCGAACGTCTTCCTCTCGCTGGCCACGTCGATCGTCCCGTGGCGGACCGTCACCCCCGCCACGGATGCCATGTTCGCATCGGCCTCGAAGAGGAGCGCCAGCTTGTCGTCGATGGAGACGGCGAACGGATCCTCCTCCACCTGCGTCCGGTAACTGTCGACCTGGGGCGGCGTGTCGTCGAGGGCCACCGGTTGGCCGGACGCGAGCCCACTCGCCCGAGCGATGTCGATCGCCTCGCGAGTGACGCGCTCGACTTCCGGGCGAGTCATGACAGCCGAGCCCGAGAAGCCCCACGCCCCATCGACCAGGACCCGAACGCCAAACCCGGTCGACAGGTTCGAGGAGGCGGCCTCCAGGGCACCGTTCTTGACGGTCAGCGACTCCTCGTGGCGTTCGGAGACGCGAACGTCCGCATAACTCGCTCCGGATCGCTGGGCGGCGTCGAGGGCAAGGTCGATCAGCTCGTTCATGGCGGTCCGATGCAGGTTAGCTTCACTCGACCGGCTGCGCGACCTCCGGCTCGAGCGAGATAGCGGTGGCCGGCAGGCTGATGTCGTTCGATTGACGAGCCACGATCGAGGCGCTGATGAACTGCTGCAGCTGGGCGATGATGCCGCCAGGCCGCTCGATGGCGGCCAGCAGGCCCTGGGGCGAGCCGACAGCCTGGAGGGTGAACTGCTGGGCGACCTCGAAGCCGTCGATGAGCAGCGAGGTCGGCCCCTGGACGGCAACTGACCGGTGGGTGATGCGGATGTCGTCGACTGCCAGCGCCTCGGCGCCGGCATTCCGCAGCTCGTTCAGCAGGTCGTTGAGGGCGATGGCGTCCAGGTCGCCGTTGACGTCCAGCACGATCCCCTGCCCCTGCACCGCCGCCAGGCCGCCAAAGGCGGCGATGCGACGCAGTTCCTCGCCGCCGACGTCCAGTGCGCTCTGACCCTGCGGACCAGCCACCCGGTACTCGCGCAGCGTCTCGCGCAGGTCGGCCAGTGCCGTTCGCAGCTCTCGGTTGCGATCCGAAAGCGTGTCCACCAGCTGCGAGAGCTCCTGCGCCGACAGCGTTCTGATCTCCGTGGGGCGCGCCTGCGAGCGCAGCTGGCCAACCAGCAGCACGCCGATCAGCAGGGCGACGGCGAACAGGCTCAGCTGGGCCGAGCGGCGATTCATGGTCCAGACTCCGCCGGCACCGCATAGCGGAACCGGGTCGAGCCGACGAACGCCGGCAGCGTCAGGTCACCCGCCGACTGGGTCGCGAACTCAAGCCCAAAGAACTCGATGCGCCGCGCGACGCGACCGAGGTAGGCCGGGTGTGCAAGGAATCGATCGACCAATCCATCGCTGCCGATCGCCTGGATGCGGAACGGAGGCGACAGGAACGCGGTATTGACCAGGACGGATGCGCCAACGCTGTAGATCGACGACGTCGCGACCAGCCGCTCGTCGTTGATGGTGATCGCCTCGGCTCCGGAAGCCCACAGCGCGGCCACGATGTCCCGCAGGTCATCGACCAGGACTACGAAGTTGGCCGGGTTCTCCCCCGGCGGCACAACTCGCTTGGAATCGGCGATCTCGATGATGACGCCCGGTCCATGCACCGCCGACAACCCAACCATGTTCCTGGTCGCCGCCAGCTGCCGGTTGAGGCCTTCGAGCGCGACCGAGCTGGTGGTGGTCTCCTCCTGGAATCGGCGCACCTCCTCCTCCGCCAGGGCAATCTGGTCGCGCAGCTCACCCTGCTCCGTCTCCAGGTCGATGACCTGACCCGCCAGCGCCTGCTGCGCCGTGGTGGTGAACTCGGTGCGCGGCAGCGAGCTGTTCCACTGCATCGCACCGACGAAGCCGATCACCGCCAGACCCACGGCGATGGACACCGCCCAGCTGGAGAGGGGGCGCAGGCCCCTCGGCCGGAGGCGAATGGCCGTCATGACCCCGGCTCCCGGCGCCCGAACCGACGGCTGGCCAGGAACGCGGCCGCGCCGATCAGCACGAAGGCAACGAGCGCCAGCGGAATGAGCACGTTCGGCGACTGGTCGGGCCGATCGAACCCGCCGGGCGCCGGTTCCCCCGACGGCGCCGGTCCGGACCCCGGTTTCCGCACGTTGGAGGGTCGGATGGGAGCCGGCTCGATCGGTTGCGGCATATCGGCGCCGAACGAGGCGTAGTAGTCGGCGAACAGCTGGTCAACCGCGACCCCGGTCGCCGCGGCAAGCGCCTCTTCGTCCGAGGCCCCGCCGCGATACTCCCTCGCCATGCGCGCGATCGCATCCTCACCGTAGGTCTCGACGATCATGCCGACCATGGTGGTCCCCATCGCGTACGAGAGCGACGACCCGCGAGCGCCGAACGGGAAGTCGTAGGCGATGGCCTCGAAGGCGAACAGGCCGCTCCGCGCCTCTGCCTCCACGGTCGCCTGTTGGAAGGCGTCGGAGCGTGTTTCCGACCAGGTGGCAAGGCCCTCGTTGAGCCACTTGGCGGGCGCGTGATACGCGTTCTCGGTGGCGTCGGCGAAGACGACATGGGTGACCTCGTGGACGATGGTCGACTCGAGGTAATCGCTCCCACCGGCGCCCAGCCACATGAAGATGGTGCGGAGCTCGGGGAAGGTGGCCGCGCCGAACCACTCGCGCGCGCCCGGGCCAAGCGCACCGAAGAAGTCGTCGCGAGCGTCGTAGACGAAGATGTCCACCGGGGCGACCATCTCGTGCCCCAGCAGCTGCTCGGCGCGCGCCGCGCCCTCCGCCGTCAGCTCTCCGAGGCGGCGCGACTGGTCCTCGGCCCCACCGTACCAGTGGACGGTCGCCTCGCCGATGGTCGCCTGCTGCCAGTCGAGCCCGGGCCGATCATCGTCGTAGACGAGCGATTGCTCGGGGCTCAGGGTGACGTCCGCGCCCTCGGTCGCCCGCCACCGGTACGCGACGCGCGTGTTCGGCACGATGTAGCGGTCAGCGGCATCCCAGACGTACTCGGCGCGGTTCCCGGACGCCTCGACCGGCGCAACCAGCGTCGCCTCAGATCCGGTGAAGCGCATCAGCAGCTCCAGCCTCGGCGGCGCCCCGCCCGGCAGCTCCACGCTGAACGTCATGCGCTCGCCGAAGGTGGCGTCCGCGCCCACGTGGCCGAAGCCACTGAAGCCGAGCGCACTGCCGAGCGGGAGCGGCGAAAGCTGCACCCCCAGCGAGAGCGCCAGCGCCACCGCGGCGCGGCGGGTCAGCCGTCCCACGAGATCCTGCCGAAGTCCAGGATGCCCGTGGTCAGGTTGCCGAGACCGCGAAGGCCGGGGCGCACCAGCCACCAGCTGGTGGGATACGACCACGGGACGACCGGTGCCACGTCGTCCACATGAGCGTCGACCTCGCGGTAGGCGGCGGCCTGCCCGGCGTCCCCCTTGGCGGCGGAGGCGGCCTCCAGCAACCGCACGAACTCCGGATCGGTCCAGCCTCCGTAATTGCTGGCGGCGTCCGGCAGCAGGAGAAGGCTGTAGATCGCGTATGGCGACGTGTAGTCGGCGATCCAGTTGATGGTGAAGATCTGCGGCGGGTCATCCTCGAGATCGCCCAGGTAATCGGCGAAATCCATGCCCTCGATCGCAACCTGCACGCCGAGCTCGTCGCGCCAGGCGGCCACCGCCGGCCCGACCCCGAGCCCGACATCGGCAACGGTGATGGTGCCGAGGTCGTCGCGGTCCGCGTAACCCGCCTGGTCCAGGAGCCGACGCGCAGCGGCGGGGTCGTATTCGTAGTCATCTGGCAGTCCCTCCGGCCAGATGGCCGGCGGCACGACGCTGGAGGCTGGCGCCCCGGCGGTGCCCTCGGCCAGCGCCACCAATCGCTGCCGGTCGAGCGCCAGGGCGAAGGCGGTCCTGACGGCCGGCTCGTCGAAGGGCGGCCGGGAGGTGTCGAAGCCGAAGTACTGCACGCCCAGCGATGCTCCCTGGTGGAGGGCGCGGCCAAAGTCGGGGTCGTACGCCATCCAGCTGGCCGCGAACGAGCCGACGGCGGCCAGGTCGACCTGGTCATCGGCGTAGGCAGCAACGCTGTCACTCTCCACCGTCGTGATCCATTCGATCTCGGTGATGGGCGGCGGACCTGCGACGTACTCGTTGTTGGCGGCCAACAGCAGGCGGGTATCGTCCAGGCTCTCCGCCACGTACGGCCCCGACCCGACGAAGTCGCCCACGCTCTGCCAATTCGGGCTGCTATCGGCCGCCGGCGGGACGACGAAGGCCGTTGGCGTGGCGGTAATGGCCGTGAAATAGCCGGCCGGATGGCGCAGCTCGACGACCAGGGTCGTCGAGTCCGGAGCATGGATCGCAACGTCCTCCTCCGGTCCCCCGGCCAGCCGCTCCGGCGCGCCGCGGATCACGCTGAGCACATCGGGCGAACTGGACACCGTGGCCGGGTCCAGGATCCGCAGCCACGAGCGGCGCACGTCGTCGGCGGTCAGCGGCGAGCCGTCTGAGAACCGCAATCCGGCTCGCAGCCGGAAGGTGTAGGTACGGCCGTCGTCACTCACCGTCCATGACTGGGCGAGCGACGGGTAGGGGTCGCCGTTCTCGTCCAGCCGCGTCAGCCCCGCGTAGAGCTGCAGAAGCAGCTGAACGTCCGCGGCGTCGCTGATGAACGCCGGATCCAGCGTCTTGATGTCGTCGCCCAGGTAGCGCAGGACGTCGTCGGCAGCCTGCGCCGGGCGCGTCAGCAGGGCAGAGGTGACGACGAGAGCGAGCACCACGACCCCCACCGTCAGGCGGGTCCACGAGCCCGCTGAGCTCAGGCGGGGCATGCGGCGGCTAGTATACGGGCCCGTGCAGCAGCCCCATGAGCACCGATTCCGGCCGCAGCCGGCGGGCAGCCTCACGCTTCGCCAGTTCGTCGAATCCCTTCGCCGCTGGACGCCGGAGATGCGCCAGGTCGCCCAGATCGCACTGACCCGCACGGAGGCAGAACGCCGCCAGTACCTGCAGGGGTTCCACGCCCGGCATCACGAGAGGGAGCCGCAGCCCATCGACTCCTTCGTGCGCTGGGCCTACTCCGACCCGCGCCTGGACCACGTGCCGGCCCTGCTGGCCGAGCTGGAGCGGACCGATGCTGACTATGCCGGCGCACTGCAGCACGAGGCGGACGTCCTCGTCCGTACGCGGGCACAGGGCAAGACGCCTGCCCAGCGCGTCCATGACTACCTGATGCTGCTGGGCATGGAGGGCGCCGAGCAGGTCCGCGCCGCGATCGCGTCGCTCCTTCCGCCCGGCACGCCGGACGCGGCGGTGGCCGCCACCATCCGGCAGATGCGTCGCCGATGGCTGGAGCTCTACGGCGACGACCCCTTCTTCGCCGAGGCCTGACTAATGGAGCTCCGGCACGCGTCCTGCACGGCTTACTCAGGCATGCACGCAAGGGAGACGTGAGATGCCTGAGCTGGACACCGAGGCCCGCGAGGACCTGCGAAAGGATCAGTTCGCCTACGTGGACAGGGAGGGCGGCGAGCACCTGCCGATCCACGACGAATCGCATATCCGCAACGCGATGGCGCGCTTCAACCAGACCGATTTCCAGAGCGAGAACGCAAAGCAGGAAGCAGCCAAGAAGATCGTGCACGCCGCGAAGCGACACGGCATCGAGGTCGACAACGAGTCGGAGGTGGCCAAGGCCTCTCGCTGACCTGGGCGTAGGGCGGGCGTCCTGCCGCCGGCCCGCGGGCCTGCCCTGCCGTACACTCGCCCGACCACCGAACCATCACCGTCGAGCGAGGATTGTCCCGAGCCAGCTGCGGGTGCCACCCAGCGCGTGCCGCCGTCCTGGGAATCGCCCTGCTCGCGATGGCCCTGCTCGTGCCGGGCCCCGTTGCCGCGCACTCCGAGCTGGTCTCCTCGGACCCGGCCGCCAACTCGTCGCTGCCCAGCGCGCCTGACGCACTGCACCTTGTCTTCAGCGAGGCGATCGATGCCGCGACCGCAACCGTCAGGCTGCTCGACACGCGCCAGACGGTCCTCCCCGGCGTCGGGCCGCTGCGGGTCGACGCAGCCGGCACGACGGCCACCGTGCCGCTGCCGGAGCTCGAGGCGGGCACCTACACGGTCAGCTACCAGGTCACCTCGGCGGTTGACGGCCACGTCACGAGCGGCAACTTCGCCTTCCTGGTCGACCCGACCGGAAACCAGCCGCCGCCGGCCGCGGAGACCACGTCGACCTCGCTCTCTTCGGGACCCGAAGTCGTGGCCGCCCGATGGCTGGCCCTGGCTGGAACGCTGGCCCTGGCCGGCATCGTCATCTTCTGGCTCTTCTCGGCGCGGCCGGCACTGACAGCGACCGGCGGCGCCGGGCTGCCCGCTCCCTGGGGGCCGATCGCGCTCGCCGCAGTCAGCGCAATGGTGGGCCTGGTGCTCTACCTGACGCTCGCCGCGCGGCCCATCGTCGAATCCGCAGGACATGGCGGCCACGGCAACGCCTTCCCGCTCGACTTCGCCGCGCCGTTCGGATGGACGCCGTTCGCAAACGCCATGCGGGTCGCGATGGTCGGCTCCCTGGCGTCATTCGGGCTGGCGGTGGCGCGCTGGGTGGCGCACGACGAGGCACGGCGACGGGATCGCCCGCCACCGCACTCCGCCGACCGTGTGTGGTTGCCGGTGCTGCTGGGTAGCTGCGTCGTGACGTTTGGGGGGATGAGCTTTGCCGCCCATGCGGCCGCCATCGGCGGGCCGCTGCTGGCCCTCGTCGACCTGGTGCATCTGCTCGGCGTCGCGGCCTGGGTGGGCACCCTGGTCGGGCTCTTCCTGCTCGCCCTGAGAGCACGCGCGGCGATCGGCCAGGCACTGCGCAGGCACTCGCGGCTGGCCATTGTGGCCGCCCCGGTGGTGGTTCTCAGCGGGCTCGCCAACTCGCCGCTCGTCCTGGGCAGTTCCCGCGAGCTGGTGGCCAGCGGTTACGGCAACTTGCTCGTGGCTAAGGCGCTGCTGTTCAGCACCGCGGTGGGCATCGGATCGGTCAATTACTTCCTCGTGCGATCCGCAGGCGCTCGACGGTCGCTGCCATTCATCGGCGTCGAGCTGATCGTCGGAGCGCTGGCCGTGCTGGCGGCGGCGGGCCTGGTGAGCGGCCAGCCATCGGCCAACCGTCAACCGGTGCAGGTGACGCCGGCACTCAGCGCCCTGCACCTGTACGGAGAGGCGGGCGAGTCGTCGGTGCACGTTGCGGTCAACGTGCCGGCTCCTGGCAGCCAGCGCTACCAGGTGGGCGTCTCCAATCTGCAGACCGGTGCCCCGCGTCGTGACGTGCAGCGCGTGATCCTGGTCTTCACTCCGCCCGCGGCGTCGGACCTCACCGCTGAGCGGGTCGAGCTGGAGAGTGCGGACGACCCATCACTGTGGAGCGCACGAGGCGCATACACGCCGGTGGTTGGCGATTGGCAGCTCGAAACCATCGTGCGACGCATCGGGGAGCTGGATGAGTCGACCTCGTTCCGGGTCACCGTCTCAGAGCCGCAGCCGCCGGGGACCGTTCCACCGCCGGATATCGGCATAGGCGCGCCGCCGCCACTGGCAACCGTATGGGCGTGGCTTCCTGGCGGCGCCGGCGGCTGGCTGCTGGTGCTTGTGCTCTTGGGTGCGTCCATGGCCGCGGGCATCGCGGCCAGAGCCCGGCCATCCACGCTGGCGTCTGCGACGCGCGCCGCCGTCGTGGTCGTCGCCGTGCTCATCGGGGTCGCGGTCGGATCGCGAGAGCTGGTCCAGGCCGCGAACCAACCTCCCGCAGGTGTCCCGGACACGAACCCGGTCCCCGCCTCGGCTGACTCGGTCACGCGCGGCCATCATCTGTATCTCGCCAACTGCGCCGCCTGCCACGGCGAGCGGGGAGGCGGAGATGGACCGACTGCCGAACGCACCGGCCTGGCCATGAAGCCCCTGTCCGACGGGGTGCCCGCCCTGGATGACGGGACGATCGCCTACCGCATCGCGGTCGGCACGGCCGGCAGCCGGATGCCGGGCTTCGCGGGTACCCTGTCGGAGGCTGACCGATGGGACCTGGTGAACTACCTGCGCAGCGCCTTCGGCCCCAGCCCGTGACCAGCCCGTGACCCGGCGAACGAGATATGGAGGATGACCCAGTGCGCAGATCGGCGCGCATCCTGACCGTGGCAATGACGATGACCGCCTTGCTGGCCCTGCCCGCAGTGGCCCTCGCGCATGTCGAGCTAACTGACAGCTCGCCGGCCGCCGGCGAGAACCTGGACAGCGCGCCGAACGAGGTGACCGTCACCTTCGACGATGAGCTCGATCCCGCGCTGAGCAGCTTCACCGTGACCGATGCGGGTGGCAACGAGGTCGGCAGTGGCGAGGTCGACCTCACCGTTGCTGATCGCAACGTACTCAGCGGTCAGGTGACCATCAGCGACCCGGGCGTGTACACAGTCACCTACCACGTGGCTGGCATCGACGGCCATGCCATCGAGGGCACGTTCAGCTTCGGCTACAACACCGACGAGGAGATCCCAAACCCGACCGAGGAGGAGCAGCCGGACACGGCCACGCGGCGTCCCGACGTTCCACTGACACCGATGCTCGGCACCCTGCTGCTCCTGCTCGGGCTGCTGCTCGGCGCCCGGCGACTGGCGCATCGGTAGATGACGCGGCCGGCCCGTGGGTGGGCCGCGTCCCCGCTTCGCCTCGCGCTGGCCGTCGCCTCGCTGCTGGTGGTGGCTGGCTGCATCCCGAACGTCTCACTGCCAGACACCTGCAACCAGGCTGCGGTGAGCTTCGCCGCCACACTGGCCGATGAGGGGCTGGAGCCTCCGACCTTCGACGCGTGCCGCGGGCAGCACCTGACCCTGGCGATCACCGCCGAGCAGGACGGCATCCTGCACCTGCACGGCTATGACGACCTCCTGGGGGCAAGGGAGGTGCGAGCCGGCCAGACCATCGACCTGGAGTTCGAGGCCACCCACGTCGGGCAGTTCCCCATCACACTCCATACCCTCGACGGCCAGGACGCGGGGACCGTCGGCACCCTGATCGTCCACGATGCGTGACCGGCGGCGCGTGCCCCGCTGGCTTGCCGCGACCGCTGCGGCGATAGCGGCTGGATTCGTGCTGCCGACCGCCGTGCTGGGCCACGGCATCGGCCAGGTCTTCACCCTGCCCGTGCCGCTGGCTCTCTACCTGACGGGGGCCGGCCTGGCGGTCGCGGCCTCATTCGTCGTCGCAGTCGTGGTCGTTTCGCCGGCGGGGCGTGTGCCGGGATATCCAACGCTGGGCGTTTCGGCCCGCGTCAGCCGGATGACATCCATCGGGTTGCAGGTACTTGGGCTGATGTGGTGGGCCGGCATGATCGCAACAGGGTTCGTGGCGGACCCAATCTCGCAGCTGCCGGCGCTGCTGTTCTGGATCGGCTTCTGGATCGGGCTGCCGGTCATCGCCGTCACCTTCGGCAACCCGTGGCCAAGCCTGAGCCCGTTTCGAACTCTCTTCTGGCTGCTGGAGCGGCTGGCTCGCCTGGTGGGGCTGGATCGGCTGGATGCCGGCATTCGCTACCCACGCGCCCTGGCCCGCTGGCCCGCCGTGTTGCTGCTGTTCGCGGCGCTATGGGCCGAGCTGGTCCTGCCCGGCAAGGGAGAGCCGGGAACCGTTGGCAGCCTGCTGCTCGCGTACACGGGCCTCACCCTGCTGGGCATGCTGCTGTTCGGGCGCGTCGCCTGGCTGCGCAACGCGGAGCTGTTCGAGGTGCTGGTCGGCTGGTTCGGGCGCATCGGCCCGATCGGGAGGCGCGTGCTCGATTCGGTGGCCTGCAAGGGCTGTAGCGAGGTATGTGATCCTCAGCGTTGCGTCGACTGTCCCGAGTGCGCGACCGCCGCCGAGCCGGGCGAGCGACGCACCGAGCTACGGCCATGGTTCGTGGGGCTCACCGACGTGCGCGCCGCCGGCTGGTCGGACGCGGCGTTCATCGTGCTTGCCCTGGCCGGCGTGACCTACGACGGGCTCCAGGAGACCGCCTTCTGGGGCTCGCTCATGCAGCCCCTGTTCGTGGCCCTGTGGGAGACGTTCGGCGCGCTGAACGCGGTGCTCCTGATCCAGACGGCCGGCCTGCTGGGCGTCTGGCTGACCTTCAGCATCGCGTTCCTTGTGGCCGTCCAGCTCACGCGTGCACTGCATGATCCGATGCGCCTGCCGCCTCCACTTGGCGCGACCGTTGGCGCATACGCCGCGACGCTGCTGCCCATCGCCGCCGGCTACCTGATCGCCCACTATCTGACCGTGCTGCTGCAGGGCATCGTCTGGCTGCCCGAGCTGCTGGCGGATCCGCTGGCCACTGTCGCGCCACAGCTCGACTGGATCCCGATCAGTGCGGTCTGGTACCTGTCTGTCGGCGCGATCGTGCTGGGGCACGTGCTGGCGGTGGTGCTTGCCCATCGTGGCGCCCTCCGCGACTCCGCCTCGCGGCCGCTCCTGGCGGGCCTCCCGCTGGTCGTGCTGATGGTGGCCTACACCGTCCTCTCGCTGTGGATCATCGCCGCGCCGATCACGCTGGAGCCGGGAGTCGTGCCGGCTGCGCTGGCACCGGGAAGATACGGATGAGCGACGTCAGCCTGGCGCTGGCCTTCATCGCCGGCGTGCTGAGCTTCATCTCGCCCTGCGTGCTCGCGCTGGTGCCGGTGTATGTCGCCTTCCTCGGCGAGAGCGCCTCGACTGCTGACGATGCCCGCCAACCGGGCTGGCGGGGACCGATCTTCGGGCAGGCCGCTCTCTTCGTCCTGGGCTTCAGCGCCCTCTTCATCCTGCTCGGCGTCTCGGTGGGGCTGCTGGGCGGGCCCCTGTTCGGCAGCGAGCGCCCGCTGGTGCGCGAGGTGGCAGGCGCCGTCGTCATCGTGCTCGGCATCGTCACCACCGGCGTGTTCGGCCCGATCCTGGATCGCCTGACGGTTCGCCCACCCATGGAGTTGCTGCCTGCCGCCAGGTCGGCCCGCGCGGTCTCGCTGGGCATCCTGGTCGGGATCGGCTGGACGCCATGCATCGGTGCTGTGCTGGGCACGATCCTGACCCTCGGCCTCTCGTCGCAGGACGTCGCCGTGGCGGCGCTGCTGCTGACGGCCTACTCGCTGGGGCTGGCGGTCCCATTCCTGGCGGCAGCGGTGGCCCTGCCGCGGCTGAAGCCGGTGCTCGACTGGCTGCGCCGCCACCATCGGGCCGTGCAGGTCGCGTCCGGGCTCTTCATCATCTTCACCGGCGTGCTCATCCTCACCGATGCCTTCACCCGCATGGCAGTCCTGTTCCAGTTCTTCATCTGAGAGGTGACGAAAAGGCCGATGCATCCCATCGTATGGTTGGCCCTGGCGATCGGCACCGAGATCGTCGCCACAGTGTCGCTGAAGCTGTCGGATGGGTTTCGGCAGCTCGGCTGGGGTGCGGTGGTGGTCGTCGGCTACGGCATCAGCTTCTACGCGCTGTCCGTGTCGCTGAAGTCGATTCCGCTGGGCGTGGTCTACGCCGTCTGGTCAGGGGTCGGCACCGCCGCCGTGGTCGTCATCGGTTGGGTGCTGTTCCGCGAAGTGCTGGACGCGGTGAAGCTGGCCGGCATCGGCCTGATCATCATCGGCGTGGTGATGCTGAACGGGTCCGGCGGCTCCTAGCCCTGCGGCGTCGCCGGGGTGACCTCCGGCCCTGCCTCACCTTCCAGCGCGTACTGGAAGATGACGGCGCCAACGATGGCCCCGATAAGCGGGCCGACCCACCACACGAACCAGTGCTCCCAATGGCCCGATGCCAGCGCCGGGCCGAACCAGCGCGCCGGATTCATGGCCGCGCCCGTCAGCGGGCCGGCCATCAGGATGTCGGCCGCCACCGCCAGCCCGATGGCGATGCCACCCAGCCGCGGCGCTCGCGCGTCCACTGCGGTTCCGAAGACGGCGAGCACCAGCAGCAGCGTCAGCACTGCCTCGATCGCGATGCCGGCAGCCAGGCCGATGCCCGGGTCCAGCGTTGGCGTTCCAGCGAACGACTTGTTCACCGCCGACTGCGGCATGACCGCGACCAGGGCGAAGCCGGCGGCCGCCGCGCCGACGAGCTGGGCCACGACGTAGGCGGCGGCCATCCGCCACTCGATCCGCCCGGCCAGCCGCACCGCCACCGTCACCGCCGGGTT
>CBFGSY010000029.1:0-18732 GCA_965651545.1 uncultured bacterium | reverse complement strand
GGAACCTCGCGGCCAGTGCCTGGGCGACCGGCGGCGGAACCATGCCGCTGACGTCGCCATCGAATTGGGCGACCTCCTTGGCCAGGGTGCTCGACAGGTAGCCGAACTCCAGCGCCGTCATCAGGAAAACGGTGTCGACCCTTCCTTCCAGGCGGCGGTTGGTATGGGCCATCTGCAGCTCCGCCTCGAAGTCGCTCACGGCACGCAGCCCGCGGACGATGAAGCCGGCACCGTTGCTCTCCGCGAACTCGACCGTCAGACCGTCGAACGAGGCAACCTCAACGTTGTGTCCGAACTCGGCGACGGCGGCCGTGATCATGGTCACCCGCTCTTCCACCGAGAAGAGCGGAGCCTTCTTCGGGTTGTGCAGGACGCCGATGATCAGGTGATCGAAGAGCGTGGCGGCGCGGCGTGCGACGTCCAGGTGCGCCATGGTCATGGGGTCGAACGAACCGGGGAAGACGGCCACGCGGCTCATGGCACCTCCAGGAAGGTGAGTGCTGTCTCTCCGAAACGCCGCTCCCGCCACGGTCGCAAGCCGTCGGGAGCCGGGATCGGGGTCCGCCAGAGGGCCTTGACGACCACCGTCGCACCGGGCGCCAGCATCGGTCCCAGGCGCTCGAGCGGCGCGAGGATAGCACGCTCCTCGTAGGGTGGATCCAGGAAGGCCAGGTCGTAGCGATCCTCGGCGTTGGCAGCCAGGAAGCGGTCGACCCGCATGCCCACGACCCGTGCCTGGGACTCAAGGTGCGTGCGCTCCAGGTTGCGTCGGATGAGCTCGACGGCCTCGCGCGAGCGCTCGACGAACGTGGCGTGGGAGGCCCCGCGCGAGAGCGCCTCTATCCCGATCGCTCCGCTGCCCGCGTACAGGTCCAGTGCACGCGCGTCGACGACCCGCTCGCCGAGGATGGCGAACAGCGTCTCCTTCACGCGGTCGGTGATGGGTCGCATGCGGCGGTCTCGCGGGGCATCGAGGCGGATGCCTCCAGCCGAGCCGGCGATCACCCTCACGCCGCCTCGCCCTCGCGCTCCAGCGCAGCGAACTCCCGTCGCATGCTGGCCAGCCCGGGCCGCCGGTCCAGCTGCGGGTCGGCAGCGACCAGGTTGTCGGCGATGCCGCGCGCACGCTCGGCGAGCGCCAGGTGGCGGGGTTCGAAGAGCGAGGCCACGCGCAGCGGCGGCAATCCGGACTGCCGCGTGCCAAGCAGGTTGCCCGCGCCACGGAGCTTTAGGTCCGCCTCCGCGATCTCGAAGCCGTCGGAGGAGCCCTGGATGATCTCCAGCCGCCGCCGGGAGAGCTCATCGGTCGCGTCGGAGAGCAGGATGCAGAAGGACCGATGCCCACCGCGGCCGACCCGGCCGCGGAGCTGGTGCAGCTGCGCCAGCCCGAAGCGCTCGGCGTCCTCGATGAGCATGACGCTGGCGTTCGGCACGTCGATCCCCACCTCGATGACGGTGGTGGCCACCAGCACGTCCAGCTCGCCGGCCGCAACGCGCTGCATGGTGGCGTCGCGGTCGTCGGCGCGCTGCTGCCCGTGCACCAGCCCGATCCGTAGCTGCGGCAGCGCGTCCCGCAGTCGTTCGACCTCCGCCTCGGCACTGGCCACGGTAAGTGCCTCGCTGTCCGAGACCAGCGGGACGACCACGAATGACTGCCTCCCCTGCTGCGCCTCGGCCGCCAGGAATGCTTCGACGCGCGGCAGCGCCGATCTGTCCCGCACCTCCGTCCGGATCGGCTGGCGACCCGGAGGCAGCTGGCGGATCGTCGAGATCGCCAGGTCGCCGTAGAAGGTCAGGGCGAGGGTGCGTGGGATGGGCGTGGCGGTCAGCGCGAGCAGGTGGGGCTCCAGCCCGCCACCCTTGGCCTGCAGCTTCGAGCGCTGGGCGACGCCGAAGCGATGCTGCTCGTCCACCACCGCCAGGCCCAGGTTGCGAAACTCGACCGCCTCGCTGATCACGGCGTGGGTGCCGATCACCACCTGCGCATCTCCGCCGGCGATCGCCTCATGGGTCTCGCGCTTCCGTGCCACAGAGAGCGAGCCAGACAGGAACTCGGCCCGCACCCCAAGCGCCTCGAGCAGCGGCGCCAGGCCGCCGTGGTGCTGCCTGGCCAGGATCTCGGTCGGAGCCATCAGCGCCCCCTGCCAGCCGGCACGCACAACGCCGGCCAGCGCGACCGCCGCCACTGCCGTCTTGCCGCTGCCGACGTCGCCCTGCAGCAGGCGCCGCATCGGTCGTTCGGCGCCCAGGTCGGCCACGATCTCCTCGACGGCTCGGCGCTGGTCGCCGGTCAGCTCGAACGGCAGCGCCGCGATCAGCTGCCCCAGCTCCTGCGCGCTGATGGCAACCGAGGCCGCCCGCAGCTCAGCACGTGACTCGCGCGCCTGGGCCAGCGTCAGCTGGAGGGCCAGCAGCTCGTCGAACGCGAGCCGGTCGAGCGCAGCCGCCACGTCGGCTGCCTCCTCCGGGAAATGGGCGGCGTACAGCGCGTCCGCCAGGACTGGCAGTGCGCCTCGCTCGTCGTCCATCAGCGGGTCCTGGACGACCGGCAGCGAGCGGTCGAGGATGCGCGCCAGCAGCTCCCGTACGCGCTTCTGGGTCACGCCCGCCGACAGCGGGTAGACCGGCACCACTCGGCCGGTGTGGATCGACTCCCGGCCGGCCGGTGAGAACTCCGGGGAGACAAACTGCGGGCGCCAGCCACGCATCTGGACCTTGCCGCTCACCAGCAGCTCATCCCCGGCGCGCAGGCGGTTCTCCACGAAGCGGCGACCAAACCAGACGGCCTCGGCCGTGTCCCCAGCCTCGGGGCGCCCCGGCGCGGCGACCCGCCGCGGGCGACCGCCCAAGCCCGTCTCGAGCTTCACGTCCCTCACCGTGGCGCGGGCGGACTGCTTTTCGTCGGCAACCAGCTCTCGCAACGGCCTCAGCTCGCTGAAGTCGTCGTAGCGGAAGGGGAGGTAGAAGAGCGCTTGCCGCGGCGTGGTCACCCCGAGCCGCGCCAGGGTGGCCGCCCCGCGCGACAGCTCCGGCATCGCAGCTCGGATCGGCCGCTCGAGGTCTTCCGGGCTGAGCGGCCGCGCCGCGGTCGAAACGCTCACCAGGCGGCCACTGCTCCCGATGAGACCACCCAGTCAAGCACGACCCCGTAGCTCATGATGGGAGGAGCGGGCGATCCGATTGCACGGCTCGATCGTAGCGTGCTACGATCCCGAAGTTCCGGCGGCGCCGATGCACGGTGCGCCGGTTCGTTTATGACTGGAGATTCCCATGGCACGCGAGTGCGAGATCTGCGGTAAGAAGCCGATCACCGGCTGGAATCCGCAGTCGGTTGGGATGAACCGCAAGCGCGCACTGCGCCGATGGGTTCCCAACCTGCAACCGATGATGGTCAACCGCGCCGGCCGCATGGTCCGCGTCAAGGCCTGCTCGCGCTGCCGCCGGACCGCCGAGAAAGTCTGACGCCCTCCGACACAATTGCTCCTGCATCAATCTCCCATGGAGCAGACCCGATGTCCCAGGAGCACGCCCAGCCCGCGCTAATGACGACCTCGAGCCAACCAGCAGCGCCGCCTGCGCCATCGCCCGTCACGTCGCTTGACGATCCACGCGCCATCCAGATCCTCACCACCGAGCACTGGAGCGTGCTCTCCGCGCGCTCACTCGCCTACAACGAGGCGTTCACCCGCGCGGGCATGTTCCTCGCGTTTCTCTCGACCTCGTTCATCGGCCTGGCGCTGCTCGCCGAGGCGTTGTCATTCGGCGGACCGTTCCTGTCCATCGCGGCCATCGTGCTCGCCTTCGACTTCGTCATCGGCCTGACGACCTTCGGCCGGATTGCCGGCGCCAACTCCGACGACCTCCGCGCGATGCATGGCATGGCGCGCATCCGCCACGGCTACACGCAGATCGCGCCGGTCACCGCCCCGTACTTCACGATGGCGACCCATGACGATGCGGACAGCGTCGCCGCCGATTACGCCGCGCCGGAGGGCGGGGTCGAAGGCGTCTGGTACGCGCTCACCACCTCCCTCGGAATGATCGGGCTCATCGTCGCGATGCTGGGCGGCGTGCTGGCCTGCGTCATCGCGCTGTCCCTCGGAGTCGCGGTGGAGATCCTCGTCTGGATCGGGCTGGGCACGTCGGCCATCATCTTCCTGGCGATGGTCGCGATGGTGGGGCGCCGCATCCTGCGTGATCAGGCCGCACTGGAGGCGCGATTCCCAGCTCCCGGTGAGGTCGCGGACTAGAGATCGCGGTTCGAGTCCAGGAGCAGCGTGAACGGGCCGTCGTTCACCAGCTCGACCTCCATCATCGCGCCGAAACGGCCCGTCTCGACGCGGTGGCCCAGCCCTCGCAGGCCTTCCACGAACCGGTCGATCAGCGGCTCGGCGACCTGCGGCGGCGCAGCGTCCGTGAAGCCAGGACGACGGCCCCGCCGGACGTCGGCGTGCAGGGTGAACTGGCTGACCACCAGGAAGCTGCCACCATCATCCGCCATGGTCAGGTTGGTCCGGCCGCCGTCATCGGCGAAGTAGCGTAGCCCGGCCAGCTTGGCGGCCATGCGATCGACCACGGCCTCGTCGTCAGTCGCGCCGATGCCGGCCAGCACGACCGCGCCGCGGCCGATCTCCCCCACCGTCGCGCCGCCGATGCGTACCGCCGCCCGCGAAACGCGCTGGACGACGAGCCGCATCAGGGCGAAGCGAGCGTGACGCCGGCGTCCTCTCCCGCGCGGGGCGGACCCAGCGCCGCCTCGGTGTAGAAGGCTCGCGCATTCCAGATCATCCAGCCCAGGGCGTCGTTATCGGTCAACGCCCTCATCTCTGCCCTGATGTCGGTCGCGGTGTAGGCGCGGAACGGCCCGTAGCCGAAGTCCTGGATCCAGGGACGGATGCGCATCGGCAGGCCGGCGGCCTGGCGGTTCATGATCTGGAGCGTGCGGTCGATGATCTCGTATGGATGCTCGTTGGGTTCCGCGATGCCGAAGGTGAACGGGCCGTAGTGACTGGGGTAGACCATCGGTGAGAAGGAGTCGACGTACGGCATGATCACCTCGGGCCGCTGGCCGATCCCCTGGTCATCGGGGGCGATGAAGCTGATCGGGAACACGTCCGCGCTGAAGAAGGCCCGTTCGGTGGCCAGCCGCTCACCTACCAGCCTGAAGAGGCGCCTGATGGCCGGAAGCCGGAAGGATTGTGTGTTCGGCAGGTTGGCCTCCGCCACCGAGTAATCACCGTCGCTGAAGAAGCGAACGTAATCCAGCTGAACCTCGTCGAATCCCTTGTCCGCGAGATCGCCGGCAATGGCGGCGATGTACTCGGCCACTCCGGGATTGTGCGGGTCCAGCCAGATGCCACCGCCGTAGTCCGTCCACGGCTCACCAGTGGCCGAGTTGCGCACGGCCAGCTCGGGTCGCGAGGCCCCGACGGTGTTGTCCTTCATCACAACCATCCGGGCGATGGTGTAGATGCCGCGCTCCTTGAGCGCGGGCAGCAGCTGCTCGAGCTCGAAGATCGGTCGAACGTCGGCGCCCGACTCCCGCGCTTCGGGCAGGTCGGTCTCGTAGTACAGCCAGCCGCCCGTCTCCTTGACGTCGATCACCATGGCGTTCGCCTCGGTCCGCTCGACGAGATCGAGCATCTCGTCGAGCCGTCCGACGCCTTCGAACACGGCGGCCGGCGCGTAGAGGCCGCGGGCCTCGAATGGCTCGAGGGCGAGGTCCTTCGTCATCTGCCCGTCGATGGGCATCTCGGCCAGCCGGTAGCCGGCCAGCTTCACGATCAGCATCCCCTCAGGCGGTACGCCAAACAGCGCGTAGTTCCCGCGCCGGTCGCTGCGCACCCAGCTGGTCTGGCCTTCAACGAAGATGCGGGCACCCTCAACGGGTCGCCCCTGCGCATCGGTAATCGTGCCCGTGACCACGTTCGACCGCAGCTCGAGCCGCAGGTCCCCCTCATCCGGCACGGTGCCGGAGGCCGGGTCGTAACCGGCAGCGGTGACCGTCACCGTCGCGCCACGACCGGCGGTCAACATGGCAGAGCCATCGGCACCGGTGGCCACGCTCGTCCCATCCGCCGTCGCGGTGGCTCCGGTGATCGGCTGCTGCGACCCCTGCTCGACGGCGGTAACCGTCAGCTCGCGCTGCTCTGCGGTCGCCTCGGGGGTTGGGATCAGGGGAATCGGGTTGCTGCCACAGCCGACCACGATCAGGATCAGGACCAGCAGGGCAGCGGATGGTCGGGACGCGGCGCGAATCAGGGATCTCCTCGGCTCTCGGTGCCGGCACATGATGCCGGATCGGATCAGCCGATGACGGGCGACGACGCGCCGCTCAGGGCGGCGTTGCGCAACGCCTCGACCACGGGTCGCAGGTCGCCATCGGTCCCGTACAGGGCCTTGCCGGCGACCAGCACGTCACCCCCGGCGCCATGGGCGGAGCCGATGGTCTCCAGGTTAACCCCGCCATCGACACCGATCGGCAGGTCAAGTCCGCGCGCCACCGCCTCTCCACGCAGGCCGGCCAGCTTGGGCAGCACCTCCGTCATGAACGGCTGGCCGCCCCAACCAGGGTTGACGGTCATCACCAGCAGCAGGTCGATCTGCCCCAGATAGGGATGCGCGGCTTCTCCTGGCGTCTCGGGGTTGATGGCCAGGCCGACCTGGCGACCGGTGGCGCGCACCGACTCGATCACCTCCTCCGCAGGGTCATCGGCCTCCAGGTGGAAGACGACCAGGTCGCTGCCGGCGTCCAGGAAGTCACGCACGTAGCGCAGCGGCTGGCTGATCATCAGGTGGCTGTGGAAGGGCAACGCCGCGTGCGCGCGCAAGGCCTCGACCACCACCGGCCCCATGGTGATGTTGCCGACGAAGTGCCCATCCATCACGTCCAGGTGGATCGAGTCCACGCCGCCATGCGCTGCCCGGCGCACCTCGTCCCCGAGCTGGGCGAAGTCGGCGTTCAGGACGCTGGCGCTGATGTGGGGCGGCCGGCTCACCGGACAGCGAGCTCCGGGACCGGCGAAGGCGCCATTGTCCCCCCCAGGGACCGGCCAGCCAGCTGCGCGTGGAGCTGCCCGCAGGCAGCATCGATCTCGCGGCCACGCGTGTCGCGGACGGTGACCGGCACTCCGGCGGCGCGCAGCACGCCGGCGAAGGCGGAGACACGCTGCGGCGGGGTCCCACTCCACCGCGAGCCGGGCGTTGGGTTCAGCGGGATGAGGTTCACGTGGCTAGGCCAGCCAGCCGCCTGGGCGGCCAGCCCTTCCGCCTGCTCGAGGCTGTCGTTGACGCCGTCGATCATCACGTACTCGAGGCTGACGCGACGCCCTGTGCGGTCCGCGAATCGGCGGCCGGCTGCGATCAGCTTGGCGATCGGCCACTTCCTGTTGAGCGGCACCAGCTCATCACGCAGCCGGTCATCGGCGGCATGCAGGCTGATCGCCAGGTTGACCTGCGGCAGCTCGTCGATCATGCGCTCGATGCCCGGCACCACGCCCGAGGTGCTGACCGTGATGTGGCGCGCGCCGATGCCCAGGCGGGCCGGGTCGTTGAGCAGGCGGACGGCATCGAAGACCCGGTCCGGGTTGTTCAGCGGCTCCCCCATCCCCATGAACACGATGTTGTAGTGGCCCTTCCCGGCCCCCGGCCGCCAGTCGGCGCCGAGTGCATGCCACGGCGAGCGATGCCAGTGCAGCACCTGGTCCACGATCTCGCCGGGGGTCAGCTGGCGGCCGAAGCCCGCCTGCCCGGTGGCGCAGAACGGACAGCCGACCGCGCAGCCCGCCTGGCTGGAGATGCAGATGGTCGTTCGAGCCGCCGTCCCGCGCCTGCCTGGATATCGCATCAGGACCGATTCCACCCGCTGCCCGTCGGCGAGCTGGTGGACGGCCTTGGCCGTCATGCCCCCATCGGCCTCGAGCACGTGGCTGATGGCAATGGTCGAGAACCGATAGGCATCGGCCATTGCCGTCCGCAGCGCTGCCGGCAGGTCCGTCATCTCTGCGAAGCCGGACACCTCCGGCCGATGCGCGCCGGCCATCACCTGCTCGGCCCGATACGCGGGCTCGCCGCGGGCCGTCAGCCACGCGGCGAGCGATGAGGAGGGGATTTCGCTGATCGCCGGCACCGTGCCGGCGAGCGGCAGCTCAGTCACGCCGCCCCATGATCAGCATCAGGTAGTACAGGAACGTCAGCAACGCCGTCAGCGCGGCCGCCACGTAGGTCCAGGCCGCAGCCTTGAGCACGTCGCGCGCGCCGGTCTGGCGCTCGCCCATCATGCCCAGGCTGGACACGAAGGCCAGCGCCTTGCCGGACGCACCGATCTCGACCGGCAGCGTCACGAAGGTGAAGAGCACGGCCCCCGCAAAGGCGATGAGGCCGATCCAGGCGAGGCCGAGCGCGTTGAAGATGAGGCCGCCGATGATCAGCCACGGAGCGATCCCCGAGCCGAACTGGGCGACCGGCACGATGGTCTGGCGCACGGCCATCCACGGGTCGCGCTCGCGATCCTGGAGCGCGTGGCCTACCTCGTGCGCGATGACCGCGGCGGCTGCCACGGACAGGTTCGAATCCGAGGCCGGCACGCCGAGTGCCATCGCCTGCGGATCGTAGGTTCCAAGCTCTGGTCGACCGGCCACGGAGCTGCTCACGCGCAGCACCTTGCCGCGCGGGTCGTAGTGGTCGGTCAGCTGACCGGGCACCGGCTCGATACGGACGTCGTGCAGGCCCTGCCGGTCGAGCAGCTGCCGAGCGAAATCAAATGCGGAAAGGCGGATGCCCGAGTCGATCTTCGACCACTTGGCGTAGGTCGAGCGGACGCGCCAGGCGGCCCAGCCGGTGATCGCGATGCTCGGGAGCATCACCAGAAGGATGTAGGGCAGAAGTCCACCCATTTGTTGTCTGCTACCTCCTTGGGAGCGCGCTGAGTATAGATGAGGCCCGGTGAAGGCCCGATTCCGCCACGGTGAAGACGTCGTATCCATCGTCCGTACTCGCAGGCCGGGCACGCTGCATGCGGGACTGGGAGGCAAGGTCAAGATAGGAAGGTGGGGCCAATGGGCAAGCTTCTCAGTGCATTGCTAGGTGGCACGATCGGCGCCGCGGCGATGCTTCTCTTCGATCCGGCGCGCGGGCGCGCGCGCCGCGCGCGCCTGGTCGATCAGACCGCGGCGACCGCACGACGAACCTGGCATACCGTCACGCGACAGGGGCGGATGCTCGCCAGCACGGCGACCGGCAAGCTGGCGGCCATTCGCGCCGCGGGCACCGACAGGGCCGAAGCGGATCGCCCCAACGACCCGACCCTGAAGGATCGGGTCGAGAGCGAGCTGCTCCGCGATCCGAAGATGCCGAAGGGCGCGATCAACATCAATGCCCAGCAGGGCATCGTCGTGTTGCGCGGCGAGGTTCCGAGCGCGGCCGTTCGCTCACGGCTGGAGAAGCGGGCCGGCGAGGTGCGGGGTGTCTGGTACGTGGAGAACCTGCTCCACCTGCCCGGCGAGCCCGCTCCGACAGCTCGCTGATCGGCTAGCGACCACCCTCGGGCGCCGGCTCGGCGCCCAGCAGCACGTGGTCGCGCGGCAGGCCGCGGCGCCAGGCGTCGGCGGGCATTGCCGGCCGACCCTCAGGCTGCACGACCTCCAGCGCCAGCGCACCCTGCCCACACGCCACCTCGGGCCACTCGCCGGGCAGCAGCGCGCCGATCGGCACGCCGTCGACGCCCGGGGTCGGATGTGCGACCCGGACATGCAGGCGCCGTCCGTCGAGGGTCGTCCAGGCTCCGGGCCAGGGCTGGAGGGCCCGCACCTGGCGGTCGATGACCGCCGCCGGCTTGCGCCAATCGATCCAGCCATCCGCCCGATGGAACGGCCGGATGAGGGTCGCCTGCTGGTCGTCCTGAGGCTCCACCGTCAGCTCGCCAGCAGCCCAGCGTTGCAGCAACGGCGGCACCTCCTCGGCGGCAAGCTCTGCGAGGCGCGCCTCGAGCTTGGGGGTCGTCTCGCGGCCATCCAGGGTCACGGGCCACTGGGCGACGATCGGGCCGGCATCCAGGTCCGGCGTCATCACCATCAACGTCACTCCGCCCACCGGGTCGCCGGCCAGGATGGTCGAGGCGACAGGTGCCGCTCCCCGGTGCCGCGGCAGCAGCGAGGGATGCACGTTCAGCGGCGGCCGGCTGCCGAGCTCGAGCACGCGGGCGGGCAGGAGCCGGCCGTAGGCGGCCAGCAGCAGGCCCTCCGGAGCGAACTCCTGCAACAGGAGGCCTCCGTCCTTTGGGCGCAGGCTGCTGGGCGTCTCCACCCGCAGGCCGCGCTCCCTGGCCCAGCCGGCGACCGCCGACGAGCGCGTCTGCAGGCCCCGGCCCGCTGGCCGGTCGGGCTGGCTGACGACCAGCAGCTCGTCGGCCATGGCCACCACACGGCTGAGCAGCGGAACGCCGAAATGACCGGTGCCTAGGAATGCGACGCGGCCAAGGCCCCCCACCAGCCGACCTTCGCCACTAGATGCCAGCGGCCGTCTCTTCCTGTATCTCGCTGTGCTCGCTGATCCGCACCAGCTCGTCGAGCGACTCCAGGTAGTCCACGTAGAGGACGCCGTTCAGGTGGTCGATCTCATGCTGCAGAGCGCGGGCGAACAGCTCCTGGGCCTTCACCCGGAATTCCTTCCCTTGGCGGTTCCTCGCCTTCACGGTGACCTTGGCGGCGCGCGCCACCTCGGCAACGAACCCCGGCACCGAGAGGCAGCCCTCCCAATCGATGATCTCGCCGGACGAGCGGACGATCTGCGGATTGATGAGCTCGGTGACCTTCTCCTCCAGCTCGATCACCGCCACCTGCAACGGCACACCGACCTGGTTGGCCGCCAGCCCGATACCCGGCGCATCGCGCATCGTCTGCAGCATGTCATCCAGCAGCCGATGCAGGGCAGCGTCGAACTGCGTCACCTTCTTGGCGCGCTCCCGCAGGATCGGCTCCTCGGCGGTCAGGATGCGGCGGACGACCATGGCCGCATTGTACCGATGGTCACAGGAGCGACTCGGGGTCGACGTCGATGGCCACCCCGGCGGGCACCCGCTCCAGCGCGGCCAGGCGCGTCGCCTCGTCCGGTGCCCGCAGCACCACCTGGAGGCGCCACCGGCCGGCCCGACGCGGCACGTACGACGGCAGTGGCCCGTGCACGTCCAGGCCCGGCAGCGCGACGGCGTCGGCCGCCGCCCGGCCGCGCGCCTCGGCCCGCGCGCGGTCCGGGTCCGAGATGAGCAGCCGGGCCAGCACGGTTGCTGGCGGATAGCCGAGCAACCGTCGCCTCACCAGCTCCTCGTCGGCAAAGCCATCGACGTCCAGGCGGGCGGCGGCCCGCACCGCGTAGTGATCGGCCGCGTAGGTCTGGATGATGACGCGACCCGGCATCGGTCCACGGCCGGCGCGGCCGGCCACCTGTGCCAGCAGCTGGAACGTGCGCTCGGCGGCCAGGTAGTCCGGGAGGTTGAGGGTGACATCGGCCGCGATCACGGCGGCAAGCGTCACGCCGGGCAGGTCGAGGCCCTTCGCCGCCAGCTGGGTCCCGACCAGGACGTCCACCCGCCCCTCGCGGAAATCGTCGTACACGGCCTCGAAGCCGCGGCGCGCGGCCAGCGCGTCCGAGTCCAGGCGCGCCACGCGCAACGCCGAGAACCGGGCCTGCAGCTCTGCCTCGACCCGCTGCGTGCCGGCGCCGAAGTACCGGATCCGTGCGCTGCCGCAGCGCGGGCAGCGCTCCGGAGGGGGCGCGGTGCGGCCGCAGTGGTGGCAGCGCAGCTGCTCGCCGGCCGAGTGGTAGACGAACGGCAGATCACAGTCCGGGCAGCGCACGCTCTCACCGCAGTCGCGGCAGAGGACGAACGAGGCCGCGCCGCGCCGGTTCATGAGCAGGACCGCCTGCTCGCCGCCCGGACGCAGCTCGGCCAGGGCGGCCTGCAGCGCGCGGGAGAAGATCGAGCGGTTGCCCGTGGAGAGCTCGTCGCGCAGGTCGACCACCTCGATGGCCGGCTCGTGCCCAACCCGCCGCTCGCGGAGGACGGCGCGCTCCATCATCCCGCCGCGCGCTCGCGCCACGGTCACGACGTCCGGCGTGGCCGTGCCGAGCACCAGCCGTGCGCCGGTCAGCGCCGCGCGGCGGCGGGCGGCCCACCGCGCGTCATAGCGCGGCGTGCGGTCCGACTTGTATGCGCCGTCATGCGCCTCGTCGACGACGATGAGGCCCAGGCGCGCCAGCGGGGCGAAGATCGCCGTCCGCGTGCCGACCACGACCTGTGCCTCGTCGCGCAGGATCCGCCACCATTCATCGTGACGCTCCCCCGCCGAGAGGCCGCTGTGCAGGACCGCCAGCCGCTCATCGACAACTGACTTGACCCGGTCCGCCAGCTGCGGCACCAGCGAGACCTCCGGCACGAGCAGGATGGCCGCCAACCCAGCGGCCACGGTTGACTCCAGGGCCGCCAGGTAGACGTCCGTCTTGCCGGCCGCGGCGACGCCCTCCAGCAGCAGCTCGCCGCCCGCCGGCAACGCCTCGACCGCCTCGAGGGCGGACACCTGTTCGTCCGCCAGCAGGTGCCGCAATGGAGCCGATGCCGGTCGGTGCGCCAGCGGGTCCCGTCCCACCTCGCGCCAGTCCAGCTCGGCGGCACCGATGGCCGCCAGCCGCCGGGCGGGAGCCAGCAGCGAGCCAGGCTCCACGTCAAGCTCCGCCGCCAGCTCGGGCAGGGTCCGCTCGCCTTCGCCAATCGCCGCCAGGAGCGCGTGCTGCAGCGGCGCGCCGCGTCGCGGCCGCTGCCCCCCGTCGAGCGGGCGGAGCACCCGCACCCGACGGGCGTCGACGTCCGGCGGGTTGAGCTGCCAGCGCGCGACGACGGATCCGTTGCGGCGCAGCCGCTCCAGCCACTGCTCGCGGCCGCGCTTTGGAGCAAGGCGCATCAGCGCCGCGTCGCCGACCAGGCCATCGGCGTCACGCGGCCCCACTCCGGCCTGACCGAGCTCGCCATCCTCCGAGACCACCCATCGGCGCCGCAGCCTCGACTCGAGGCCAGGCGGCAGCATGGCGGCCAGCGTGCTGCCAACCGGCGCGCGGTAATAGGCGGCGACCTGCTCGGCCAGGTCGAGCAGGTCGGACGTCAGCATCGGGCCCGAGACGACCGCCTCCACAGCGCGCAGCTCCGCGGCACCGGCTGGCTCCCGCGGAGCTCCGTCGAGCAGGTAGCCGAGCGCCAGCCGATGTCCGTACGGCACCAGCAGCAGCGAGCCGGGCTCCGGGCGACCGAGAGCAGCAGGCAGCCGGTAGCTGAACGTGCGTTCCGGCCGGTCGGCGAGGGCGTCGACCGCGACCCGGACGACGCGCGTGGCGGCGTCCACCGCTGCGATCGTCAGACCCGCACCTGCCGCGGCGGGTCGCGACGTGCCTCTGCCTGGATGATCTCCCAGATCCGATCGGCAGCGGCATCGGGCCGCCCCGTCTCGTTGACGATCACATAGTCGTAGTCCCCGCTGGACGCCATCTCGATCTCCGCATTGCGGCGCCGAACGGCCAGTGAACCGGGGTCCTCGGAGCCTCGGCCCTCCAGGCGGGCCGCCAGGTCCTCGATTGACGGGGGCATCACGAAGATGAGCAGCGCATCCGGCACCCGCTCGCGGACCTGCTTGGCGCCCTGCGGATCGATGGTCAGGATCGCGTCTCGGCCGGCGGCCAAGATGCCACGCACCTGCTCGATCGGCGTCCCGTATGAGCGATCGTGGACCTGCGCCCACTCGAGGAGGCCGCCGGAGTCGCGCATGTGCGTGAACTCCTCATCCGAGAGGAAGTGGTAGTGGACCTTGTCCACCTCGCCGTCGCGGCGGCCGCGAGTGGTGGCGGTCACGATCGGCACGACCTGCGGCCGTCGCCTGGCCAGCTCGGCCACGATGGTGCTCTTGCCCACCCCGGATGGCCCCGACACCACCACCAGCATCGGGTTGGGGAAGGTCATGCGCTTGCTCATTGGTCCGCCCTCTCGCCGTCGACGAGCTCGGCGCCGATGCCGCGCGGCAGCCGCCCGCTGCCGATGCCGGCCTCCGCCAGCGACGCCGCCAGCTCTTCGGGCAGCTCGCTCCAGGCGGCCAGCCGCCTGCCGTCGAGCGGCCGGTCGAGGGTGAGCCGGGCGGCGTGCAGGAACTGGCGCTGGAGCCCACCGGGACCGGCGCCGCCTGCGTAGCGCTGATCCCCGGCAATCGGCAGGCCCAGGTACGAGAGGTGCGCCCGCAGCTGGTGGGTCCGGCCCGTCCGCGGCCGCAGCGCCAGCAGCGTATAGCCTCCGGCACTGCCGAGCGACTCGTACTCGGTGACCGCGTCGCGACCGCCTGCCACCACCGCCATCCGCTGCCGGTCGCGCGGGTCGCGGCCCACCGGCGCCTCGATCCGCCCGCGTCGCGCCGGCGCCTCGCCACGGACCAGGGCGAGGTACTCCTTCTCGATGCTGCGCTCGCCGAACTGGCGCATCAGGCCGGCCTGGGCGGCGTCGGTCTTGGCCACCAGCAGCAGGCCGGACGTGTCCTTGTCGAGGCGGTGCACGATCCCGGGCCGGCCAACGCCGGCGATCGCGCCCAATGGCTCCCCGCGCTCGGCGGCCCTGCCGAGCAGTGCGTTGACCAGCGTGCCCGACGCGTGCCCGGCGCTGGGGTGGACCACCAAACCGGCCGGCTTGTCGACGATCAGGATCGCCGCATCCTCGTAGGCGAGGCGCAGCGGGATCGACTCCGGGCGCAGGCTCGTGTCGGGCGGCGCCGACAGCTCGACCGTGAGCCGCTCGCCGCCGCGCAGCCGGTCGCTGGCACGCCCACGGCGACCATCGACCAGCGCCCGCCCGTCGCCGATCAGGCGCTGGGCATGCGCGCGGCTGATGCCCGCCACCGAGCTGACCGCGATATCGAAGCGTCCCGCCGCCGCCACGCCATCGACCGTCCGGGAGGCGGGCGCGACGGCCTCGCTCACGCCCGGACCTCGTCCCGCGGCCGCTCGAGGAAGGTCAGGTACACGACCAGCGCCAGGATGCCGACCACCAGCGACGCATCGGCCACGTTGTAGGTCGGCCAGCGCAGGTCACCGACGCCCATCGACACGAAATCGGTGACGTACCCCTGCCGCAGCCGGTCGATGAGGTTGCCGAGCGTTCCACCAAGGATCAGGCCCAGCACGATCTGCAGGGGAACGCCGCGTCCCCGGAATGCCCGCTGGAAGTAGATCAGCATGCCGAAGGCGATCACGGTGACCAGCAGGAAGAAGAGCTGACCGCCCTGGAAGAGGCTGAAAGCGGCGCCCGTGTTGCGCACGTGCCAGAGGACGACCAGGTCGCCGATGACCTCGACTCGGCTCCCGACCTCGATGGTCGACGCGACCAAGGCCTTGGTCGCCTGGTCGATGACGAGCACCACGGTGGCGGTCAGTCCCAGGGCCAGCATCTCCATCCGAAGCTGACCCGGGTGCGCCTGACCGCTCATGGACCGATGGTACTTGGATGCGATTCCTCAGGCGCGGCGCAGCCCCAGGTCCACCGTACCAGCCTCGGTTTCGAGGCTCTCGCGCACCTCGGCCGCATCGATGGCGGCGCCCAGCTCGAGCCGCGGGGCGAGCACCTCGTCGGCCAGCCAACCCTGGAATGGCCGCAGCCGGTCCAGCAGCTCTGCCGTGCCGGTGATGCTCGCCACCACCCGGTCGCTGATCTCGTAGCCGGCCGCCTTGCGCATCGTCTGCAGCCGATGCGCCACCTCGCGCGCCAGTCCCTCGGCCTCCAGCTCAGGCGTCAGCTTCGTGTCCAGCGCGACCAGCAGGTCGCCCTCCTCGGCAACTTCGTGGCCGGGCCGCGCGCGAGCGGTCAGCTGGAACTCATCGGCGGCAAGGGTCACGCCTCCCGCCTCCGCGCCGCCATCGTCCAGCAGCCGCCAGTCGCCCGAGCGGGCGGCGGCCATGATCGTCGCCACCGCCTTGCCGTGCCGCGGGCCGATCACCGGCAGCAGCGGGTAGAGCGTTCGCTCCACCATTTCCGATTCGTCACTGAGCACCTGGAGCTCCTTGACGTTCAGCTCGTCCAGCACCTCACGGGTCAGCTGCTCTGCCGTTGACGCGGCGGCGCTGAGCCGGCCGCCCGCGGAGGCGGGCAGCTTCACGCGCGCCGCCGCCAGCGGCTGCCGGGTCCGCAGGTCTGAGGCGGCACGCGCCGTGCGCCCGAGGGCAACAGCCTTGCGCGCCAGCGCCACCGACGCCTCCAACGCCTCGTCCCGCACGCTCTCGCGCAGATCGGGGAAGTCCGCCAGGTGCACCGACTCGGGCGCCTCCGGCTGGACCGCAACGACAAGGTTCTGCCACATCGCGTCGGACAGGTGCGGCACGAAGGGCGCCAGCAGGCGTGCCAGGTCGACCAGCACCCGGTGCAGGGTCTCGTAGGCCGCCCGCTTGTCATCGTCCAGCTCCCCCTTCCAGAAGCGCCGCCGGTTGCGTCGCACGTACCAGTTCGACAGGCCGTCGACGAAGGCCTCGATCGCCCGGCACGCCCGCTGCGCGTCGTAACCGTCGAGCGCGGCCCGGACCTCGCCGGTCAGCGCGTCGAGGCGCGACAGGATCCACCGGTCCAGGAGGGTGCGGGCTGCGGCCGCTCCATCGGTCCCGTCCGGCGTCCAGCCGTCCAGCCGCGCATAGGTGACGAAGAAGCTATACGTGTTCCAGAGCGGCAGGAAGAAGCGGCGCACCTCCTCGTGGGCGAGGTCATAGCCGAAGTTCATGTTCACCGCCGGGTTGGTCGAGCTGAACATCCATCGCATCACATCGGCGCCGATCTGCTCCGCCGCGTCGTCGAACCAGATCGCGTTGCCCTTGCTCTTGTGCATCTCCTCGCCGTGCTCGTCGCGCATGAGCGCGTAGGCGAAGAGGGTCCTGAAGGGAGCCTGGCCGGTCATGACCGTGGACGTCGTGAGCAGCGCGTAGAACCAGTTGCGGAACTGGCCCGGGAAGGACTCGCTGACCCAGTCCGCCGGATACCACTGGCTCCAGTACTCGCGATCCGAGTTCCACTTCATCGTCGAGAGGCCGACGATCCCGGCGTCCAGCCACGGGTTGCCGACGTCCGTCGTGCGTCTCGCGCGACCACCACACGACGAGCAGGCGATCTCGACCGCGTCGACCCACGGCCGATGCGGCGAGTGTCCGTCGAAGGCGTCCCAGCCGGCCACCGCTCGCTCCTGGAGCTCCTCGCGTGACCCGATCACCTCCCAGGCATCGCAGTCGGCGCACTCCCAGATCGGCAGCGCGAGGCCGTAGTAGCGCTTCTTGCTGATCATCCAGTCGCCCATGTTCCGCAGCCAATCGAGCTCGCGCTCCTCCAGGCCGATGTCGGGCGGCAGCCACGTCGCAGCCCGCGCCGACTCGCTCACCGGCTCGCGCAGCGGGTCCATGGCGATGAACCACTCGTCGACGAGCCGGAAGATCAGCTGGGTGCCGCAGCGCCAGCAATGCGGATACGAGTGCGCATAGCGCTCGGTCGCCACGAGCAGGCCCTTGCGCTCCAGGTCGGCAGCGACGTCGCGCGCGACATCCTGGCCCGGGTCCTCCGTCGCTCCCGCGACGCGTCCGGTCTGCCATCCGAAGCCGTCGACGAAGACGCCGAACTCGTCGATGGGGTCGATGACGGGCAGGTCGAACGCCTTCGACAGGGCGAAGTCCTCCTGGCCGCAGCCGGGAGCGATGTGGACGATGCCGGTCCCCTCGGCATCGTCGACCTCCGTCCAGGGGATGACGCGATGCGTCACGCCAGCGGCGGCCGGAAACTCGTCGAACGGCCCGGCGTACGTCAGGTCGACGAGCTCGGCGCCACGCGCTTCGCGGACGACCGCCGCATCCCCGGCAACGCGCGACCGCGAGCCGGCGCTGACCCACCATCGGCGTCCGTCGCGTCCCTCGACGAGCTGGTACGTGAGGTCGGGGTGGACGGCCGCGGCGACGTTGCTCGACAGCGTCCACGGCGTCGTCGTCCAGACGAGCAGGTCCTCGTCCTCGCGACCCGGCGTCGTGACCGGCAGGCGAAGGGTCACCGACAGGTGCGTCACGTCCCGGTAGCCCTCGGCCGCCTCCATGTTGCTGATGCCGGTCCCGCAGCGCGGGCACCAGGTCATCACGTCATGGCCGCGGTACAGCAGTCCCTGGCGGTGGCACTCGGCCAGGAAGGCCCAGATCGTGTAGTTGTTCTCGTCCGAGTTCGTGAAGTAGCTGTGCTCCCAGTCCATCCACATCCCGAGCCGCTTGCTCTGCTCGGTGATGAGGGCGGCGAAGCGGTCGACGCGCCGCATGCAGAGCTCGACGAAGCGGTCGATGCCGTACGACTCGATCTGGCGCTTGTTGTTGAAGCCGAGCTCCTTCTCGACCTCGACCTCGATCCACAGCCCCTGGCAGTCGAACCCGTTCTGGTAGCGCTGCCGTTCGCCGAGCATGGTGTGGTAGCGCAGGTAGAGGTCCTTGTAGGTGCGGCCCCAGGCGTGGTGCACGCCCATCGGGTTGTTGGCCGTGATCGGTCCGTCCAGGAAGCTCCAGCGGCGCTCGCTCTGCGCGTTGCGCGCCAGGTAGCGCTCCATGGTCTGCCGCTCCCGCCAGATCCCGATCATCTCCTGCTGGAGCGCAGGAAGGTCGAGCTTGCCCGATACCGGCTTGAACACGATTACTCCAAAACAAAAAACCGCC
>CBFGSY010000028.1:0-18848 GCA_965651545.1 uncultured bacterium | reverse complement strand
TGGCCCTGGCCCATGTCGCCCTGGCCGGTGCCTTGCCCCTGACCGGAGGACTCGTCGTCCTTCGGCATATCCATGTCGGTGTCTCGCGTTTCGCTCATGTCGTACGCCCCTTTCCAAGGGCCCGACCGTTGTGGGCGGGCTGCCAGATTGCGAAATGCATACCGCGTGCCGGAATGGACCCGAGACCACGATCGGCAGGCCCGCGAGCGTCCTCGGTTAATCCTTCACCGGAGGCCTCATGTGGGAGTCGGATTGCCGGTTCATCGGCTGGATGGCACGAAGAAGGCCCCGGCGCGATGCCGGGGCCTTCCGATCGGTCCAGGTGAGGCGGACTAGTAGTCCATCCCACCCGGCGGCATGCCGGGAACGGCCTTCTCCTTCTCCGGGATGTCGGTGACGACCGTCTCGGTGGTCAGCATCAGGGCGGCGACCGAAGCGGCGTTCTCGAGCGCAGAGCGCGTCACCTTGGCCGGATCGATGATGCCGGCCACGAACATGTCGGTGTACTCGCCCTTCTGGGCGTCGTACCCGTTGCCCGGCTCCATCTTGCGCACCGCGTCGACGACGACCGATCCCTCCATACCCGCGTTGACCGCGATCTGGCGAAGGGGCTCCTCCAGCGCGCGGCGCAGGATGGTGACGCCGATGGCCTCGTCGCCGAGCGCCTCGACCTTGTCGAGCGCCGGGCTGGCATGCACCAGCACCGATCCACCGCCGGCGACCACGCCCTCTTCCACCGCGGCACGAGCCGCGGAGAGCGCGTCCTCGATCCGGTGGTTCTTCTCCTTCAGCTCGACCTCGGTGGCCGCGCCGACCTTGAGCACCGCCACGCCGCCGGACAGCTTGGCCAGGCGCTCCTGGAGCTTCTCGCGGTCGAAGTCGCTGGTGGTGTCCTCGATCTGGAGCTTGATCTGCGACTTGCGCGCCTCGATGGCGCCACTCTCGCCCTTGCCCTCGACGATGGTGGTGGCGTCCTTGGTGGCGGTCACGCGACGCGCCTGGCCGAGGTCCTCGATCTGGACGCTGTCCAGCTTGCGGCCGAGCTCCTCGCTGATGACCCGCCCACCGGTGAGGGTGGCGATGTCCTCCAGCATGGCCTTGCGGCGATCGCCGAAGCCCGGAGCCTTGATGGCCAGCACGTTCAGCGTGCCGCGCAGCTTGTTGACGACCAGGGTCGGCAGCGCCTCACCGTCGACGTCCTCGGCCACGATCAGGAGCGGCTTGCCCTGCGCGACGACCTTCTCCAGGGTCGGCAGGATGTCGGCCACGGCGCTGATCTTCTTGTCGGTGATCAGGATGTAGGGGCTGTCGAGGACAGCCTCCATGCGGCCCCCGTCGTTCGAGGTGGCCATGTACGCCGACAGGTAGCCGCGGTCGAGCTGCATGCCCTCCACGTACTCCACGTCCAGCTTCAGGCCCTGCGACTCCTCGACGGTGACCACGCCGTCCTTGCCGACCTTCTCCATGACCTCGGCGATCAGGTCGCCGATGTCACCGTCGCGCGCGCTGATCGCAGCGATGTGCGCGATGTCGTCCTTGCTGTCAACCGGCTTGGAGAGGCGCTTGATGTCGTCGACCACGGCCTCGACGCCGCGCTCGATGCCTCGCTTGAGGCCCATCGGGTTGGCGCCAGCGGTGACGTTCTTCAGGCCCTCGGTCACGATCGACTGAGCAAGCACGATGCTGGTGGTGGTGCCGTCGCCGGCGATGTCGTTGGTTTTGGTCGCGACCTCTTCCAGGAGCTGGGCGCCCATGTTCTCGTAGGGCTCCTCGAGCTCGATGTCGCGCGCGATGGTGACGCCGTCATTGGTGATGGTCGGCGCACCGAACTTCTTGTCCAGCAGCGCATAGCGCCCGCGCGGGCCCAGGGTGACCTTGACGGCATCGGCCATCTTGTCCACCCCGCGCTTGAGCGAGCGGCGCGCCTCCTCGTCGAACTGGAGCTGCTTCGGCACGGTTGGTACTCGTCCTCCTTGGTGGCCGTCGGATCACCGCGGCCCGATCTTGATCAGCCGTTCGGCTACTCGATGATTGCCAGCACGTCCTTCTGGGAGAGGATCAGCAGTTCCTCATCGTCCAGCTTGAACTCGGTCCCGGCGTACTTCTGGAACAGAACCTTCTGCCCGCTCGAGACGTCCATCGCCTCGCGCGTGCCATCGTCCAGGGTGCGTCCCGGGCCGACGGACAGGACGGTCCCCTCCTGGGGACGCTCCTTGGCGGTGTCGGGCAGGACGATGCCGCTCTTCGTCATCTCCTCGCGGGGAGTTGGTCGGACGACGAGCCTGTCGCCGAGCGGCTTGAGGGTCGTCGCGGTTGCGCTGACCGTCGTGGCCATAGGTGCGTGGTGCCTCCTTGTCTTGTGAGCCCGATGAGACTGCGATTCGGAGCTCCACGGGAGGCCCTGCGGCTCGAATTGCGCCTGCTGGCACTCAACCGTGGAGAGTGCCAACGATGCTAGCCGTTGGCGACGTGCTCTGTCAAGGCGGCCGCGTACATGAATGAGCGCCCTTGGCGGTCGGCCAGGGCGCCCAATTCAGGCAGTGGGTCGGACCGTCAGGTCAGGCCCGATAGATGAGGTGATGCGCGCTTGGCAGGGTCGTTCCGTCATCAGTCGTGTCCGTCGCCGGCTGGTTGAAGACGAGCAGCCACACGATCAGCGCGATCACGAGGATCGCCACGATGATGCCAAGGATGAATCCGTAGCCGGATCCGTCGCTCGCCGGCGCGGGGGCGGTGCCGCCTTCACCGGGCGTGTTGACGTTCACTTGGCCCATGCCAAATTCCTCCACTTCCATTCGTAGCCATCGGGCCAGGCCATCGGGCCAGCTTGTGGCTGGACGGGAGTGCAAGGGGCATGCCACGCCAAGCGCTGGCTCAGCCGCCGATCAGGCGATCGAATGCCCTGGCCACCTCGGCCGCGATGGCCCCTGGACTGCTTCCGCGCAGCCGCGCCAGCTCGGCGGCGACGCGCAACGCCGTCGTGGGCTCATTGCGCGCACCGGCGCCGCCGGGCGCCAGCCAGGGAGAGTCCGTCTCGGTCAGGAAGCTGCCGTCCGGGACGGAGCTGGCCGCCGCGCGCGGCCCAGCAGCCGAGCTGAAGGCGACCGGCAGGGCGAAGGAGATCAGGAAGCCGGCGGCCGTCATCTCGCTCGCCAGCGCGGCGTCGCCGGAGAACGCGTGCAGCACGCCGCGTCCGCCCCAGGCCAGCAGCGCGGCCCGGATCGCATCGTGCGCGTCGCGGTCATGGACGATGACCGGCTTGTCCCACGTCGCCGCCAGCTCGAGCTGGCGGCGAAAGGCCTCTCGCTGGACATCCGGGGGCGACAGATTGCGGTAGAAGTCCAGGCCGATCTCGCCGATGGCCACGGCCTCCGGCTCCCCCGCCAGGTCGGCCAGCTCCCGCCACTCTCGTGTGGTGGCGCGGGCGGCGAAATGCGGGTGGATGCCAACCGCCGCGTAGAGGCCGGCGTGCCGGCGCGCCAGCTCGATGGCCGCCTGCGACGAGGCCAGGTCGTAGCCCGGGACGAGGATGCGCTCGATGCCCGCCGCTGCGGCGCGTGCGAGTACCTCGTCGCGATCGCCGTCGAAGACAGGGTCCTGCAGGTGGCAGTGCGCGTCGACCAGCCCGGCCAGTTGGTCCGGTGCCCGCGACGGGCTCAGTTCGCCTCCTCGGAGAGCAGCTCGGTCCGCGGGAAGAGGGGCTTCGCCTCGCCGACGGTCCAGCCGCTCCCGACCGCGCCCCAGGCGACGAGCCGGTCGAATCCCGGGCCGCCGCCCGCGCGCTGGTCGTATGGCGCCGGCGCGCCAAGCTGCTCGTGCAGGGCGCGCGCCGACCCCGGGGTGAAGGGCGCGACCAGGTGACCAAGGATCCGGCAGGCTTCGGCCATCACGGCCAGCACCCTTGCCACCCGCTCGGTGTCCCCGTCCTTGCTCAACGTCCACGGCGCCTGCGACTCGGCGTAGCCGTTCGCCGCGCGCACGAGGCTCATCAGGGCCGCAAGCGCCTCGTCCAGGTGCTTGAGCTCCATCGCCGCCCGGTAAGCCTGGACGGCGGACGCTGCGGCCGAGCGCAGCTCGGCATCGTCCTCGGCCTCGCCATCGGTCCGGGAGGGATCAGGCAGCTGTCCACCGAGATAGCGGTTTGCCATGCTGACCGTACGGTTGACCAGGTTACCGAGGTCGTTTGCCAGGTCCGCGTTGTAGCGGCGGATCAGGCCTTCGAGGCTGACGTCGCCGTCGCGGTCAAAGGGGATCTCACGCAGCACCAGGTAGCGCACCCCGTCCACCCCGAACAGCTCCACCGCGGTGTCGGGGTCGAGCACGTTGCCGCGCGTCTTCGACATCTTCTCGCCGCGCAGCAGCATGAAGCCGTGCGCGAAGACCTGGGTCGGCAGTGGCAGGCCGGCGCTCATCAGCATGGCCGGCCAGTAGAGGCAGTGGAAGCGGGTGATGTTCTTGCCGATCACGTGCAGGTCGGCCGGCCAGAAGCGTTCGAACATGGCCGAGTCGTCCGGGAAGCCGGCGCCGGTGAGGTAGTTCGTCAGCGCATCGAACCAGACGTAGATGCGGTGCTCCGGATCGCCCGGGAACGGAATGCCCCATGAGCTGCCGGCGCGGCTGACGCTGAAGTCGCGCAATCCCTCCTTCAGCCAGCCGAGCACCTCGTTGCGGAAGTGCTCCGGCTCGCAGAACGACGCGTTCGTTGCGTACAGCTCCTCCAGCGCCCCCTGGTAGCGGGAGAGCGCGAAGAAGTAGTTCTCCTCCTCCAGCCACTGCAGCTCCAGGGTCGGGTGGTCCGGGCAGTGGCCGTCGACCAGCTGGGCATCGGTCTTGAACTCGTTGTCGCCGGGGCAGTACCAGCCCGCGTAGGTGCCCTTGTAGATGTCGCCGGCCGCCTGGGCGCGGGTCACCATCTCGATCGAGGCACGCACGTGATCGGCGTCAGTGGTACGGATGAACCGGTCGTAGCTGATGCCGAACCGGTCGAAGGCGCCCCGCCACACATCGGCCCAAGCGTCGACCAGCGCCTTCGGCGCCATCCCGTGCGTCGCCGCCAGCGGCTCGACCTGTGCCGAGTGCTCGTCCATGCCCGTCAGGAAGCGCGTCTCCTGGCCGAGCAGGCGGTGGTAGCGCGCGACGACGTCGGCGCCGATCGCCTCGAACAGCGAGTGCAGGGGCGGCGCCGGGCTGGGATAGAAGATGGCGGTGGTCAGGTAGAAGCGGTCGTCAGCGGCCATCAGTGGGTGCGTCCCTTGGGCCAGTACAGCTCCTTGCGGATCTGCTCCGGCGCGAACCCTCGGCGGCCCCCGATCTCCTCGATGGTGGTGATCATGTCCGGGTTGCCGCACAGGTACAGGGTCGCGTTCTGGGCGGTGATGCCCAGCTCATCCATCTGCCCCTCCACGACCGCCTCGGCACGGCCGGTGAGGCCCGCCCAGTCCGGGCAGTGCTGCGGGCGGGAGACGGTGGCCGTGTAGCGCAGCGGGAAGTCTCCGTCGGCCAGCGCCTGGAGCTCGTCCCGCCAGGCCAGGTCATGGTCGTAGCTCACACCGTGGAGCAGGATCACGTCACGCTTGGGATCGCGCGCGTCGAGGGCATCCAGCATGCTCATGAATGGCGCCAGTCCGGTGCCGGTGGCGATGAAGTAGCAGGCGCGCTCGTCGTCCTGGATCAGGAACTTGCCCTTGGCGCCCTTGATGTTGATCGGGTCGCCCACGCTCCGCTCCCAGAGGAGCGGGGTGAACTCGCCCCCTTCCACCAGGCGGATGAAGAACTCGTACTCGGACAGGTCGGTGGCCGGCGAGGAGATGGACATCGGTCGCTGCACCAGCTTGCCGGCGCTGCCCATCAGGCCCAGCGTGGCGTACTGGCCGGGCTGGAACGGGAATGGATCCTCCAGCGCCTGGACACCGACGATCGCCAGCCCCTCGGTGATCTCCTCCCATCGGCTCAGCCGGCCGTTGTACGGGTAGTTCTCGCTCACTCGCGGCATCCTCGCAACGCGGTTCACGCTCGGAACCGCCAACCGTGCGATTGGGCGGCCAGTATACCGATGGGCCCTGCGCGGACCGGCTCCCAGGGCCGATGATGTCGGCGTCGATTGCTGCCCGTGGTGGAGGAGGCTCGCCGATGCAGACCGAGCACCTCGGCATGCCCGTCACCGTGCGCCGCGCGGTGCGATCCTGGTCCATCCCCACGACGGTGAACCTGGGAGGCCTGCTTCTACCGACCCGCGAGTCGGTGGTGGTGATCGTCGCTTCGCTGGTGCTGCTGGTCGAGTGGTACCACGCCTTCGGCCTGCTGGATGATCCCGGGCTGAGCGCTGCCCTCGAGCGAGCTACGCTCTACGGCGTCGTGCCGCTCCTGGTCCTCGTGGCCATCGGTGAGCGGCCTGCGTCCTACGGCCTGCGAGTTGGAGCCTGGCGGGTGGGCTTGCCGGCGATGCTGGCTGCTGCGCTGGTGGTGACGCCGATCATCATCGTCGCCTCCGGTTGGACCGATGTGCACGCCTACTACCACCGCGATCGGCTCGACATCGGCGGCCTGCTGGCCGCCAGCACGCTCGAGCTGAGTGCGGCCGAGTTCCTCTACCGTGGCTTCCTGATGATGACCCTGGTTCGCTGGTGCGGACCGATCGGCGTGGTGTTGGCCACCGTCCCGTTCGCGTTCATGCACATCGGCAAGCCGGAGCTCGAGACGCTGTCCACCATCTTCGGCGGCATCGGCTTCGGCTGGCTCGCCTGGCGGACTGGCTCCGTCCTGTATGGAGCGGCGCTGCACGTCTACATCCTGACGCTCGTTATCGTCGCCGCCAGCCTCTGACCTGGCCCGCTCAAAGACTGACGGCCCCCGTCCGGGGGGGCCGTCTCCTCTGCCAGCCTGGGAACCCGATCTCAGGCTCGGCTACTCGTTCTCGCTCGCCTGGGCGGCATCGGGCCCGAGAATGACCTGCAGCAGCGCCTCCTGCTTACCGCTCAGCCCTTCGCCCGATGCAGAATTGCCAAGCTGGGCACCGGCTGTCGTGTCCACGCCGGGTCCGGCGATCTCGCTCAGCAGCGCCTCTTCCTTCCAGTTCAGCGCGCCTCCCGTCGATGGAGAGATGCCGCCGCTGTGTGCCGGTTCGCCAACCGGCTGGCCCGTCGTTGCCTCGACCTGCGTCTGCGTGGTCGTGGTCGCGCCCGCATCGGTCAGTGCCTGGCTCATGGCGAGCCCGCCTCCGCCGATCACCAGCGTTCCGGCGATGACGCCGGTGGCGATCAATCGCTGCTCGAACTGCTTCGCATCCTCGATCTTCGGGAAGTGCAGGCTGATGGTGTGACCCTCGGTGTCGTCTTCATCGACAACGTCCAGCGTGAGCGCGGCCGCGCTCAATTGATGACCGGTTACGTCAAAGTCATCGGGTGCGCGGAGACGAATCCGGACCGCTGGTCCGCGCTTGGCCACCAGGGCGAGCAGCCTTGCCTTGCTCTCTGGATCCAGCGTTGAGATGGTGGCAGTCGCGGCGCCAGCACCGGCCGGCGACCCACTGGATGCCGATTGCGTGCTGTTGTCCACGGGTAGTTCCTCCGAATCGGCGCCGTCGTTACGGCAATGTCCTCAGGACGCTACGCCGACCCGCAGATCCAGAACAAGCCGCGAGCTGACGGACGCTCAGTCGCCCGCAAGACATGCGCGCAGTCCTGTCGAGCTTGCCCGTCGAGGCCTGAGCTCTGCTTGGGCGGTTCGGCGTAGGCCAGCGTAGGCCGAAGGTACCGAAATCGCGTCTTCGGTAAAGAAACGTCAACTCGGTACGGATATCTGGCTTCGATGGCATGGCATCCGCAAGGAGACGACGGAGATCCCAGAACGGGATGAGTAGCCAGAGAGGGGATTCCCGATGAAGAAGAAGTTGCTTCCGTTCATCCTTGCCGGCGCCATGACGGCCGCCTTTGCGGCACCGGCTGCCGCGCAGACGAATGACTGCAATATCACGATTCCGCAGCGAGGCGGCGCTGCCGGTCTCGCTGCGCTCATCGCGGCCGCTGTGAACGTTACGGCTGGTGTCGGCGTATGCAACGTCAGCGTGGAGCTGCTGAACAACTCGCTGAACAATCTGCTTCAGAACGCCGATATCGACGTCCTGAACAACGCACTGAACAACAACAAAGTCTTGAACAACATCACGATCATCCGTGACGTGACCGTTTCTGGGAACGTGATCACCGTCGATGTGCTGAGTGGTCCAGACTTCATCATCAACCTGGTGCCGTAAGGACCTCTCGAGGAATCGAAAGCCGCCAGCCGCTTGGCTGGCGGCTTTTCCATGCCCTTCATCCCCGGACGGCTATCCTCGTCGGGTGATCCCCGAAACCCGATATGCCCGCCTCGGCGACCTGCACATCGCCTATCAGACATTGGGTGATGGCCCGGTCGACATCGTCCTGAGCGAGCAATGGGTGAGCCACGTGGAGGCCCAATGGGATGTGGCTCCGGTCGCCGCGCTGCGACGCCGCTTTGCGACGTTCGGCCGCGTCATCCTCTTTGACAAACGGGGCGTGGGCATGTCTGACCCTGTGTCGTTGCGTTCGCTCCCGTCGCTCGAGACGTGGATGGATGACCTTCGAGCTGTGATGGATGCAGCCGGCAGCTCGGAGGCGGTGCTCGTCGCGACCATGGCCGGGTCCCTGATGGGCCTCGTATTCGCGGCGTCGCATCCCACCCGGCTGCGCGCGCTCGTGATCGCCGACGGATTCGCACGGGCAAAGGTTGCCGAGGACTACCCGATCGGTGTGTCAACGGAGGAGATCGACCAGATCACGGGACAAATCGATCTCCGATGGGGTCAGGGCCTGATGCTCGATGCATTTGGTCCCAGCATGCGCGGTGCTCCCGGTCTACGCGAGGCCTGGTCGCGATATGAGCGGTTCTCGGCGAGCCCCGGCACGGCGCAGGCGATGATCCACAACATCTACGAGCTGGATGTGCGCCACGTCCTCCCCGCGATTCGAGTGCCGACGCTGGTCATCCACCACGCCGACGCGAAGGGGTTCCGCCCCGAACTCGGGCGGTACCTCGCTGAACATATCTCGGGAGCCCGCTACCTGGAGCTGCCCGGAACGGACAACCTGATGTGGGCGGGCAATCAGGAAATGATCGTTGCCGAGATCGAAGAGTTCGTCACGGGCACTCGGCGATCGCGCGTTCTCGACCGCATGCTGGCGACCATCCTGATCACAGATATGGTGGACTCCACGCGGCGAGCCGCGGAAGTCGGCGACCGAGCTTGGCGCCAGGTGCTCCAGAAGCATGAAGCGCTCGTGCGCCGGGCGATTGACGATGGCGCGGGCCGGTTCGTGAAGTCGACCGGCGACGGCGTCATTGCGACCTTCGACGGTCCGGGCAGGGGAATCCAGGCTGCCCGCCAGATCTCACAGGATGCTCGGAGCCTGGGCGTGCGAGTGCGAGCGGGCCTCCATACCGGCGAGATCGAGGTGGTTCCCGATGATATCGCCGGACTCGCAGTGCACCTCTGTTCGCGGGTGGTCGCCCTCGCTGACGCCGATGAAGTGCTGGCCACCAGCACGGTGAGGGACCTGGTCATGGGCTCCGGATTCGATTTTCGGGAGCGCGGCTTGAAGGTCCTCAAGGGCGTTCCCGGACGCTGGCGGATCTACGAGGTCGTTGGACAGGGCGGAGTGCCCGCGTAGCCACAATCACGCGGCTACCCTGCCGATGTGCAGGTGAGACGCGAGACGGGCGATGACATCCCTCGGTTATCGCTTTTGCAGCTGGCCATCCGCTTCCTCCGCTTCGGCGCGCTCGCCTGGGGAGGGCCGGTTGCCCAGATCGCGATGCTGCGGCGCGAGCTTGTCGACGAGGACCGATGGATAGGCTCGGCTCGTTTCAATCGGACGCTGGCCGTGTACCAGGCTCTCCCCGGGCCCGAGGCCCAGGAGCTGACCATCTTCTTCGGAACGCTGGCTCGTGGCCGTCTCGGCGGCATCCTGGCCGGGTTGTGCTTCGTGTTGCCCGGGTTCGTCCTGATGCTCGGCCTGTCGTGGTTCTACGTCGAGGTTGGCGTCACTTCGGCAGCCTTTGCCGCGGCATTCGTCGGCTGTCAGGCGGCAGTGCTTGCGCTCATAGTCAGGGGCGTGCAGCGCATCGGCTCGCGTGCACTGCTCGAGAGGCAGCTGTGGCTGATCGCCGCCGCGGCTGCGGCGCTTGCGCTGGCCGGCATGCCCTTCGTTTTGCCTTTGCTCGCTGGAGTGGTCAGTTACCCGCTCGCCGTCCGAGGACACCGACCATTGGCCATCGTCATCTTGATTGCTGCGGTTGGCATTGCCCTCGCGGGCGGCGTGGCAGGGGCCAGATCGGATCCAGGTACCCCAATACCCAGTGAAGTCAGCCGGTCTGGAGATCCTTCCCCGGCGGAGCTGTTCATCTCGGGTCTTCGCGCGGGCGCCTTGACGTTCGGCGGGGCCTACACGGCGATTCCTTTCGTCGAACAGGACGCGACAGGGGAAGCCGGCTGGATGAGCCGCGATCAGTTTCTCGACGGTTTGGCCCTGTCCGGCGTCATTCCCGCGCCACTCGTGATCTTCACCACGTTCGTTGGATACGTCGCCGGCGGTCCTCTGGGCGCTTTCGCGATGACCATCGGCGTTTTCCTGCCAGCCTTCTCGATCACGCTCGTGGGTCACCGCTACCTCGAGGCAGCCGTTGCCAATCCGCGGTTCCATGCTGTACTGGACGGGGTAACCGCAGCGGTCGTCGGGCTCATCGCGGTAACGCTGATTCGGTTCTTGCCGGCCGCTATTGGCAGCGCTTCCGCGCTCGTCATCTTCGCTGCGGCACTGCTTGCGCTCGCCGTCTGGCGGGCCGCTGTCGCCGTTCCGGTGGTCATCGCCGCCGGCGGTCTGACGGCCCTGTTGCTGGACGCGGCAGTTCCCTGATTCCGCGAGTCGATCTCGCTGGACGCTCGCCGCGAGCGACTGGGATTCTGGATAGACGCGGAACAGTTGGTCGCTGGCCTTGTCGCTGGCCTGCAGGCAGTCGTGTAGGACTATCGGTGTACACGATCAACGGATTCCGCCCGCCGCGTGGTGCGCAGCAGCACCACTGACCACACAATTGGCAATCCCAGTGCACAGTGGGAATCCCACAAGGCCCGGTGCGGCTGGGACCCAAGTACCAGGAGGCGGCGGCAGGCTCGAGATCGATGACCAGACCACTCATCGTTGGCGTGGCCCACGGCCTGGACCTCGTGACCTTCCTCATGGCGCTTGCCGCGTTCGGTATCGGCGGTGAGTCCAACGGCTTCATGCAGACCGTCTACCTCCACGGAGGGCAGGGCGGTATCGTCGCCCTCAAGAGCTCGGGCGCGGCCGCGCTGGCACTCATCACCCAGCTCCGTGGGTGGGCAGTCTTGCCGGCCGCCATGGCTGGGATCGCCGGCGCGGCCATCAACCTTCTTGCGTTGAGGCTCGTCTAAGGCGGGATTGCCTGCGGATCTCCGCCAGCCGTTTCAGGCTTCTCGGCCCGATTCGGCGGCCCGCTTCATGCCCTCGGCCTCGATGTTCATGTAGCGGTTGGTGAGGTCCTTGTAGAACCGGCCGATGATCGGGATGAGGAGGCCGCGCATGTCGATGGTCAGCGTGAGACGTGCCCGCGCCTCTGCCAGCGCTTCCACGAGGTGACCGCCCACGATGGTGGCGCCACCCTCCTTCTGGGTCCATTCGAAGTAGGACGGCGCATCCCAGACCGTGATTTCCCAGGTGCCCTCGGGTAGCTTCGGCTGCTTGAGCCGCACACGGCTGCCTGTGGTGATGGGCGCCGGCGTCAGGAGCTCGACAGTGTCGACGGTCTCGATGTGCTGCGGCCAGGCCTCGAGGGCGCTGAGCACGTCCCAGACGCGCTGCTGAGGGGCATCTATTTCAATCGACTTTTCAAAGCGCATGTCGGGCCTCCCGACGGCTTGCCGGATGCGAAAACCCAGGACCGAAGGGAGCTAGCCAGAGAGGGGATCTCATGGATAACACCTTCGGCCCTGGGCTGCGAATGTACCGCACCGCCATCCAATCGAGTGTCGCAGGGGAGACACCGGGGGCTGCGGTCGCCTCCACCACGCGCTTATTACGGTCGCCGCCGCGTCCACCTCGCGTCGAGCACCCGCAGGGCGGTGCGCGGAAGCAACGACCCGCGGGCTGCACGGTGGACCGCAAGGAACCAGGCGTACCGTTGCTGATGTGGGGTTTGACCGTGCGCTCGCTCTGCCGCCGCGGATCGTGCAGGGCGATTTCGCTGGCTGGCTACGCGACGCGATGGCCGAGCGACGAGTGTCCGCCAGGATGGTAGCCACCCGTACCGGCATCAACCACAGCACCGTTACCCGGCTGCTGCACGGGGATCGCCAGCCGACGCTTGCAACAGTGATTGCCCTCCTGCAACTTTTCGGCAGCGAGCCACTGAGTCCGGGACTTAGCAACGGCGATCCGAGGCGGACGCATTCTCCGGATCTGTCTCTTCGCTGAGTCAGCAAAATGCTCTAGATTCGGCGCCAGCTGCGACCCGTAATCGAATCCTCGCCTCCCCGCGCTGCCAGACTGGGCCGATGTCGCATCGGCGCCGAGTGCTCGCTGCACTCCAGTTCTTTCCGCGGGGCGGCTCGTCGCACGTCGCCCGCGCTCTCGCGCTGCATCTGCCGTCGCACCGCTGGGACGTGACACTCGTTGCCGGGTCACGGACGGACCTCGGATCGTTTGGTGACGCGACGCGCTTCTACCCCGGGCTCGACATCCGGCCGGTGTCCTTTGACGAAGCACTGAGGTCAGCCGATCCCCTGCGACCGCCACGCGGCGCCGCCCCGATGCAGCCCTCGTATGAGGACCGAGCAGATGCCCCCGACCGCGTGTTCGCGTCGCTTGATGACGATGCCTTCGAGCGACAGGTACGGGCGTGGGCGAACGCCCTGTCCGCCGCTGGCGCGGCCGCCGCCGACGTCCTGCACCTCCACCATCTGACGCCGATCCACGAGGCGGCGTCACGCGTCGCGCCGCACGTTCCAGTAATCGGCCAGCTGCATGGAACCGAGATGCTCATGCTCGAGGAGATCGCGGATGGCCCGCCTCCGCACTGGGTGCATGCCCAGGCGTGGGTCCAGCGGATGCGGAGATGGGCAAACGGCTGTGCGCAGCTGATCGTGTCATCGCCGTCCCAGATTCCTCGCGCGCGGAGGTTGTTGGGGCTCACCGCCGATCGCTTCACTGTCGTCCCAAACGGCTTCGACGCCAGAGCGTTCCAACGGCGCGTGGTGGATCGCCGGTCCTTATGGCACGAGACACTCGTCGAGAAGCCCCGGGGCTGGCTTCCGGCCGGCGCTCCAGGCAGCGTGCGATACAGCAGCGACGAACTCGGACCACTGGTCAACGGCGTCACCGTGCTGAGCGCCAGCCGCTACACCGAGGTCAAGCGCCTTCCCCTGCTCATCCAAGCTTTTGCGCGCGCTCGCGATCTTGCGCGCACTCTGGCCGGCTTGGTGATCGTCGGCGGCCATCCGGGCGAGTGGCAGGGTGAGCATCCTGCTGACACCATTGCCCGGCTCGGCGTCGACGGCGTCTTCCTGGCGGGCTGGTACGAGCAATTCGAGCTGTCGGCGTTCTTGTCTGCTGCCGACGTGTTCGCGCTGGCGTCGGTGCGCGAGCAGTTTGGCCAGGTGCTGGTCGAGGCCATGGCGTGCGGCGTGCCGCTGGTGGACGTGAATCGCTTCGGGCCAGGCGAGATAGTCACTGATGGTGAAACCGGATGGCTGGTGGAGCCCGACGACGTGGATGGCCTCGCCGCGGCGCTGGGCGAGGCGATTCGCGATCCACTGGAGCGACGGAGACGGGGCAACCTCGGGCAGCAAGCCGCCATCGAGCGTTATGGTTGGGCGGCCCTCGCTCGGCGCGTCGCTGACGTCCTCGATACGGCGGTGGCCACGCGCCCACGATCTCGAACCACATGATCAGGCGGTTGCGCCGTGGTGCTTCTTGACAACACCACTACGGTAGTCATTGGCCGCCGTGCCCTCGGCGCTGGTGCGAGTAGTGTCCGGGGAGGCTGTCCATGGATCGGGAGATGGTAGGGGCGCTGGCGTTCGTCACGACCTATGTGCTGGTGCTGATCGCCTTGCTGGCCACTCAACCTGGCATGTAACGACCATATTGAGCGCCCTCCGGTCGCCATTGATCGCGAGGGTTCGATGACCGGCGGCAGCTCGTAAGGGCTGGGCGGCGGGAGGGCATGATGGTGCCCTCCCATCAGGAACGCCACGGTCACATTGCGACGAGCGCTTCCTCGGTCACTTCGCGCTCACCGTTGGCTGCGGCGGCCGGCTGCTCGGCGGGCAGGCCATCGGGCCCGGCCTCGGCAATGGTCTGCGCCTCCTTGGCGTATTCCTTCTTGCCGCGGCCGGAGAGCATCTCCAAGGACGCCACCACGACTTCTGTCTTCCAGTGTCGGACGCGCCACTGTCAAGTTCAACCGGACGAGAAAAGAGGCGCTTTGGTCCCGGTCAGCGAATCGCCGTCAGACGAAGCACAAGGTCACCCGCGGAGGATCCAGGCCGCTTTGATGGAACCAATCGGCGCCTCCAAGGCCCATAGTTCCTGAAGGCGATCGCTGAGATCGCCGCAGTGAGGGCGATGGACGCGTGCAGCCTAATCTGGTAGTCAAGGCGGCAGCCGGCGACCACGACGCGTTTTCCGAGCTGGCGGCCGCGGCCATCACCGGCCTCTATGGCATCGCCTCGCTGATCCTGCGCGATGACGAGCTCGCCAAGGACGCGGTACAGAACGCCCTGTTTGCGGCCTGGCGCGACATCCGCGGGCTGCGGGATCCGGACCGCTTCGAGGCGTGGCTTCGCCGCCTGACGGTTCGCGCCTGCTACCGCGTCGCGAGGACCGAGCGACGCCGAGCGGCGGTGGAGCAGCAGTTCTCGCCGATCCACGATCCAGCGGCGTTGGACGAGGATCATCGGCTCCTGGCCGTGCGGGATGAGCTGGATCGCGCGTTCGGACGTCTGAGCGCGCAGGAACGAGCTGTGATCGTGCTCCATTACTACCTCGACCTTTCAACCAGCGACGCTGCGGCGTCGCTGGACATCCCGCTCGGCACCATGAAATCGCGGCTGAGCCGCGCAACGCGGGCCATGCGCGCCGCCATCGAGGCGCAAGAGCGAGCTTCGGCAATGGCAGTTGGAGAGATCGCATGAGCCAGCGTGACAGCGACATGCTGCTTCGAGAATGGCTGGATGCATCAGCACCGGCGGCAGCGCCCAGCGACCTGCTGCATTCAACCCTGGCCCGGACGGGCGCTACTCGTTCAAGGCCCAGCTGGCTGAGCGGTCTGATCGGCGAAGCACTTCCGGACGCTCGTCAGACGACTCGCCGGCAGCTGCTTGCCTTTGCCGTCGCCGCGGCGGTCGTCGCCGCCATGGCGGTGATTGGCGTCCAGGTGGCGACCTTCACGAGGGTTGGACAGAGCAAGCCGACGTTGGCGCCAACCCTTGGCCCGATCGACTGGCGCGGTCCCGTACCGCGTGTTCCAGACGAGGCGGCGATGATTCCGCTGCTGCCGTTCCTCGAGGATGGCGACCCGGCGCTCACTGCTCCCCGTGACGTCTCGCAACCGTGGGTCGACATCACGGACGTCAGCCGCAACGAGGACGGCCGGCGGGCATGGACCATCCAGCTTGCCGAGGCCCCGCCAAGGGCAGGCGGCTTGGATCCGAACGAAACGCTGATCGCCTACGGGCTGGTGTTCGAGACCACCGGTGACGAGATTGCCGATTACGCGATTGGCATCTCCAATCAAGCCCCGACGCCGGGAGACTTCCGCGTGTGGCTGACCAATCTCGCCACGGGCGATACGGATGAGCAGGTTGGGGGACCGTACGGCGTCCCGGTCGAATTCAGCCACCCCGACGAGTGGCGGCCCGACGATCTTGGGTCAAACAACCAGGTGTTCTTCACATTCCTTCCCGGCACTCAGCCGATCGACATCACGGCAACACCCGGCTCCCGCTACTACGCGTGGGCGTCGCAGACCAGCGGCACCGAAGTGATCGCGTGGGACTACGAGCCGGCCGACGGTTGGCCCGAGTGAGCTAAACGCTGCAGCTCCAGACGACCTGACAGGAGCCGATCCCTGAAGACGCCAGGCTTTGGTTACGGAGGCCTCTCCAATGAAGCGACTCGCAGCCCTCGCGCTCGTCATAGCGTCGGGATGTGGCGCCACCTCGCTCGGGTCGACGGACAGCGACCACGTCCGCGCCAGCTCTGCAGCGTCCGGCTCGCCCGGCGCAGGTTCGACTGGCACACCCGCGACGCCGGCTGAGACAGGAATGCCGTTCGCGTATAGCACGGATCCAGTCGCGATCGAGCCCGGCACCTACCGCATCCCGAGATCCGAGTGGTCGGTCGTCGATTTCACGGTCACCTTCCCCGAGGGCTGGACGGTTCAATACGCTCACGTTTATGCCAAGGACCCGGACACGGTCGATGAGCTCGGCTTCTATGCCGTCGTGGTGGACCAGATCTATGGCAACGCGTGCGAGGGTGATACCGGCGAACTCATCGACGTCGGCCCCAGCGTCGACGACCTGGCCACGGCATTGCTGCAACAGCCCGGCCCCATGGCGAGGGGCCCGGTGGACACGTCGCTGGGCGGTTATCCAGCGACTCGGATCGACCTCGCGATCCCAGAAGGCTTCGATCTGGCGGCTTGCAGCCTGGGGGATATCGGCCTTCAGATCTGGTACAGCACACCCGCGGACAAGTACTTCGTGCTTCTGCCCGATGGCGCAGTGAGCGTGTACATCGTCGACGTCGACGGGCAGCGCCAAGTGTTTCTGACCGGCGGGTCCGTGACGTCGGAGGAGAACGTGCGCGAACTGCGGGTGATCCTCGACTCGATCCAGATCGAGTCGTAGCGCCGCCTCGGGGCGGGGTGGCGACAGCCGCGCTGCAGGCACCGCGAATCGACCGCGTACGGCACGCTGAACGGGAAGACGGCCACGAGCGATGAGCCGCCCTCCGTTCGCTTGGTTCGTCACAGATTCGAGCGAGCGGTGACGGCTCCTCGGAGGCCCGGGAGCCGCCGCCCGTCCGTTGCTATATGGCGACGAGCGCTTCCTCGGTCACCTCGCCCTCGCCGTTGGCCGCCGCGGCCGGCTGCTCGGCGGGCAGCCCATCGGGTCCGGCCTCGGCGATCGTCTGCGCCTCCTTGGCGTACTCCTTCTTGCCACGGCCGGAGAGCATCTCCAGCGAGTTGACGACGACTTCCGTCTTCCAGTGTCGAACGCCGGCATCGTCGTCCCACTGACGGGTCTGGAGGCGGCCTTCGATGTCGACCAGCTGCCCCTTCGACAGGAACTGGCCGCAGATCTCCGCCAGCCGATCCCAGGCGACGATGTTGTGGTACTCGGTCCGCTCCCCCGCCCCGCTGCCGCGGAACTCGTTGGTGGCGATCACGAAGTTCGCGACCGCCTTGCCGGACGGCAGCGACCGCAGCTCCGGATCGCGCGTGAGCCGTCCAACGAGCAACACCTTGTTCATGCGTTGACCTCCTGCCCGGCACCCCGGGCTCACGTCGACGCGCCGGGCGAGACGGCTGTCGAGTCGCAGGAGGCTAGACCGATCGGCCTTACTGATCGCTTAGCGACGGCTTATTCGAGACACGGCTGTACGCGTCGCGGCGGCTGACGCCAACCGCCCGCAGGAGCTCCACCAGCGTCCGATCGGCGAGCCCGGCGCGACGCCCGGCATCGAGCAGCGCATCCGCGCTGGCGTCGCGGTCTGGAGCCGGCTCCAACAGGTTGCTGATGACCAGCGTGAACTCACCACGCGGCTCGCCGAGCTCGGCGCTCACCCCCGCGGCCGATCCGAGCAGGACCTGCTCGTGGCGCTTCGTCAGCTCCCGCCCGATCGCGACGCGGGCAGTGGGGACCGCCTCCGACAGGGCACTCAACAGCCCACGAACGCGGTGAGGGGCCTCGTACAGGATGAGGGGCAATCCCACGGAAGCGGCCGCCCGCAGCAGGCCTTCGAGCGCGCGGGCGCGGGCCGAAGCCGGGCGGGCTGGCAGGAAGCCGCCGAACACGAAGCCGGCCGCATCCACGCCGGCCAGCGCCATGGCGGCGGTCACGGCCGTGGGTCCGGGCACGACCTCCACCGTCGCGCCGGCGGATCGCGCGGCCGTCACCAGCCGAGCTCCGGGATCCGAGACCGTCGGCATGCCGGCATCCGTCGTCAGGGCCAGCGTCTCGCCCGCCGCCAGGTGTCGCAGCAGTGATGGCAGACGGTCGGCCGCGTTGTGCTCGTTGAACGCGAGGGTTGGCGTTCGCGCGCCAATGTGAGCGAGCAGGCGTGCGGCCAGGCGCGTGTCCTCGGCCACCACCAGGTCGGCGTCTCCGAGGGCGGTGGCGGCGCGCGGCGATAGGTCCGCCAGGTTGCCGATCGGGGTACCCACCACCAGCAGCCGGCCGCCCGCCGCCCCTTCAGTCACGCCGCGAGCCGGGGCGTCGGCGCGGGTACAGGTGGTCGATGCCAGGCGTCCGCAGCGAGACCTTGGCCACCGGCGGCAGCTGGCGCTTGTATTCCATCCTGGACACCGTCCGCGCCACCCGCGCGACCAGGCCGGCCGGCAGGCCGGCGCGCACGCATCGGTCCGGAGTCCACCGTCGGTCAACGAGGGCGTACAGGATGCGGTCGAGCACGTCGTACGAGGCACCGAGCTCGTCTTCATCGGTCTGGCCCGGCCAGAGGTCCGCCGATGGCGGCTTCGACAGGATCTGGTCCGGCACGCCCAGGCACTCGGCCACTTCCCGCAGC
>CBFGSY010000027.1:0-18877 GCA_965651545.1 uncultured bacterium | reverse complement strand
TCTCCTCGTCGCGCTGGATGGCGAGGTGGCGGCTCTCGAGGGGGGCGCCTCCCCCGTGGCACGGCATGAGTCCGTGTCGGCCGTCCTCGGGCGAGGGGTGACCGTCGACCTCGGCGCGGAGCGCCTCGACGGTCGGGCGGCTGGCATCTCGGACGAGGGTTACCTGCTGCTGGACACCGCAGCCGGTCGAGTGGCCCTCTCCATCGGCGAGGTGGTAGGCGTGCGCGAGGAGCCGATGCCGATGGGTGCCGGCGCATGAGCCGTAGGCCTGCCGCCCACAGCCGTCCCGTGGCTGGGGCCATCGATCCGGACCTCGACGATGTCCGCGCGGCGCAGGCCGATCGCGCCGCCTTCGCCACCCTGTACCGGCGCTACCTTGACCGCGTCTACGGCTACGCCTTCTACCAGCTCGGCGACCATCACGACGCGGAGGACGCGACCGAGCGCATCTTCCTGGCGGCGCTGCGCGCGATTCCCGACTTCCGCGACCAGGGATCCACCTTCCGCGCCTGGCTGTTCCGGATCGCGCACAACACGGTGGCCAACGCGCATCGCAGCCGATCGCGACGACGGGCCGAGCCGATGCCTGACGGCTTCGAGCGCCCGGCGCCGGATGCCGATCCGGCACGCCTGGTGGCCATGGCCGATGAGCTTCGGACCGTACGCCTCGCCATCGAGGAGATGCCGGACGACCGGCGCCAGGTGATCCTGCTTCGCTTCGTCGACGGGCTGTCGACCGCCGAGATCGCCGAGGTGCTGGACCGCTCGCCCGGCGCGGTCCGGGTGCTGCTGCACCGTTCGCTGCGGGATCTCGCGACTCGCCTCGGCCGCGCCGGCGAGGAGTCGCTGCCGGGGGTGTAACGCCCGCCTGCTCGCGGTGTTGGCCTAGAGTAGGGGAAGCTGGCCCGTGGCCGGCGGCCCACGCTCGCGCGATTCACGTCGCACGGGCCCGCCGGAGGAAGGAGCCCACCCGATGACCACTGGCAGCCGTGCCGATCGCCTCGACGTTGCCGTCGAGCGGCTGCTCGCTGGCAAGGACACACCGTCCGACCCCGGCTTCGGGCCGCTGCTCGAGACCGCGGCGCTGGTGCGAGCCGCCCTGCCGCCGATCCCGAGCGGGCAGAAGTTCGAGGAGCGCCTGGGCGCTCGTCTGGCCCACGCGGGCGTCGCCGGCGCGGTCGACGCGATCGAGGCATTCGCCCGACGTGAGCTGCGCAGCCCGGGGCGCATCCTGGCGGCCGGTGCCGTCTCATCGGCCGCGGTCGGCGTGACCGTCACCGCCGTCGCCGTCTGGCGCTCGCGCCGCCACGGAGCGGCTGCCGTGCGGACCGGGCGGCACTGAGGCTGACGGTGCGCATCAAGTTTCCACTCCGACGCCGCGAGGCTCCCGCCGACGCCTGGACCAAGTGCCCGTCCTGCGAATCGCAGATCTTCAACAAGCAGCTGGAGCGCAACCTGCGCGTCTGCCCGACCTGCGGCCATCACTTCCGGATGGGCATCGGAGAGCGGATCGAACTGCTGCTCGACGAGGGCTCGTTCGTCGAGCGAGACGCGGGCCTGACATCCGGTGACCCGCTCGGGTTCCGGGACCAGAAGCGCTATCCGGACCGGTTGGAGGCGGCAGGGATCAAGACCGGCCTGCGCGAGGCGGCGGTGTGGGGGACTGGCCGGATCGGTGGTCAGCCGGTTGCCATCGGCCTGTTCGACTTCCGATTCATGGGCGGCAGCATGGGCAGCGTGGTGGGCGAGAAGGTCGCGCGTTGCTTCGAGGCGGCGCTCACCGAGCGAGTTCCGGCCATCGTGGTGTCGGCGTCCGGCGGCGCGCGCATGCAGGAAGGCACCCTCTCGCTGCTGCAGCTGGCAAAGACCACGGCTCCCCTGGCACGCATGGACGATGCGGGTGTCCCGTTCATCAGCGTCCTGACCGATCCAACCACCGGCGGGGTGCTGGCAAGCTTTGCCAGCCTGGGCGACGTGATCGTGGCCGAGCCCCGTGCGCTGATCGGCTTCGCGGGAGCGCGCGTCGCCAGCGGCACGGTCGGCGAGGAGCTGCCGGCGGGCTTCCAGTCGTCCGAGTTCCTGCTGGAGCACGGCTTCGTCGACCTCGTCGCGCCGCGCGAGAAGCTGCGTGACACGCTGATCGAGCTGCTGCGGGTCCTGCAGCCGGCTCCCGTCGATGAGGCGTGGGCCCAGGGCGATCAGCGAGCCTGGGGGCCGATCGGGATGCTCTCCGGCCTGGCCGAGCGGCTGGGTGGCGCCGTCAGCGAGACGATCGGCATCGACGTGGAACCCGGCGCCGCGCCCGACACCAACGGCACCACACCCGCACGCGAACGGGAGCGTGCGCACGAGGCTGACGAGCGATGACCGAGACCTTGCCGCCCGGCATCGAGTCGCTGGCCGGCGCCGATCCGAGCCCCGAGTCGGTCGAAGCGGCCTGGCACCGCGTGCAGCTCGCGCGCCACCCGCAGCGGCCACGCACGCTCGACCTGGTGGGACGCATCTTCGAGGGCTTCGTCGAGCTGCACGGGGATCGGTCCTTCGGTGACGACCCTGCCATCGTCGGCGGGCCGGCGCTGCTCGAGGGGCGGCCGGTGATGGTGATCGGCCATCAGAAGGGAAGCGACACGGAGTCGAACATCCTTCGCAACTTCGGATCGCCGCACCCGGAGGGATTCCGCAAGGCACAGCGCCTGATGCGGCTGGCGGAGAAGCTGGGCGTGCCGGTGATCACCTTCCTGGACACCGCCGGCGCCTTCCCGGGCCCAGCGGCCGAGGAGCGCGGCCAGGCCGAGGCGATCGCCACCAGCGTCAAGCTGATGACCGGTCTCCAGGTCCCGATCGTGGCGGTGGTGGTCGGCGAGGGTGGCTCGGGCGGCGCGCTGGCCATTGGCGTTGGTGACGTGGTGCTGGCGCTCGAGAACGCCGTCTACTCGGTCATCTCGCCCGAGGGCTGCGCCTCCATCCTGTGGCGCGACCCGGAGAAGGCGCCGATCGCAGCCGCCGCCATGCGGATGACCGCCGCGGACCAGCTGGAGCTGGGAGTCATCGACGGCATCGTCGAGGAGCCGAAAGACGGGGCCCAGGCCGATCCGGCCGCCGCCGCCAAGGCCATCAAGGCGGCGGTCATCGATGCCCTGACACGCATCAGCCAGGCCGATCCGGAGGCGCTGCTCACCAGCCGGTATGCTCGACTGCGTTCCATCGGCCTGGTCATCGAGGTCGAGGGCGAGGGTCCCGTTGCCCTGGAGCCGGTCACCCTGCGCGGGCGGATCGGACGTCTGCTGCGGCTGCGCGGCGTGCCGCGTCCGCCGCGATGGAGCGAGATCTGGCCGAGCGGCGAGGATGACGACACGAACGAGGCTGATGCATGACCGACCACGATGGGGAGCTGGAGCAGATCGCGCGCGCTGCCAATGAGATCGTGCCGGAGCTGACCCAGCGCCTGAAGCGCCAGGGACTGGGTGAGCTGGAAGTGCGGCTGGGGACCCTGCGAGTCCGGGTTGCCGCCGCACCGGATGAGGGCCGCCCCACCCCGGGCGGTCCGCGCGTGGTGGCCAGCAGCATCACCCAGCAGCCCGGCGGACCCCCCAGCGAGTCCGAGTCTCGGCCATCGTCACCGCCGGGCGAACTACCGGTGACCAGCCCAGCGGTCGGCTTCTTCGCCTACGCCGATGGGCTGGGTCCGGGTCTGAGCGTCGACAAGGGAGACGCGCTGGGCCACGTGGAGATGCTCGGCGTGCGCCACGACGTTCGCGCCCCGCGGCGTGGCACGGTGCGAAACCTGGTCACCGAGGCAGGTGAGCCGGTCGAGTACGGCCAGCTGCTGATCGAGCTGGAGGCGGCCGAGTGAGCCTCGCCCTCCTCTTCTCGCCGCAGGGCTCGCAGGCGGTCGGCATGGGGCATGACCTGGCCGATGCCTGGCCCGCAGCCGCCAAGGCCTTCGACGAGGCCGATGCCGCGCTCGGCTGGCCGGTCAGCGACGTCGCCTGGAACGGTCCTGCCGAGCGGCTGAACGACACGAGGCAGACGCAGCCCTGCCTGGTGGCGACGTCGATCGCCTGCCTGCGCGCCCTGCAGGCGGCGCTGGCCGACGAGGGGCACCGCGCGCTTGAACCCGCCTTCGTGGCTGGCCATTCGGTGGGTGAGTACGCGGCGCTGGTTGCCGCCGGCGTCCTGTCGGCGCCCGATGCGCTGCGATTGGTGGGCCGCCGCGGCGAGCTGATGGCCTCGGTCCACGTCGAGGGCGGCATGACCGCCGTGATCGGCCTCGACCGATCAGCCGTCGTCGATGCGGTGGCAACCGTCGCCTCGCCGACTGAGCTGGTGGTGGCCAACGACAACGCCCCTGGCCAGGTCGTGATCTCGGGCACGAAGGTGGCGCTGATCAACGCAGAGCCCGTCCTGCGCGACGCCGGAGCGCGGCGCATCATCCCGCTGCCGGTCTCCGGCCCATTCCACTCGCCCTGGATGACGGAGGCCAGCGACGCGCTGGCCGAGGCGCTCGAAGGCGTGACGTGGAACGACGCCCGGATCCCCGTCGTCAGCAACGTCACCGGCGAACCGGAGACCGATGGCACCAAGATCCGCAACCTTCTCGCGGAGCAGGTGCGATCCCCGGTGGAATGGGTGGCATCGGTCCAGGCCATGACGGAGGCTGGCGTCGACACATTCGTCGAATGTGGCCCTGGCTCAGCGCTGACGGGCATGGTCAAGCGCATCGCACCCGCCACGCGGACCTTGAACGTCGCCGACGTGGCGAGCCTGCAGTCGGCCGTGCGCGAGCTCGCCGCCGTCCCGGCCGCGGTGGACGCATGAGCTTCGGCAAGATCCTGATCGCCAATCGGGGCGAGATCGCGATGCGCATCCTGCGCGCCTGTCGCGATCTGGGCATCCCGGCGGTCGTCGCCTACAGCGAGGCCGATCACGACACGCTGGCGGTCCAGATGGCGGACGAGGCGATCTGCATCGGGCCTTCCGAGGCGCGCAAGAGCTATCTCAACCAGCCGGCGGTCGTGTCGGCGGCGCTCATCACCGGCTGCGACGCGATCCACCCCGGGTATGGCTTCCTCTCCGAGGACGCCGGCTTCGCCGAGGTGTGCGCTGCGCACGACCTGCATTTCATCGGGCCTCGCGCCGAGGTCCTCGAGCGCTTCGGCAGCAAGTACGCGGTGCGCCGCATGCTGGCCGCGAACGGCCTGCCGACCGTGCCCGGCAGCCGCGGCATCATCGGCGACGTGCACGACGCCATGGACCAGGCGCAGGAGGCTGGCTATCCGGTGCTGCTCAAGCCGTCTGCCGGCGGTGGCGGACGCGGCATGCGGCTGGTGCGCTCGCCGCGCGAGCTCGAGACGAGCCTGCCGCTCGCCCGCTCAGAGGCGCAGGCTGCCTTCGGCGACGACAGCATCTACTTCGAGAAGTGGATCGAGGAGTCGCGGCACGTCGAGGTGCAGGTGATGGTCGACCAGCACGGCAACGGCGTGCACCTGGGCGAGCGAGATTGCAGCGTCCAGAGGCGCCACCAGAAGATCATCGAGGAGGCTCCGTCGCCGGCCATGGACGACGCGGCTCGCGACCGGCTGCGCGACCTGGCGATCCGCGCGGTGGTGGCCGCAGGCTACGAGAGCGCAGGGACGCTCGAGTTCCTGCTGGACAAGGATGGGAGCTTCTACTTCATCGAGATCAACTGCCGCATCCAGGTCGAGCATCCGGTGACCGAGATGCTGACCGGCATCGACCTGATCGCCGAGCAGATCCGCGCTGCCGCCGGCGAGCGGCTGTCGATCACGCAGGAGCAGGTCCGTCTGCGCGGGCACGCCATCGAGTTCCGCATCAACGCCGAGGATCCCGGCGACAACTTCTCTCCGCAGACCGGGATTATCGAGGAGCTGCTGCTTCCCGGCGGGCCGGGCGTGCGGGTCGACACGCACATCTTCCCTGGCTACGAGGTCCCGCCCTACTACGACTCGCTGCTGGCCAAGCTGATCGTGTGGGGCGAGACGCGCGAGATCGCGCTGGCGCGCTCGCGTCGCGCGCTCGGCGAGTTCCAGGTGGACGGCATCAAGACCAACCTGCCGTTCCATCGTGGGATCATCGACAACGCCGCCTTCGTGGAGGCCGAGGTCAGCACCAACCTGCTCGATCGAGTCGGGCCGGCGGCCTTCGTGGCAGGTGGCAGCTGAACATGGAGACCGATGTCGAGCCGATGAGCGCCGAACCCAAGCGTGCCGATACCTTCGCGCTGCCGATGGAGGCGGCGGACATCATGCGCATCCTCCCGCACCGCTACCCGTTCCTGCTGGTCGACCGGATCGTGGAGCTGGAGCCTGGCAAGCGAGCGGTCGGCATCAAGGGCGTGTCGGCCAACGAGCCGCAGTTCACAGGCCACTTCCCGGGCCGGCCGATCATGCCCGGCGTACTGATGGTCGAGGCCCTCGCCCAGACTGCCGGCGTCGCCGTCCTGACCCTGGACGAGTACCGCGGCAAGCTGGGCCTCTTCGCCGGCATCGACGACTGCCGCTTCCGACGCCTCGTGCAGCCCGGCGACACGCTCAGGCTGGAAGTCACCGTCGAGAAGCTGCGCGGCATGTTCGGGCGGGTGCGGGCGCTGGCCAGCGTCGACGGCGATCCGGCGGTCGAGGGCACGCTCTCGATCGTCATCCCGCGGGACCAGTCGATGAGTGGCGACATCACCGGTGGCTGACCGCGATGAGCGTCGGGTGGTGGTCACCGGCATCGGCGCCGTGACGCCCCTCGGAAATGACGTCCCCTCCTTCTGGGAGGGGCTGATTGCCGGCCGCAGCGGCATCGACCGCATCGCCTCCTTCGACGCCAGTCGGGTCGACAGCAAGGTGGCGGGTGAGATCCGGGGCTTCGAGGCGGACACGGTCATGCCCAAGAAGGAGGTGCGGCGCAACGACCGCTACGTGCACTTCGCCTGGGCGGCCTCCGCCGAAGCGCTCCGCGACGCCGGCCTCGACAACCCGATCACCGATGAGGCATTGGCCGAGCGGACCGGGGTGATCATCGGCTCGGGTATCGGCGGCATCAACACCATGATCCGCGACGTGATCGAGGCGCATGACCTGGGTGTTGAGCGCATCGGGCCATTCCTGGTCACCGCGCTGATCCCGGACATGGGAGCGGGGTACGTTGCCATCTACGCGAACGCGCGGGGGCCGAACTACGCCACGGTAAGCGCCTGCAGCAGCAGCAACCACGCCATCGGGGATGCGCTGAACATCATTCGGCGCGGCGACGCGGACGTGATGATCGCCGGCGGCGCGGAGGCGGGTATCGGCGAGATCCCGGTGGCGGCCTTTTCCGCCATGCGCGCACTCTCGACCAAGCGCAACGATGAGCCGGCCAAGGCCTCGCGCCCCTTCGACGCCGATCGCGACGGCTTCGTCATGGCCGATGGCGCCGGCGTGCTGGTCATGGAGGCGCTCGACCACGCCACGGCGCGCGGCGCGCGCATCCACGCCGAGGTGATGGGCTACGCGGCCACCGATGACGCCTCGCACATCACGCTGCCGGCGCCCGGTGGCCGCGGGGCGGCCAGCAGCATGACGCAGGCGCTGGCGGACGCAGCACTGACGATCGAGGACATCGACTACATCAATGCGCACGGCACCAGCACCGGACCCAACGACCGCTCCGAGACGGCCGCCATCAAGACCGTGTTCGGGGAGCGGGCCTACGCGGTGCCGGTCTCGAGCACCAAGAGCATGACCGGCCACCTGCTCGGGGCCGGCGGCGGCGTGGAGGCCATCGCCTGCATCCGCGCCATCGAGGAGGGGGTCATCCCGCCGACCATCAACTACGAGTTCCCCGATCCTGACTGCGACCTCGACTACGTCCCCAATACCGCGCGCAGGACGCAGGTTCGCACGGCGATGAGCAACTCCTTCGGCTTCGGCGGTCACAACGCCACCCTGATCTTCCGCCGCCATGACGAGACATGAGCGACCGATCCTCCGACGACCCGATCCTGGCGGCGGTCGACCTTCTGGCGCCGGCGTTCGAGGCCCGCGGCCGCGACGAGCGGGAGGGGGAGGCCGGCGCGCTGGTCGTGCGTCTGGCACGCCCGGCGCCCTCGGCGTCGCCACCGCCAGCCACCGCTCCGGCAGCGGCGCCGGCGCCAGGGGCGGGGGCCGACAGCCCATGGGGCGAGCCGGCGGCGGGCAGGCGCTTCGTCGTCGCACCGCTGACCGGCGTCTGGTACTCGGCGCCGTCGCCGGGAGCGCGCGCATACGTGCACGAGGGAGACGAGGTCGGTATCGGCTCGGTCATCGGCCTCATCGAGGCGATGAAGCTGTTCAACGAGATCAAGTCCGATGTCGGCGGACGCGTCACGCGGACACTGGTCGACAGCGGCACGCTGGTCAAGCGGCAGCAGCCGCTTCTCGAAGTCGACCCGTCATGAGGCAGCGATGATGGAGGCAGGCATGACGCCGAACGCGGTCATCACCGGCTGGGGGATGTACGCGCCATCGCGCGTGATGACCAACGACGAGCTGGCAACCATGGTGGATACCTCTGACGAGTGGATCGTCACTCGGACCGGTATCCACGAACGCCGCATCGCGGCCGATGGCGAGACGACGACCACCCTCTCCGTCAACGCGGCCCGCGACGCGCTGGCTGTGGCGGGCGTCGCCGCCTCGGACGTCGACCTGGTGATCGTGGCCACCTGCTCCCCCGACTACCCGCTGCCCGCCTCGTCCGTGCTGGTGGCCACCGAGCTGGGGGCAACCCGGGCCGCGGGCTTCGACCTGCAGGCTGCCTGCTCAGGCTTCCTCTACGGCGTGGCCACGGCCACCGGCTTCATCCGCGGCGGCATGTACCGCAACGTGCTGGTGGTGGGGGTCGAGATCCTCAGCCGCTTCCTCGACTGGTCCGACCGCAGCACCTGTGTGCTGTTCGGCGACGGCGCCGGAGCGGTGCTGCTGTCCGCGTCCGACCAGCCCGGCGGCCTGCTGGGCTGGGAGCTGTTCAGCGACGGGACCGGTTGCGAGGGGATCATCGTGCCGGCCGGCGGCACCGTGAACCCGGCGTCGGCGGAGACCGTGGCGAATCGGCTGCACTACATCCGGATGGAGGGCAGCGAGGTCTACAAGTACGCCACGCGCCAGCTCGCCGACTCCGCGGTCGCCGCCCTGAGGTCCGCGGGCCTGCGTGTCGAGGACGTCGACCAGTTCGTCTTTCACCAGGCCAACCTGCGCATCATCCGCAGCGTCGAGAAGTCGCTGGGAATCCCCGAGGAAAAGGTCTTCGTCAACATCGAGAAGTATGGCAACACGTCAGCGGCATCTGTCCCGATGGCGCTGGCCGAGGCCGTTGCCGAGGGACGCGTCCATCCCGGCGACCGGGTCCTGATGGTCGCCTTCGGCGCCGGCTACACGGCCGGTGCCGCGGTCGTCGAATGGACCGCTGACCCGATGCGGGCATTCCTGGCGCCGGGTGAGCAGACGCGCCTCGGCAAGCCGCGGGTGGCCGATGCGGAGCCGGTGACAGCCGGCTGATGTTCGACCTGACCGGCAAGGTCGCCCTCGTAACCGGCGGCAGTCGTGGCCTGGGGCGGGCGATCGCACTTGCCTTCGCTCGCCAGGGAGCGAACGTGGCGGTCAACTACCGAGGCAACCTGGACGCCGCCGACGAGGTGGTGACCGAGATCCAGGGCGACACCAGCGCCGGTCGTGACGCGTGCGAGGCGATCGTCAAGGAGGCCCTGGACGAGTTCGGGACGGTTGACATCCTGGTCAACAACGCGGGCATCACCCGCGACAACCTCCTGATGCGGATGGACGCCGACGAATGGGATGCGGTCATCGATACCAACCTGTCCGGTCCCTTCTGGATGACGCGCGCCATCGCCAGGCCGATGCTCAAGGCCCGATCCGGCCGGATCATCAACATGTCGTCTGCGGCCGGCCGGATGGGCAATCCGGGCCAGGCGAACTACGCCGCCGCCAAGGCAGGGCTCATCGGCCTCACCAAGACGACCGCGCGCGAGCTGGCCAGCCGCGGCATCACCTGCAACGCGATCGCTCCCGGCCTCATCGAGACAGAGCTCACCGCCGATCTTCCGGAGGCAGCCTCGACTGCGCTCAAGGAGATGACCCCGCTCGGCTACATCGGCAGCGTGGAGGACGTGGCCGCCGCCGCCGTCTACTTCGCCTCTGACGAGGCTCGCTACGTCACCGGTCAGGTGCTCGGCGTCGACGGCGGCATCGTGATGGGAGCCTGACTGGCGACCCGGCACGCCACGTGCGGGTTGGTGAGACGAAGCCAACCACGTTGCCGATGGAGGACCACGGTGTTTCGCATTCGTTCCCTGCTGCGCCCGACGCGGCGCGTCCACGCTCACTGCGACATCCCATGTGGGGTCTACGACCCGGAGCAGGCCCGTATCGAGGCGGAGTCGTGCCTGCGCATCATCGAGAAGCACGACGCCAGCGATGACAAGCTCTTCCGGGCCCGATGCGTCCATGTCAAGGAGGAGCGCGCCGAGCTCGTCAAGCACCATCTCGACGTCCTGTGGCACGACTACTTCAAGCCGGAGCACCTCGAGAAGTACCCGGACCTGCATGACACCTTCTGGCAGGCCACCAAGGCTGCGTCGAAGGTGAAGCAGACGATGGACGTTGCCGCGGCCCGCGACCTGCTGGGCATGATCGACACCGTCGACGAGATGTGGAAGGCGACGGGCGGGCCGGAGAAGACGCGCGTCAACGGCCGACCCGCGTAGCCTCCGCGTCCGATGAGGCTCCCGCTGGCGGCAGCCGCCCTGGCAGGCCTGGGCCTGGCCGTCATCGCCGGAAGGCGGTTGGTCGATATCGTCGAGGTCGAGGGCGGCTCGATGGCGCCCACGCTCGAGCCGGGCGATCGCCTGCTGGTCGAGGCGCTGACCTACCGCGCCCGGCCGCCGCGTGTCGGCGAGATGGTCCTGGCCGCCGATCCCCGGCTGCCCTCGCGCGAGCTCATCAAACGCATCGCCGCAATCGACTCCGCCACCGGGTCGGCAATCCTGGTCGGCGACGCGCCTGACGCCAGCACCGATTCCCGGACCTTTGGCGTGGTTCCGACCAGCGCCATACGCTGGCGAGCCGTTGGCCGCTACTGGCCTCCCGAACGGGCCCCGCTGATGAAGAAGTCGGCCGCCGCCGCCACGCAGGAGTTCAGCTCCGCCTCCAGCATCTGAACGCCGGGACCCGCTTCGGCGGCGATCAGCCACTCCGCGCCGGCCGTGGGGCGGACGCATATTCGAGCCGACGGTGCCCGTTCACGCAGGAAGCCGATCACCGGGCCGAGCCCGGCGTCGCCGTACTCCTGGCGGATGGCGCCCGTGTCGATGACGACCACATCGGGCTCGCGCAGGATCACCGCCTGGTGCAGGCGAGCGGCGTCGTTGTAGAAGAAGGCGAGCGCGTCTGCAAGGCGAGCGTCCAGCGCTGCGGCAAGGTCATGGTCGCGCGTGAGGCAGTAGAGCAGCATTCGTCCGGGAGGCGCTCCGTGAAGGGCGATCCGAGGGGCAATCTGAAGGGTAGCAGTAGAATCAGCGGCCCATGGTCAGCACCAAGCCCGCGCGCCGAAATCACAGCCGCGACCTGACTGCGCCACGGCACCGAGCCCTCGGCAGCCTGCTCGGTCGCGTCTGGGCGGTCGACCAGGTCGGCGCACAGGAACGTGCCGCCGCGCTGGCGCGGCGCAGCATCAAGCGCGAGTCGAAGCTCTGGGCGCTGGACATGATCATTCGCATGACCGACCTGACCACGCTCGAGGGCAAGGACACGCCCGGCAAGATCCGGGCACTGGCAGGCAAGGCTCGCCGGCCCGATCCAACCGACCCCACGATCCCTTCCGTCGCGGCCCTGTGCGTGTACCCGGCCATGGTGCCGCCGGCGAAGGAGGCCCTCTCCGGATCGTCGGTCAAGGTGGCCGCGGTGTCGCCCTACTTCCCGTCCGGCCAGGCGCCCCTGGACCTGAAGCTGGCCGACGTGCGAAAGGCGATCGAGCTGGGAGCCGATGAGGTTGACATGGTGATCGACCGCGGCTCCTTCCTGGCGGGCGACTACGCGCGCGTATACGACGAGATCGTTGCCGTCAAGGAGGCGTGCGGCGAGACGCATCTCAAGGTCATCCTGGAGACCGGCGAGCTCGAAACCTACGACAACGTCCGCCGCGCATCGGTCCTGGCCATGGCAGCTGGCGCCGATTTCATCAAGACGAGCACCGGCAAGGTGACTCCCGCAGCCCAGCTGCCGGTCACCCTGGTCATGCTGGAGGCCATCCGCGACTTCTACCAGCAGACGGGGCGCGTGGTGGGCCACAAGCCCGCCGGCGGCATCCGGACGGCGAAGGAGGCGATCGGCTACCTGACCGTCCTCTATGAGACGCTGGGACCGGACTGGATGACGCCGGATCGCTTCCGTTTCGGTGCCAGCAGCCTGCTGAACGACGTGCTGATGCAGATCCGCAAGGAGCGCTCCGGCCGCTACTCGGGTGGCGACTACTTCACCCTCGACTGAGCGGCTATGAAGACGCGGGCGTGATCGCCGTCGAGCCGGGCACCATTCAGATCTGGTCCGACATCGGCTGCCCATGGGCGCACGCCGCCGTCTGGCGGCTGTGGGACGCGCGCCGGCGCCTGGGGCTGGAGGCGAAGGTCCATTTCGACCATCGGGCCTTCCCACTCGAGCTGTTCAATTCCCAGGCAACGCCGCGAAACGAGCTCGAGCCGGAGATCCCCGCCTGCTCCTCGCTGGCACCGCGTGCCGGCTGGCAGCCGTGGTCTGCTCCCGACTGGGAGTGGCCTTCCACCATGCTGCCCGCCATGGAGGCGGTGCAGGCGGCCAAGGAGCAGGGGCTGGCCGCATCCGAAGCCCTGGACCGCGGGCTGCGGCGCGCCTTCTGGGGCGAGAGCCGATGCGTCAGCCTGCGCCACGTGATCCTGGAGATCGCCTCCGAGACTGACGTCCTTGACCTGCAGCAGCTGGCGGCGACGCTCGACGCCGGGCTGGCACGGCCGCTCATCTTCGAGCAGTGGGAGCTCGCCAAGACGGATGCGGTGCAGGGATCGCCGCACCTCTTCGTCAGCGACGGCACCAACGCGCAGAATCCCGGCGTCGACGCGGACTGGCGCGAGGAGCCGGCCGGAGTCTGGATCCCGACGATCACCCGTGACGACCCGGCCGCCTACGACGACTTCCTGCGGCGCGCGGCGGGCGACCCCATCGGGTGAACGTCACCTCACGCCTTCAGGCATCGCAGCGTTCATCTGGCGTGGTACTGCCGCCGTTCCAGGCACTGGTGGATGGGCACGCGGCCGAGCTGCATCGCTTCCTGGTCGCTTCGGTGGGGATCGACCGCGCTGAGGACTGCCTCCAGGACACGCTGCTCTCCGCCTTGCGCGCATATCCACGACTGCGGCACGGGGAGAACCTGAGGGCCTGGCTGTACACCATCGCCCGCCACAAGGCGACCGATGCCGTGCGGGCGATGACTCGGCGACCAGCCGGGGTGCCGCTTGACGGGCTGAATCCAGCCGCAGAGCCGAGCGTCCCGGCCCACCAGGCACGCGATGACGGTGTCTGGTCGGCCGTGCGAGGGCTGCCAGGCAAGCAGCGGGAGGCCGTGGTGCTGCGCTACGTGCTCGACCTTGATCACCGCTCGATCGGTGAGCGCATGGGCACCAGCGAGGAGGCGGCTCGCCAGAACGTGAGCGCCGGCCTGCGCCGGCTGCGGAAGGAGATGGACCGATGAACGAGCTGGAACGCCGGCTCGCCCAGCCGCTGACGGCAGAGCTCGACACTGAGCGAGTCGCCGCGAAGCTCGCCGCGGGGGCCCAGGCCGCTGGCCTGCTCGACGTCGCCTTTGGCTCCCTCGACTCGCCGCTGGGTTCGTTGCTGGTGGCGGTGACGCCCCGCGGCCTGGTGAGGATCGCCTACTCCGGGGAGGACGAGGAGCGGGTGCTCGCACAGCTGGCGGAGCGCGTCAGCCCGCGAATCCTCCACGCGCCGGAGCGCACCGATGCAGTCCGTCGCGAGCTGGACGACTACTTCGCCGGCAGCCGGCGGGCCTTCGCGGTCCCGGTTGACTGGTCACTGGTTCGCGGCTTCGCCCAGGACGTGCTGCGCGCGACGGCAAAGGTTCCGTTTGGCCAGGTCACCAGCTACGGCCGCGTGGCTGAGGCGGCGGGCTCCGCGCGCGCCTCTCGCGCGGCGGGGAACGCGCTGGGCTCCAACCCGATCCCGATCGTGGTGCCCTGCCACCGGGTGCTGCACGCCGACGGCGGGCTCGGCGGCTACTCGGGAGGCCTCGAGCGCAAGCGCTACCTGCTGGAGCTGGAGGGGTCGCTGCCGGAGTGATGCTCGCCGAAGGCGGAGACGATCTCGGCCGGCACGCGCGCCGGGCGACCATCGCGGGTGCTCACCCAGGCCCACTCGCTGAAGATCTCGGCCAGCAGGACGCCGTCCGCAGCGCGACGCATCCAGGTGCGACGCCAGCCGCGTACGCCGCGAACGCCCTCGACCCGCACGGTTGCCTCGATCTCGTCGCCGGCCACCGCCGGCTGGTGAAACACCGCCTCGTGGCGCCGCACCACCCAGCCACCGCCGTGATCCAGGCTCCATGCGCGGCCGAAGCCAATCGCCTCGGCGTGCTCATTGGTCACGTTCTCGGCCCAGGCCACGTAGACGGAGTTGTTGACGTGGCCGTTCTGGTCCAGCTCGTAGCTCCGCACATGGAAGCGAAGGGTGTGCTCCAGAATGGGATCGGCTTGGCCCGGCATCACGCCGAAGTCTAGGCGGCCCGATGCGATAATCGGCGCACGATGACCCTCACCAAGAAGCCGGAGACCCGGCCGGCGGCCGCGTCGTGGGGACTGGCCGCCCGCGGCAAGGTGCCATGGGACTACGCGCCGGCTCCCGAATCGACCGATCACGTCAGCATCAGGCCGGAGTACGGCCTCTTCATCGATAACGAGTTCAGGCCGAGCCGTCCGAAGGCGACGTTCACGGTCATCAACCCCGCCACGGAGGAGTCGCTGGCCAAGGTGGCGAAGGCCTCCAAGGCCGATGTCAATCGGGCCGTCACCGCCGCCCGACGTGCCTACCAGCACAGCTGGTCGCGGCTGCCCAGCAGTGAGCGGGCGAAGTACCTCTACCGCATCGCCCGGATCCTCCAGGAGCGCAGCCGCGAGTTCGCCGTGGTCGAGACGATGAACTCCGGCAAGCCGATCAAGGAATCGCGCGACGTCGACGTGCCGCTGGCCGCGGCGCACTTCTTCTACTACGCCGGTTGGGCGGACAAGCTCGACTACGCCTTCCCGGGCCGCACGCCACGCTCCCTGGGCGTGGCGGCGCAGGTGATCCCCTGGAACTTCCCGCTGCTGATGCTGGCCTGGAAGATCGCACCGGCCCTGGCGGCAGGCAACACGGTGGTCCTCAAACCCGCCTCCACGACGCCGCTCAGCGCCTACCTGTTCGCCGACGTCGTGCGCCAGGCAGACCTGCCGCCGGGCGTGGTGAACATCATCACCGGGCCGGGCGAGATCGGGATGGAGCTCGTCAAGCATCCGGACGTCAACAAGGTTGCCTTCACCGGGTCCACGGCGGTCGGCAAGATGATCGCCCGCGCGGTATCGGGCTCGCACAAGAAGCTGACGCTGGAGCTCGGCGGCAAGGCGGCCAACATCGTGTTCGACGACGCCCCGCTGGACCAGGCCATCGAGGGGATCATCAACGGCATCTACTTCAACCAGGGCGAGGTGTGCTGCGCCGGCTCGCGCCTCTTTGCGCAGGAGTCGGTCTACGAGCCGCTGCTCGACAAGCTGAAGGACCGCCTCTCGACACTGCGCGTCGGCGACCCGCTCGACAAGAACACCGACGTCGGCGCCATCAACTCGGCGGGACAGCTGGCCAAGGTGGAGGAGCTGGTCCAGTCGGGGATCGAGGAGGGCGCGGAGATCTTCCAGCCGGACTGCGTGCTGCCGGACAAGGGCTTCTTCTTCCGGCCGACGCTGTTCACCGGCGTCAGCCAGTCGCATCGCATCGCGCAGGAAGAGATCTTCGGGCCGGTCCTGTCGGTGCTCACCTTCCGCACCCCGGAAGAGGCGATCGAAAAGGCCAACAACACGCCCTATGGCCTCTCCGCCGGTGTATGGACGGAGAAGGGCAGCCGCATCTTCAAGATGATCAGCGCCATGCGCGCCGGCGTGGTCTGGGCCAACACCTTCAACCGATTCGATCCCACCTCTCCGTTCGGCGGCTACAAAGAGTCCGGCTACGGTCGCGAGGGCGGCCTGCATGGCCTGGGCGCCTACCTGGACCTGTCGGCCAACGGGACCAACGGCCGATGAGCCCTCGCACCCAGACCGCCACGAAGGCGCGCAAGCGCCCATCGGTCCTTGACCAGCCGGCGTCAGCGCCGTTGGCGACCATCGGCGCAGCCGATCGGCTCGGCGTGCGCAAGACCTACAAGCTCTACATCGGCGGCGAGTTCCCGCGCACCGAGTCCGGCCGCTCGTACGAGGTCTTCGATGTGCGCGGCCGGCCGCTGGCCAACGCCTGCCGCGGCACCCGCAAGGACATCCGCGACGCCGTGCGCGCGGCGCGAAACGCGTTCGGGGGCTGGTCGGCGCGGACGGCGTTCAACCGCGGCCAGGTGCTGTACCGCATCGCCGAGCTGATGGAGGGCCGGCGCGACCAATTCATCGCGGAGGTGGTGGCAGCCGAGGGCGTTGGCCGCCAGCGGGCGACGCGGCTGGTCGACGCGGCCATCGACCGCTGGGTCTGGTACGCCGGCTGGGCCGACAAGTACGGGCAGACGCTCGGCACCGTCAACCCGGTCAATGGCAGCTACTTCAACTTCAGCGTGCCCGAGCCGACCGGCGTGGTCGGCATGATCGCGCCCGAGGAGTCGAGCCTGCTTGGCCTGGTGAGCCGCCTGGCACCGATCATCGTGTCCGGCAACGCGGCGGTGGTCATCGCCTCGCAGACGCGACCGCTGCCGGCGGTGACGATGACCGAGGTGCTGGCCACATCCGACGTGCCGGGCGGCGTGGTGAACCTCATCACCGGCCTGCGCAGCGAGCTGGTGGCGGACCTGGCCGGCCACATGGACGTCAACGGCCTGGATGCCTTCGGCCTGGACGCCTCGCAGGGCGCCGCCATCGAGGAGCTCGCCGTCGAGAACGTCAAGCGCCTGGTGCGGCCCGCCTCGACCAACGGCCAGGGCGTCGATTGGATGAGCGAGCGCGCCCAGTCACCCTATCTGATTGGCGAATTCGTCGAGATCAAGACGGTCTGGCACCCCATCGGCTCCTGAGCCAGGGGCGGTGGATCCTCGGCAGCAGCCCATGCTGCATGCCGGCTTCTGACGGCCCATGCTGCATGCCAGCTTCTGGCAGCCCGTGCTGCATGCCGGCTTCTGACAGCCCATGCTGCATGCCGGCTTCTGACAGCCCATGCTGCATGCCGTTCTGTAACAGCCCCATGCAGCGATGAATGTGCAGCGACACGGGCTTGGGTTGATGTCTCGCTGTAGCCATCGGTGAATGCTTGGCGGCGGCTTCGCCGCCGGTATCCATTCATAAGTGAGGGCGGAAGGATCCGTTGGCTCGAGTGGGCGCACATTCTTTCCTGCATACCGGCTCTCCTGCATGCCGGCTCTTCTGCATCCCGTTGCCTTCGGTGCAGCTTCGAGACCACGATCAAGCCTTCTTCGCTCTGGATCGTAGCCAGAGAAGGCCATCGTGCTGTGGCAGGCGGCACGTGCGCAGAGCGTCGGTGATCTCACGGCTCCCGGCCGGCAGGGCCGCGCGGAGGACGCCCAGGTGCGACGCGACCGCTGCCCGATTTCGCTCCGTGTCGCGGAGCGCGAGCACGAAGACAACCGGTCGGCCGATTCGCTGCTGGAGCGCGTCGCGCTTCAATTGGCCACTGCGCAGCTGTGCCTGCACGTCGACCAGGTTTCCCTCCAGCTCGATGTGGACCGCGCCGACTCCGTTTTGCATGAGGATGTCAGCGGCGCGGCGGGAGCCATCGCCGATCGGCTCCTCGAAGCTGATCCGCCACTCGCGATGGGCAATGCTCCGGATCTGCTCTGCCTGATCGAGCTGGCCACTATCGCGCAGGGTTACACCCTCGCCCGGGTAGACCGAGGGCGAGAACTTGAGACCCAGCGCCGTTAGCACCGCGCTGGCGACCCGGATCGTGAGTCTGGTGCTGCCAGCCTCCAATCGCGAAACAGTGGCCTGCGAAACCGCTGCTCGACGGGCCATTGTGGCCTGAGTCCAGCCAGTCGATAGCCGCGCCGTCCTTGCTTCTCTCCCGATGCGATCCATCTGTGCACGCAGCTGCATCCGCGCAGCCCCAGAGGTCCTTGTCCGCAATCGCCCAGGCATGGGCCGATGATCACCGGCACCGCTTATCTCCGGCTTATACATCGAGTATTCCTGGATGGATGTCCACGGCCCAGGCACCCGGGAGCGGCCGGCTCCGATTCACTCCGGCATCGCCGCGTGCGAGATGAGTCTGGCCACTCATAGGTGAATGCCCTCGCGAAGCGCACTCGCCTCGTGCTGGCCTACATCCAGGTTTGAATCCGCCAGGTGTGAATCCGCGACGACGATCAGAGGCTGAGGACGAAGCGCGCGACCTCGAAATAGATGATCAGCCCGGTGCCGTCCACCAGAGTGGTGATGAATGGCGCCGATACAACAGCCGGGTCCACGCGCAGCCGGCGCAGCACGAGTGGCAGCGCGGCGGCCACAGTTGCCGACCAGGCCGAGATCGCGACCAGCGTCAGGGCGACGACCAGGCCGACGTTCGACGGGACTCCCAGGAAGGCGGCCTGGGCAAGGCCGACCAGGCCC
>CBFGSY010000026.1:0-19138 GCA_965651545.1 uncultured bacterium | reverse complement strand
GTGCGGCGGCCGGGGCGGGTGAAGCCGCGGGCCTCCAGGGCCATGGTCCGCTCCTCGACCTCGGCGATCGATCCGAGCAGGACGGGGCCGGCCAGCGGCAGGAGGCCGCGGAGTCGGTTCCAGACGCTGCCCTCGGTGTCCAGGCCGCGCGCCCGCTGGGCGGCGGTGATGGCCGCGGCTCGCTCGACCATGGCCGGAACGGTCTGTACCGCGGCGTGGACGATGAAGGTCAGGCGCGGCGACACGCCGCGGCGCTCGAGGTCGAGGGCCAGCTCGCCAGGCGGCGTCGTCAGGTAGAAGAGGGTGATCGCGCCCGCGATGGCGGCCAGGCGCAGCAGCGTCTCGAGGGCGAAGCGCAGCCCTTCGGCCGTCGCGCGGATCGGCCCCACCGCGAAGAGCACCTCCTGCCCGCCGGGGAAGAACAGCAGGTTCACGAGCAGGATGCTCGCCGCGAGCGGCAGGGTAAGCAGAAGTGAGGTCCGCGCCAGCCGCAGCAGGTTGCCGGCGACCACCGCCGGCGCCACGACGCCGATGGCGGTGAGCAGGGCCGGCGCCAGCAGCCCGCTCGTCACGAGCGCGGCAGCCGTCACGACCAATGCGCTGAGCAGCTTCGTCAGCGGGTTGAGCCGGCGATATGGACCGCGGCCAGCCTCCGCCTCCGCTCGCGCGATGACGTCCGGGAAGGGCGACGGCGGCGGCCCGTGCGCCTCGCTCAGGCAGAGACCTCCCCGGCGGTCGGGCCGGACTCAACGAGCCGCTCTCCCTGCGGATAGCGCGCCTTCGTTCGGGTGGCCATTGCGCTCACGATGAGGTAGACCACGAAGAAGGTCGTGACCTTGTCGATCGGGTCGCTGATGAGGCCCTGGCCGAGGGTCGCCAGGCCGAGGTCGACGCCCGCCTGTCGGAAGGCGGCCACCAGGAAGTCAGTGCCCGCCCCGGTCACCCCGCCGAACACGCCGGCGGCGATCGGCGCGCTGATGAGGGCCGCCACGATGCCGGTGACCATGCCGCACACGATGACGTAGGTCGCGGTCAGGTCGCGTCGAATAACGAGCAGCGCGGCCAGGCCGACGACAGTCCCTACCACCAGTGCAATCGCCAGCCAGCCGAGCACGATGAAGATCGGGCTGTCGAAGGCCGGGTTGTTCGGGGTGGGCGTCAGGGCCGGGCTGCCGAGGATGGCGGTGTAGCCGAGGTACCCGAGATAGGCAAGGCCGATGATGACCACCGCTGCCACCAGGCCACCGATCGCGAGCTGTCCCGCCGGCCGATCAAGGCGGGGTCGGAGCAGGCCGATGCGCGAGTAGCTGCCGGCCAGCAGCCCGATGACGACGGCCACGATGGCGAACGCGGCCGCCGGCGGGTACTGGAAGGGGGGCGGAATGACGTAGGCCCACAGCACGTTCGCCAGGAAGCCGGTGAGGGCGCCGGCGATCGGCCCCGCCAGCACGCCGACCAGGATGGTGCCGATGGAGTCGAGGTAGATGGGCAGCTTCAGGGCAGCCACCACGGTCTGGCCGAGGACAATGTTCAGCGCGATGGCGAACGGGATGAGCACGAAGGTCCGCGTCGTGAACTGGCGGTCGATGGACTCCAGCCGGCCCGTCTGGAAGTACTCGAGCGCCAGGTAGGTGGCGATGCCACCCAGCAGGGCGATCGCCAGGGTCAGCGCCATGACGTTGGCCATGCCACGGAAGTCGAAGAAGATCGGATCCTGCTCGCCGGGATCGATCTGGCCGGCGACCAGAAGTCCCGCGACCGTCAGCACCGCGAAGGCGACGACTCCGCCGACGATACGCAACCAGCGCGGGTCCATTGACTCCTCCTCACTCCCTCAGCGAATGCGCGCGTTCATCCAGTGTGCGCCCTAGGCCACCGCGGAGGCCAGCCTGGTGAGCAGCTCAGTCTTCATCGCCTCCGGCTCGATGACGGTCGCGATCTCCGCCGGCGGCCGCGACGCGTCCTCGGAACGGTAGAGGCTGCCGGCCACGTAGGGATCGCTGCCGGTGTCGCAGGCGAGGCGTTCGGCCACGGTCTCGGTCACCAGCTCGGGGCGCAGCAGGGCGCCGATCAGGGTGACCGGGTCGTGCAGGTAGCAGCCGTCGATGCCGTCCGCCTCCCGATGGAAGGCGACGTAAAAACGGACAGCGTCGCGCACGATGCCGGCCAGATGCGTCTCGGGCAGCTGGCGCAGGTCCTCCATCCGGAAGACGACGTCCTGGGTTGCGTCCAGCGGGAAGATGCGGTCGATGGTGCCCGCCCGCAGGCACGCCTCGGCGGCCTCCGGGTCGACGCAGGCATTCCATTCGCCGGTGTCGGAGGTGTTGCCGCGCTCCTCGAGCGTGCCGCCCATCCAGATCACCTGGCGCATGCCGGTTCTCAGGTCGATCCCGTTCTGTGCGGCCACCGCCAGGTTGGTGAGAGGCCCGAGCGCGAGCAGCGTGATCACGCCCGGATGCTTCCTGGCGTGCGCGCCCAGGTATCGCGGCGCCGGGATGGGGGTGTACTCGGTGCTGCCCAGCTTCTTCTCCTCGCCGCGCAGCTCGGCGTAGCCGGTGCCGGTGGGTCCATGCGTGTCCGGGGCGGTTCGCAGCCGCCGGTGCATCGGGCGGGCGGCCCCGATGCTGACCGGCACGTCGGCCCGCCCCACCATCTGCAGGATCTTCCCGGTGTTGCGCGCCACGTGGTGGATCTCCACGTTGCCCGCCACGCAGGTCACGCCGCGCAGGTTGAGCTCGGGAGCTGTGGCGGCGATGAGCAGCGCCACCATGTCATCGATCCCGGTATCGACGTCCAGGATGAGCGGCAACCGCTCATGCTCACTGGGTGCCGCCCGCATCGGCTCCATCGGCTGCATCCTAACGCGGCCAGCTTCCGGCACGCCCGACCTTGCTCGCCAGCTCCGGATGGCCGAGCGCTGTTCCGACGAAGCGCGCCGCGTCGAGAACACGATCGATGTCCACGCCGTGCCGCACCCCCTGCCGGTCCAAGAGATAGACGAGGTCCTCGGTCGCCAGGTTGCCGGCCGCGCCCGGCGCGAAGGGTGAGCCGCCGGTGCCTCCGGTCGAGCTGTCGAAGGCGGTGATGCCTGCATCCATGGCCGCCACGACGTTGGCCAGCGCGGTGCCACGCGTGTCGTGCAGGTGCAGGGCGACGACGTCCGGGCCGATCCCGGCCGCCGACAGCGCAGCGAGCACCCGCCCGACGTCGACCGGCGCGGCCACGCCCACGGTGTCGCTGATCGACAGCTCGTCGACGCCCATCGCCAGCAGCCGCTCCGAGACCCGTACGACGGTTCGCGGATCCACCTCGCCCTCGTACGGGCAGCCGAAGGCGGTGCTCACGTACGCTCGGAGCCACCAGCCGCGCCGTCGCGCCTCGGCCGCGATCGGCGCGAACGCCTCCAGCGACCCGTGAACGTCCATGCCGATGTTGTGGCGCACGTACGAGTCGGTGGCGGCGGTGAAGAGGCAGATGGCGTCAACGCCCGCGGCACTCGCCCGCTCGAGTCCGCGCTGGTTCGGCACCAGGACGGGGTAGCGGACGCCGGGGCGTCGGTCGAGACGCTCCATCACCTCGTCGGCATCGGCCAGCTGCGGCACCGCCTTCGGCGAGACGAACGAGGTCGCCTCGATCTCCCGCAGGCCGGCAGCGGCCAGCAGGGAGATGAATCGCAGCTTGTCATCCGTCGCGACCTCTACCTGCTCGGCCTGCAGGCCGTCGCGCGGCCCGACCTCGTAAATGCGGACGTCAACCGCGGTCATGCCCGGATTATGTGTGGTCAGGCCGATACCTCCGCCAGTAGGTCGCCGCGCCCGACCTGCTGCCCCGCATCCACCAACAGCCGCGTCACGGTGCCGGCCAGCGGCGAGACCACGGCGTGCTCCATCTTCATCGCCTCGATCACCACCACCGGGGCATGCGCCTGGACCGTTGCCCCCTCCGCGGCCCTCACCGCTATCACGCGCCCGGGCATCGGCGCCACCAGCGACGCATGGCCGCCCTCGTGCGCTGCGGCATGCCGGATCGCCTCCTCCACGGTTGGCGCGGCGGCGATGGCGAACTCGAGTGATTGGCCCGCCACGTCGACGTGCACCGCTTGTGATTCGGGGTCGACCGCCGCGACCGCCTCGCCCACTGTTCCGGTGATCGGAACAGTTCGTTCCTCGTCGCCGTGCTGAAGCCGGATGCTGGCGGCGGCATTGGGCCGCCAACCGCCGCCCCACGCACCGACCGGTACGAGCGCGTCCCGGGCCGCAACGGCCGCCGCGCGCCAGGACTCGTCACCGGGGACTGGCGGGTCGGGGATGGGGAGGCCGGCGATCGTATCGGTCCGCATCTCGCCGTCGCGCATGGCCGGCTGGTCGAGCAGCCAGCGCAGGAAGCGGAGGTTGGTGCGGATGCCCAGGATCCGCGTCTCGTCCAACGCATCGCGCAGGCGCGCGAGCGCGGTCGCCCGGTCCGGCCCGTGCGCGATGAGCTTGGCGAGCATCGGGTCATACCGGTCGCTGACGTCATCTCCTTCGCGAAGCCCGGTGTCGATGCGGACGCCAGCCGGCCAGTGGAGACGGAGGACAGAGCCCGTGGCCGGCAGGAAGCCGGCCTCCGGATCCTCGGCGTAGAGGCGCGCCTCGATGGCGTGGCCGCGCAGCTGGACGTCTCGCTGGGCGAGGCCCAGCGGCTCGCCCGCGGCGATCCTCAGCTGATCGGCGACGAGGTCGCGGTCGGTCAGCGCTTCCGTCACCGGGTGCTCGACCTGGAGCCGCGTGTTCATCTCCAGGAACCAGAAGCCGCCCTCGTCGTCGAGCAGGAACTCGACCGTGCCGGCGCCGACGTAGCCCGCCGCCGAGGCCACGGTCAGGGCGGCCGCCCCGATCCGTTCACGGAGCGTGGGGTCGACCGCCGGCCCCGGCGACTCCTCGATGATCTTCTGGTTCCTGCGCTGGGCGGAGCAGTCGCGCTCGCCGAGGTGGATCCCCGCCCCGTGGCCGTCGAAGAGGACCTGCACCTCGACGTGCCGCGGGCCGCTCAGGAGACGCTCGAGAATGAGCCGATCGTCGCCGAACGAGCGCGCCGCCTCGCGGCGCGCCGCGGCAAGCGCGTCCGGCAGCTCCGCAGCGTCACGGACGACCCGCATCCCCTTGCCGCCGCCGCCCGCGCTCGGCTTGACGAGGAGCGGCAGGCCGACGCGCTGCGCCTCTGCTGTCAGCCGCTCGTCCGACTGCTCCGGGCCGTCGTAGCCCGGCAGGACCAGCACTCCTCGCTCCGCCGCCAGCCGGCGGGCCGCGGCCTTGTCGCCCATTTCCTCGATCGCGGATGCCGGCGGGCCGATCCAGGTGAACCCGGCATCGGTGACAGCCCGCGCGAAGGCCGGGTTCTCGGCGAGGAATCCGTAGCCGGGGTGGACCGCATCGGCTCCGGAGCGTGCCGCCGCGTCGAGGACTGCGCCGGCGTCGAGGTAGCTCGGCACCAGTAGGACGATGTCCATCCCCTCGGCCGGCCGATCGTCGGGAGCGTGGATGCCGATTGCGCGCAGCCCCAGTCGCCGCGCCGTCCGCGCGACGCGGACCGCGATCTCGCCGCGGTTCGCCACGAGCACGGCACGGATCCGCGATCGCTGCAATCCCGCCTGGCCGGCCGCCGGCGCGGCGAGCGACGGCCCGCGAGCGACCGCCGCGAGCGACGCGCGCGACACGCGCAGCCGGCCGCCGACCCGCACCGCCGGCAGGCGGCCATCCACGATCCATCGCTGGACCGTGCGAACCGTGACGCCGAGCTGCTCGGCGACCTCCCGTGGCGTGAGTTCGTCGTCGGTCACGTCGCGATTGTCGCATCGGGCGATGCAGGCGACCGACGGGGCCGCGGCGGGCCGGATGGGTGCCGAGCGGCAACACATTCGCGCCCGGCCGGACCATCGGGCCAAGCAGGTCCTGCCCGGAAGGCGCCTATGATCCCTTTCCTGGCCCCCGCCGCCATCACATCCGGCGGCCGTCCGCGGGGCACGCAGTGCGCACACCCGAGCGTGCAGCAACGTTGATGGAATCTGGGAGGAAGTCCATTGCAACGTCGTGCAAGAGTGTCTCGGCTCTCTCTTTTCGTCGCCGTCGTCTTCGTGCTGTCGGCCTTCCCGGGCCCGGCCGGAGCGGTCAACAGCGGCCCGGTTTCGGATCGCGTCGCCAGCGTTCCGAAGGCCGGCGACCCAGCCACGATCGCCATCGATCACCTCAGAGGGCAAGCACAGGCGCTCGGCCTGCGCCCGGGTGACGTCCGCGACGTCGCCATCACTGACGCATACACCGACGCCCACAACGGCGTCACCCACGTCTACCTTCGTCAGCGCTTCCGCGGCATTGGGGTCGTGGGCGCCAACGCGAACTACAACGTGTCGCGGAACGGCAGCATCATCTCGTTCGGGCAGTCGTTCATCAGCGACCTGTCGGCCAAGGTCCGGTCGGCGCGCAGCCTCAACTCCGCCGCGTCGGTCAAGAGCGTTGCCCGGCAACTGGGCATCAAGGCTCCGGCGAGCCTGAAGGTCCTCCAGGCGCCGCGCGGCGTGAGCGAGCGCGTGCAGTTCGGCGCGAACGCCATCAGCCGGCGCCCGATCGACGCCCGACTCGTCTACCAGCCAGTCGGGAGCGTCGTCAAGCTCGCGTGGCAGATCGAGCTCTACGAGCCGAGCGGGGCCCACTGGTGGAGCCTGCGGGCCGATGCGGCCACGGGCCGGATCCTGGCGCGCAGCGACTACCTCAGCGAGGCGGACGACAGGTACAACGTCTTCGCCATTCCAAAGGAGTCGCCGAACGACGGCGGCCGCACGCTGGTGACGAACCCGGCAACCTTCGCCTCACCGAACGGCTGGCACAACACGGACACCGATGCCGCCCGGGAGACGACGAACACGACCGGCAACAACGTCAACGCGTACGCGGACCGCGACAACAATGACCAGCCCGACCCCGGCAGCAGCCCGTCGGGCCACCCGGGCGCCCACCAGAGCCTGACGTTCGACTTCCCGCTCGACCTGACCAAGCGTCCGCTCGACTCACAGGCGGCCGCCGTCACGAACCTCTTCTACTGGAACAACGTCATCCACGACGTCCTCTATGACTACGGGTTCGATGAGCCGGCCGGGAACTTCCAGCTCAACAACTTCACGAGCACCGGCCTCGGCGGAGACGCGGTCGACGCGGAGGCGCAGGATGGGAGCGGCCGGAACAACGCGAACTTCGGCACTCCGCCCGAGGGCGAGGCGCCGGTCATGCAGATGTTCGAGTGGCGCTCATCGGCTCCGAATCCGGCCCACGTGAATACCGGCCCGCTGGCCGGCAACACGTACTTCGGACCGATGGGTGGCTTCGGCGAAAGCCTGGTCACCACCGGACCGATCACCGGCGACGTGGTCTTCGTCGGCCGTGGCTGCGATCCCGACTACCCGATCGGCAACACGCCGCCGATCCCGGACGATCCGTACCTGGCCGATCCGGCCGGGAAGATCGCGCTCATCGACCGCGGTGCCTGCACCTTCGTCTCGAAGGTGAAGAAGGCCCAGGACCAGGGCGCGCTGATGGTCATCGTGGCCAATAACCAGCCGGCTCCGCCTGTCCCGATGGGTGGCGCGGATCCGTCGATCACGATTCCGTCGATCATGATCAGCCAGTCCGATGGCGCGGCCTGGAAGCCGGCGCTGCCGTTCGAGGTCACGGTTTCGGATGGCACTGGCGGTGCACCGGACCGCGACTCCGACCTGGACAGCACGGTGATCGCCCACGAATACGGCCATGGTCTGAGCAACCGGCTCACCGGTGGCCCGGCTAATGTCGAGTGCCTGGATAACCAGGAGCAGATGGGCGAGGGCTGGAGCGATCTGCTGGCCCTGATGCTCACCGCAGCTCCGAGCGATGGGGCGACGACGGCGCGCGGCATCGGCACCTACGTGAACTTCGAGGGCTCAGATGGGGCCGGCATCCGGCCGACCCCGTACACGACCGATCTGACCGTGAACGACGTCACCTACCAGGATGTCATCGACACGAATGGGGTGACCCTGTCGATTCCGCATGGCGTCGGCTACGCCTGGGCCAGCATGTACTGGGAGGTGTACTGGAACCTGATCGAGGCCCACGGTTTCAACCCGAACATCTACGAGGGCTGGGAGACTGGCGGGAACAACCTCGCCCTCCAGCTCATGGTCGACGGGATGAAGTTCCAGCCCTGCAGCCCGGGCTTCGTCGATGGTCGCGACGCGATCCTGCAGGCGGACATCGCCCTGACCGGCGGTGACAACCAGTGCCTCATCTGGGAAGGCTTCGCGAAGCGCGGGCTCGGCAGGAGCGCGAAGCAGCGCTCCAGCAACGATGTGTCCGACGGCAAGGCCGCCTTCGACGTGCCGAACACGTGCGGCACTGCGAACGGACCGATCGTACCGATTGGGCTGCCCACCTCCATCCCGACGGCGACGACGTCCGGCCGCCACGGTCTCGTCCGGCGCCGCCGGCGGCGAGGCGCTCGCCGGGGCTGACTCACGATCCTGAGACGAGGGGCCGGGCGCGGGGCCCCGCCCCCTCGCGCTATTTCCCGCGCTCCTCTGCCCAGGCCGCCGGCCGCTTCTCGAGAAAGGCGCTGAGCCCTTCCTGCCCCTCGGCCGACGTTCGCTGGCGCGCGATGGCGGCCACTGTGAGGTCCCGTCTAGCCGCCGGATCCAGGTCGCGCTGCTGTCGAAGCACTGCCTTGGCGGCCCGCGCGGCGGTCGGGCCGGCGGCCAGGAGCTCGTCGATGACCGCCTCGACCCGCGCGTCGAGCGCAGCCTGGTCTGGCAGCACCTCGTGCACGAGCCCGATGCGCTGCGCGCGCTCCGCGCCGAACCGCTCCCCGGTCGCGAAGAGCGCGCGCGCCTGCCCCTCGCCGATCCGCCGCAGGACAAAGGGGCTGATGACGGCGGGCAGGATGCCCAGCTTCGTTTCGGTGAAGCCGAACGTCGTATCCGCTGGCGCCAGCACGATGTCCGCCACCGCGCACAACCCCATCCCGCCGCCGAGCGCCGCCCCGTGCACGCGTGCGACCACTGGGACCGGGCAGGCGTCCACTGCCTCGAGCATCTCTGCCAGCCGCTGGGCGTCCGTCGCGTTCTCCTCGAGCGAGAGATCGAGGGACGCCCGCATCCACGTGACGTCGGCGCCGGCGCAGAACGCGGGACCATCCCCTGCCAGGACGACGGCACGCAGCGCCGCCGGCTCATCGTCGGCGAGTGCCATGAACGCGGCCTGGAGCGCGGCAATCAGCTCGGCGTTCAGTGCGTTCCGCACCTCGGGGCGCGCGAGCACGACCCGGGCGACCGGCCCGTCACGCTCGACGCGGAGCGTCTCGCCGCTCACCGCCGTCCCCGGCGGTAGAACGGTTCGGCCACGGCCCGGACCGATTCCAGCAGCGGCTCCTCGAGCCAGACCACGTCGGTGCCGTCCGGCACGTCCACCGTGGCGGCCGCGCCCTCCGCCCCAAGCAGCCCCAGCATGAGCCGCCGTCGCCCGCCGCTCTCCGACTCCACCAGCCAGGCGGCGTCGATATCGGTCCCGGAAAGCGACTCGGCCAGCGACTGCTCAAGGCTGACCGCCTCCGGACCCGGCAGTCTCAGCCGGACCGATCGAGCTGAGGCAGTGCGGAAGATCGGCTCGTCGGTGCCGGGAATCCGTCCGGCGGCCAGCGCCGCCAGCTCGTCCGGCTCGAAGCGATACGGCACGGGGCCGGCCGGGTCCATGATCGCCGGCGTTCCGGCGTTCGCCATGTTTGCGACGGCGATGCGGGCCGGGATCGGCAGTGAGGCCGTCCCGCGCGGCGCCCAGGCCGACAGCGCGGCCAGTGAGGCGAAGCAGACGCTGATCGGGTCGCCACTGGCATCGGCGGCCAGCATCACGCTGATCTCGACCTCCTGGTCATCGTTGACCGCCGCTTCGAGCGCCGCCTTGGCCTCGTCGCCGTGATCGGGCGGGACGGGAAGCAGCAGGGTGGCGCTCATCAGCGCGCGGTAGAAGTCGTGCTGCGCCCGTGGATCGGGCTCGCCGCGCTCCTCGGCCCGGCGGGCGGTGAGCATGGCCTCGAACAGGCTGGCGGCCGACTCCTCCAGCGTGCCGGTGGGGGTGGAGCGATCGTGTGAGCCGGGTCGCGGCGCGTCGGGGACCATCGGGCCGCAGCCTACCAAAGCCGCGCAGGTTCGCCCGCCCGCGTGAGAGCTAGCGCGGTTGCGCCACTGCCCGCAGGCCCACGCGATCCAGCTCCGCCATGGCCAGTCGGTCATGGCGCCCGGAGACCCAATCGCCGAACGGATCCGGCGAGAATTCGAGCAGCTCGTCGTACTCGAGGCGATGGATGGCCCGTGACGCAAGCAGCGACTCGATGGTGGCCTCGGGGATCGGCTCGCTGCCGGCGCGTCGCGACCGGCGGATGACCCGCGAGCCGGCGTTCAGGCGTCGCCATCGCGCGATCCGCCAGGGCAGGTAGCGGTTCAGCCAGGGGATGACCGCGACCGCGACCAGCAGGCCACCGAGCAGGGCAGCGATGATGATGAGCAGCCGCTCGAGGTTGGTCCCGAACGTGGTGAGCGGTTCGCCGGCCGCTGCCAGGGCGCTGCGGATGCCGTCCGCCGCACCCTCGCCGACGAGCGGCACCTGCTCGACCGCCGAGCCGATTGCCTCGCCCGCGCCGCTGATCCGAATGCCGCCGTCGCGCACCAGGCGCCCGCTCTCGGCAAGGTTGGCGAGTAGCCCGTATAGCCGGATTCCGATCGTGATCCAGACCGTCAGCCACAGCAGCGTCGCGACGTCGGCGAATATCTCGCCGGCGCGCATGAGCGGACGCTCGCTCCACACATTCATGCCAACAGCACCCGCATGACCGGTGCCGCGCCAGAGCTCACATCCGGAAGACGCCGAATCGGGTCTCGGGAATCTCGGCGTTGAGCGCGGCACTGATGCCGATCGCCAGCACCCGTCGCGTGTCCAGCGGATCGATCACGCCGTCGTCCCACAGCCGTGCGGTCGAGAAATAGGGCGAGCCCTGGCGCTCGTACTCGTCCAGGATCGGCGCCTCGAAGGCGTCGCGGTCGGCATCGGTCTCGAGGTCGCCGCGGACGGTGGACAGCACCCGTGCCGCCTGGGCACCGCCCATGACGCTGATGCGGGCGTTGGGCCACATCCACAGCTGCCGGGGAGAGTATGCCCGTCCGGCCATGCCGTAGTTCCCGGCACCGAAGCTGCCGCCGATGATGACCGTGAACTTGGGCACTGCCGTGGTCGCCACGGCGGTGACCAGCTTGGCGCCGTCCTTGGCGATCCCGCCGGCCTCGTACTCGCGGCCGACCATGAAGCCGGTGATGTTCTGCAGGAAGACGAGCGGGATGCGCCGCTGGCTGGCCAGCTCCACGAAGTGAGCGCCCTTGAGCGACGAGCTGCTGAACAGGATCCCGTTGTTGGCCAGGATGCCGACCGGATAGCCCTCGATCCGCGCGAAGCCGCAGACCAGCGTCTCGCCATAGCGCTCCTTGAACTCGTGGAACTCGCTGCCATCCACGAGGCGCGCGATCACCTCGCGCACGTCGTAGCTCTGCCGGCTGTCGGCGGGGATCACCCCGTACAACTCCTCCGGATTGACCGATGGGTCCGCCGGCTGAGCTCGCGCCCATGGTGATTCCGGCTTGCGCCAGGCCAGGCTGCGCACGATCTGGCGGCCGATGGCGATGGCGTGCTCGTCGTCGAGGGCGAAGTGGTCGGCCACGCCGCTGCTGGAGGTGTGCACCTCCGCGCCCCCGAGGTCCTCGGCGCTCACCTCCTCCCCGGTTGCGGCCTTCACGAGCGGTGGTCCGCCCAGGAAGATCGTGCCGGTGCCCTTGACGATGACCGTCTCGTCGGACATGGCCGGAACGTAGGCTCCGCCGGCTGTCGAGGAGCCCATCACCAGGGCGATCTGCGGGATGCCCCGCGCCGAGAGCTGGGCCTGGTTGTAGAAGATGCGGCCGAAGTGATCGCGGTCCGGGAAGACCTCGTCCTGCATCGGCAGGAAGGCTCCGCCCGAGTCCACCAGGTAGAGGCAGGGGAGGCGGTTCTCGAGCGCAATCTCCTGGGCGCGGAGGTGCTTCTTGACCGTCAGCGGGTAGTAGGTGCCGCCCTTCACCGTTGCGTCGTTGGCGACGACGACCGCTTCGACGCCCTCCACGAGGCCGATGCCGGTCACGATCCCCGCCGACGGCGCCTCTTCCTGGTAAACGCCGTTGGCCGCCAGGGCCGACAGCTCCAGGAAGGCGCTGCCCGGGTCGATCAGGCGGTCGACACGCTCCCTGACGGGCAGCTTGCCGCGCTCACGATGGCGGGCGATGGCGCGGTCATCGCCTCCCGCCCCGCGGTCGGCGACCTGCGCGGTTCGCCTGCGCAGATCGTCGACCAGCGACCGCATGGCGCTCGCGTTGGCCGCGAAGCCTGAGGCGGAGGAGTCGACGGCGGAGCGCAGGACGGCCATCTGGTGCGCCGATTATCGCCTCGCCCGCCGCGGGCAGCGCGCAAGCAACTGTTACGGTCATCCGAACAGTTGCAGCACCCGCGCCGCCCGGGCTCCGGGCGGTCAGCCGATTGGAGGGACCTAGGCCAGGGTGACGAGCGGGGTCATCTGCGAGACGTGGGCCGTGTTCACGATCACGACGCTGACGACGTGCTCGAACGGCGGCTCGCCGTTGTGCAGGATGTAGGCCTCGGTCAGTGGCAGGAAGCGCGGCCCTCGAATCAGAAGCTCCGGGCCAGGCTCGGCGCCGGGGGCCATGTGCAGGTTGCCTGTCACGCTGAAGGGCCCCGCAATCAGGGCGACGCGACGCAGCTTGCGATGCAGGCGCAGCTGGCGCGACGCTCGCCACTCGGGGGGCATGGCCAGGATCATCTGGTCGGTGACGAGCGACTGCCACTCACCCGACTCGTCGACGGTGGGAGCCTGATCGCTGAGCGGCGCCTCGATCGGGCCCGGACTCGGCTGCCAGAGGCGCAGCTCGTCCTGGGAGTTGAGGAGGTCGGTCACGCGACGGCCATTGGCCGCGATCCAACCGACCACGCGAGAGTCGGCCGTGTAGAGCTCGATGGGTGCCAGGTCGGGCGCCAGCGCGACTGCGCTCGAGCCAGCGGTAGTCGTGGTCCCGCCGCCGCGACGCCAGTTCCAAAAGGTCACGTGGATCCCCGTTCTGTGGCGGCCGCGGGGCAGCTCGCGGCTCGTGGCGGAAGGCTACGCGGAACGGGGCCGGGGACCAACAGCCCGACAGTACTAGGCAGGGCCGTTGCCGGCGCGCACCAGGCAGGACCCCGCGATCATGCTGCCGGGCCCCCCAGCGGCGACTAGGGCATGCGCCAGCCATGGATGTCACACTCGAACCGATGACCGAGCTCGTACTCGGTGAGGCGCCGGAGGGCATGCCCGATCCGACGGTCGCCCCACCGCAGGTCGCGCGCAGTGGCGATCCCTTCGGGCGGCTGCGCATCGTGCACCACCTGTCGCGGCTGCCGCGCAACGTGACGCTGCCGCTGCGATCCGTAGTCGCCTCGCTGAACACGGCATTCATGGACTGGTATTTCAGCGAGAAGGTGCTTCTCGCCGAGGTGGTGCAGCTGCAGGCCAACTGGGCGATCAGCTTCCACGGCGAGGATCGGATCGTGCTGGACCGCGACGAGCGCGGCCACACGCTGCTGATCGTGGACTCGACCCGAATGACTGCCTTCCTGCTGGCCGAGGCACGACGCGCCGCGGATCAGGTGGACGATGAGCTGCGCCGTTTCACCCTGGGCGATGGAATCTCGCCGGACAACTGAGGCCTCAGACCCGGTCGGCGTCTCCGGCGGACTCGCTGGCGGCAACGGTCACCGGGCGGGCGGGGGCGTCCGCCTCGTCGATGACGGGTACGGGGGTGCGTCGTGGCCGTGGCCGGAACGGTGACGTCTCGGGGACGATCGGTCCGTCCGTCTCCGACAGCTCACCACCGCGATAGGCCTCCCAGACGGCCATGACCGTGTCGCGATGGGGGCGGATGCGGCAGTGCTCGTCGCGGTTGCCCATCTCGTCGCAATAGCCCAGCGGGATGCACTTGGGAGCGAGGAACGAGCCGAAGAAGGGGCTGACCCGGAAGATCTCGTGGCGGATCTGCTTGAACAGCTGGCGGATTTCCCACTGGGCCATGGTGCAGAGTCGCAGTCCGCTCATGTGGATGAGCTGGCGAAGGTTGACCGTCATGATCAGGTTGGTCTGCATGGCATTGGGGAAGATGAAGCGCGCGTCCTCGGCCGGCACCTCGGCCTGCAGCAGCTGTCCGTACAGCTCCAGGTTGTCGTCGATCGCGCGCTGGAATCGCCCCGCCAGGTCATCGGGCAGGTCGCCATGGGCGATCGAGTCCGGCACGGTGTAGTTGTCGCGTTTCTTGAAGCTGACGTAGCGCTGCGACTGCTGGTCGAAGGCGGTACCTGCCCGATGCCGGACGAGCTGGTGCGAGAGGGTCCTGGTCACTCCGCTGATCGCGAACGTGAAGTTGACGTGCTCGATCGTCGAGCCGTGACCCGATTCCATCACCTTGCGGACGAGGCCCTGCTGCTTCTCGTCGGCCACCTGGCGGCTGACCGCCCTGTCCCAGATCTGGTCGGGGAGCTGCTCCGAATAGCAGGTCCGGCAGGCGGTGTAGATGATCGGCAGGTAGAACTCCTCGACGATCTCCTTGGTCGGGAAGATGAGCTTTGCGGAGAGCGCGGAGGGGGTGGACATGGTGTGCCTGAGGATACCATTGGCGAAGGCCCGATGCGCCCGTTGTCCACAACATATTGCGGTGTGGATAACCGCCGGCCGCTATGTTGTGTGATGCGCGTCCTGCATCAACCGGCGGTGCTGCCCTCGTCCTTGCCCTCGCCAGGACTATCGCCGCGGCGCTCCTCGAGGCGGACGAAGCCGTGCTGCCGATCGAAGGCGATGCGGTTGCCTCCGGCCGCGCGTGCCGAGGCGAGGGCCTCGTCGGCGGCGGCGTGCAGCTCGTCGGCGGTCAGTGTCATGCCGGGCCGCATGAAGGCGACGCCGATCGAGACCGCGATCGTCAGCTCGCCCGCGTCGGTCGCGATCGGCCGCTCGATCAGGCGGCGACGGAGGGCGTCGGCGAAGACGGCGGCGCCGCGCTCGTCGGTGTGCGGGAGGATCGCCATGAAGCTGTCGCCGCCCACACGGCCCAGGGCGTCGGCCTGTCGCATCCGCAGCCGGAGCCTCAGGGCGAGCTCCCGCAGCACCGCGTCGCCGATGGCCAGCCCGTGCTCGTGGTTGAGCTGCGCGAAGGCGTCGACGTCGATCAGCACCACCGCGACCGGGTGCGTGTAGCGCCGCGACGCTGCCGCCTCCATCGCCAGCCGCTCCAGGACGGCGCGCCGGCTGGCGACGCTGGTCAACGGATCGTGGGCCGCTGACCGGGCCAGCTCCTCGCGCTGAAGCTCGATGGTGCGCCGCGCCTGGAGCAGCTCTTCGATCGTGCCGCGCAGCTCGCGCGCCAGGCGCAGCGCTTCCTCATCGACCGATGTCGGCAGCAACGTCACTCCGGCAGTCAACTCCTTCGGCGACTCCGCTGCCGGCAGTGCCGGTGGCTTCGCCCTCACCTCATCGACGGCCCCATCAGCCTCTGCGTCCGGCAGTGAACGCCGCCATGTGTAGCAGATACCGGACGCTGCGATGGCCGCCAGCGGCGGGAAAGCGTCCATGGCACCTGGCCGCACGGCCGTCATCGCCGCGAAGGCGCCGGCAAGCAGCCCGGTGGCAAGCATCGGCCCCGGCACGCTGGCCGCCGCGACGATGCCTGCGGCCGCCGCGCTCAGCCAGGGAGCGACGGTCGGTGCCACCGGTGCGAACAGGGAGGCGGCCAGCACGCCCTCGACGGCCACCGACGCGCCGACCACGGCCGCGCGTCTGCCTGGTCCTTCAAGAGTCACATCCGGGAGCAGGCGTGCCGTCAGCAGGAGGAGCCCGCTGGCAAGCATGGCCAGCGGCAGGCCGCCATCGGGGAAGGCGGCAGGCTGGCCCGCGGCCCGGAATGCCCCTCCTCCAAGGCCTGCGGCGAGGGCGCCAAGGGCAGCCGCTTCCACGAACCTGACCAGCCGCCCGCGACGCAGTCCATCCGCCAGGCAGGCGGCCGCTCCCGCACCCACGGCCAGTGCGGCGGTCCCAGCCGCGAGCGGCGAGATCCAGGTCGGCGCGCCAGGGGTCCACAGCGCCAGCGGCGGGAAGAGACGGAGCAGGGCGACCGCCGCCGGCGCCAGCAGCGCGGCGGTAAGGGCGGCGCCGGCGTGGGCGATGACGCCCGAAAGGCTGCGGTCCACGGTCGAACGAGTGTTTGGTTTGCCGTTGCGCGCGGGCAATAGTACGAACGGGCGCGCGCCGATCGGCTCGCCTATCCTCTGGCCATGGCCGCCCGCAGCGTGATGTCGCGCCGCGCCTTCCTGGATGCCACCGATCGGCTCATCGCCGACGGCGAGCGGCTCGTGGAGAGGCCCGACTGGAATCTATTTCGGGCCTGGCTGCTGAACTCGGACGAGCTGCTGGAGCGTGTCTGGGGGCGGATGGACCGATACCACCTGGCCTGGCTGAACGTGGGGCGCGATCCTGCCCCGCCCGGCTCCCTGCTCGACGAGGAGGGCACCGGCCGCTTCGTCACCGAGGTGGCGAGCGCGAAGCTGGCGGTGCTGCGTACGATGCGAGGTGCCGTCGAAGCACGTGGCTGGACGCTGCTCAGCGACGACGGGATCGAGGAGACTGACGACGGTGACCGTGTATCGACCTGACGATCGGACCGGCGGCCTGGCCGCCGTGCTTGCCCACCCTGACGACGAGAGCTTCGGCTGCGCGGGTGCGCTCGCGCTGGCGCACGATGCCGGTCGTGCCGTGCGGCTGCTCGTCGCCACTCGTGGCGAGGCGGGCGCGCCGGACGGGATGCCGGACGACGACTTCGGAGATCGTCGGGAGGACGAGCTTCGCTGCGCCGCGGGCAAGATCGGCTTCGATGAGGTCACCGTGCTGGAGGGCTACCCGGATGGCGGGCTGGCCGATGCCTCCTTCTCGGAGCTGGTCGACGACATCGCGCTGTGGCTCAGTGACCGCCGTCCGGACACCGTCGTCACCTTCGGCGCGCACGGCGTGACCGGGCATCCGGACCATGTTGTGATCGGCTCCGCCACGCGGTGGGCGATCGAGCAGCTCGCCGAGTCCGGTGTCGCGCCGCACGCCGTCTACGTCATCGCGCCCGTCTTCGGCCCTGGCACCAGGCGGTACAACCTCTCTGCCGAGGAGGGCGCGGCCACGCATCGGCTGGACATCAGCGCCGTCGCCGATCGGCGCATCGCCGCGCTGGAATGCCATGCCAGCCAGCCAGACGCCCGCCAGGAAGCGGCCGAGCTGCGCACCGCGCTCGAGCGGGACGGGGTCATCTACGAGGGCTACACGCGCGTCCGTCCGCCGGTGCCGGCGCCGCATCCGGAGTTCGACACGGTCCTCGCCTGAGGCTGGCTGGGGGACGGCTCGCTAATCCTTGGTAAACTGGTCGGGATATGACGATCGACTCGAACCTCGCCCGCGTTGACGAGGTGATGACGGCGCTCTACGACATCCACGATCCGGAGATCGGGATGAGCATCGTCGATCTCGACCTGATCAAGAACGTCGAGATCGGCTCCGACGGCGCCCCGACCGAGATCAAGATGGTGCTCACCACGCCGTTCTGCCCGTGGGCCGGTGAGCTGATCCAGACCATCAAGGAGAAGACCGAGGAGGTGGTCGGGCCTCCGGTCAAGGTGACCCTGCTGGCCGACCGCTGGGAGCCTCCGCCCGGCCTCTTCTAGGGCGCTCGACGCGTACCATCCGCAGCGATGCGGATCTACACGCGCAAGGGTGACGCGGGCGACACCGGACTCCTGTTCGGTGGCGATCGCATCAGCAAGGCCGACCTTCGGACCGATGCCTACGGCACCACCGATGAGGCGGTCTCCGCCCTTGGGCTGGCCCGGGCCGCGATCGGCTCGGCCACTGACCGGACCGAGGCGCGCCTGACCGAGCTGACCCTCCGCCTGCAGCGCGAGCTGTTCGTGGTCGGCGCGGAGCTGGCGACGCACGTCGATCGCCGCACGCGGCTGACCGCCGGCACCAGCCTGGTGTCCCCGGAGATGGTGACGGCGCTGGAGGCGGAGATCGACGCGTTGGAGGCCGATCATCCGATGCCCGCCGAGTTCGTCATCCCCGGCGAGTCGATGATCGGCGCCGCGTACGACCTCGCCCGCACCACGGTCCGCCGCGCCGAGCGGCGGGCGGTGGCACTGGCCGCCGCCGACGGCCTTCCCGGCTCGCACGTCGTCCCGTACCTGAACCGCCTCGCCGACCTGCTGTTCGTGATGGCCCGCGCCGCCGACGGGGGCTTCCTCCCGCTCCGAGCCCGCGAGTAGAATCGCCACCAGCCCACGAGCCCGCCTCGCGGTGGGCTGCACAGCGGCAGTCCGGCTCTGTCGTGGCGCACTGACACAAGGAGACCCACACGATGAGCTACGCCGTGACCAATCCCGCCACCGGCGAGACGGTCAAGACCTACGACACCTTCACCGATGCCGAGCTCGAGGCCGCGATCGCCGCAGCCGACGAGGCCTACCGCTCCTGGTCGAAGTCAACCACGGTCGCGGAGCGCGCGGCGCTCATCCGCCGCGCCAGCGAGCTGCACAAGGAGCGCCGCCAGGAGCTGGCGGAGCTCATCGTGCGCGAGATGGGAAAGCCGATCGAGCAGGCGCTCGGCGAGGTCGACTTCGCGGCGGACATCTACGAGTACTACGCCGAGCACTCGCCGGACTTCCTGAAGGACGAGCCGATCCAGCTCCTGGCCGGCGACGGCTCGGCCGTCATCCGCCGCTCGTCGCTCGGCGTGCTGCTGGGCATCATGCCGTGGAACTTCCCGTACTACCAGGTCGCGCGCTTCGCCGGTCCGAACCTGATCATCGGCAACACGATCCTGCTCAAGCACGCCGCGCAGTGCCCCGAGTCCGCCGCCGCGATGGAGCAGGTCTTCCGCGAGGCTGGCTTCCCGGCTGGCACCTATGTGAACATCTACGCCTCGCACGACCAGCTC
>CBFGSY010000025.1:0-19243 GCA_965651545.1 uncultured bacterium | reverse complement strand
CAGCGCCTCGAGGGCGAGCCTGTGTCGAACCTCAAGCGCCTCGCGCTCCGGGTCGCCTGCCGCCGCTGGACGCGCGGCCTCCGCCCTCTGCCCGGTGTCGAGCAGTGGCCAGGCCACGGCGAGCACGACCGCTACGCCAACGAGCGCCAGCAGCAGCAGCTCACCCATCGAGCATCTCCAGCTCGTCGCGAATCCGGCGACGGTCCTCGTCGCTGGCCGTCGGTGCCGCGCTCGGCGGTGCGTGCGGCACTCGTCGCGAGCCGCGGAGCCACCAGCCGAAGGCGGCGATGCCCACCACGCCGGCGCCGATGGGCAACAGCCAGACCAGCGGGTCGGCTGGCTGCAACAGGATCCATTCGCCGTAGCGGGCCACGAAGTGCGCCCGCACATCGTCGGGGGTCCGGCCGGCGGCAAGCAGCTCGTCGATCTGCTGGCGGATGGCGTCGGCCGCGGCGGTCCGCGACTCGGCCACCGACAGCGACTGGCAGTCGGGGCAGCGCAGCTCGGCGGCCAGCTGCCGCGCCTGCGCGGCGCGTTCGATCGGCGGCACCGGCCGCGTCACCGCCACCAGGATCGCGGCCGCCAGCGCGGCCAGCGCCAGCGCGGCCAGGGGCGTGAGCCAGCGCCTCATGGCCCGATCCCCAGTGCCGCCAGCTGCTCGTCCAGCACGTCGGCCGTCAGCGGACCGATGTGGCGGTAGCGAACCACGCCATCAGCGTCCACGAAGTAGGTCTCCGGCGGTCCGGTGACGCCGAGCTCCAGGGCGATGCGGTCGGATGGGTCGGTGACATCGGGCCATCCGCCATCCCCCCACTCGGCAAGGAAGCGTTCGGCATCCTGGGCGGTGTCGTGGTAGACGACGCCGACGATCTGCAGCACGCGGCCGTGGAGCCGCTCGGCATCCAGCAGCAACGGGTGCTCGTCGATACACGGATCGCACCACGATGCCCACACGTTGATGAGCGCCGGGCGACCGGCCAGCGTCGCGCTGTCGAACGGCGTCCCATCCAGCGTGGTGCCGGTCAGCTGCGGCAGCGGCTTGCCGACCAATGGCGACGGGACCAGGCGCGGGTCGCGCCCCAGGCCGGTGAACAGCAGCCAGCTCAGCGGCAGCGCCACCAGCGGAACGGCGAGCCAACGCCAGGAGCCGGAGGGCAGACCCGCCATCGGCCTAACCGACCGCGGCCGCCGCGCGCGCCGGCAGGCGACGTCGCTCCGGCCAGATCGCGAAGATCGCGCCCAGCGCCACGATCCCGCCTCCCAGCCAGATCCAGCCCACCAGCGGGTTGACGAAGACGTGCAGGGTGACCGACTGCGTGGCCGGGTCGTAGCCGATCAACGTGACGTAGAGGTCCTCGGCCAGTGAGCTGCGCACCGAGGGGGTGGCAATCGGCGTCGTGGAGCTCGGGTAGTCGCGCAGGGCGGTGGTCAGCGGGCCGGACTGCGGACCGCTCAGCGTCAGCTCGGCCCGCGTCTCACGCACCCGCGCGTCATCGGCCAGTGGCTCGACGACCAGCCGGTCGTGGCGCAGCCGGTAGGAGCCAATCGCCAGTTCCTCGCCCGGCCGCAGCGTCGCCGTCGACTCCGTGCCAAGCGTCGCCGAGACCGCGATAGCGATCGCCATCACGCAGATGCCGGCATGGACCAGGTAGCCTCCGTAGCGTCGGCGGTTGTGCGTGGCCAGCCGCCAGGACGCCAGCGCCATGCCCTCCCCGCGCGTGCGGCGGCGGGATCGCGCGCCGCGCACCACTTCCTCGCCCATCACCGTCAGCACGAATGCCGCGAAGCCGATGGCGGCCAGCGGCGCGATTCCGCGCAGGCCGAGCAGCCAGGCGAGAGACAGGCAGACGACCGCGATCAGGATCGCCGGCGAGAAACGGTCACGCAGCGTGCGCCACGAGGCACCGCCCCACGGCAGGGCGGGACCGATGCCCATCAGGAACAGCAGCGCGACGAAGGTTGGCGCCCCGACCCGGTTGAACCACGGAGCGCCGAGGCTGGCCTTCTGGCCGCTGACCGCCTCGACCGCCAGCGGGTAGAGCGTGCCCAGCAGGACCGTCACGCTGATCACCAGGAAGATGACGTTGTTGAACAGGAAGGCGGACTCGCGGCTGACTGGCTTTCCGGGCGGGCGGCGATCGCCGAGCAGCGGGGCCCGCCAGATGATGAGCGAGAGCCCGCCGACCAGGGTCGCCAGCAGGGCGCCGAGAAACCAGGCACCGATGCCGGAGGCGGTGAACGAGTGGACGCTGGCCACCACCCCGGATCGGGTCAGGAAGGTCCCAAACAGCGTCAGCCAGAAGGTAAGCACCACCAGCAGGTGGCTCCACACCCGGAGGGTGCCACGCCGTTCGGCGACCATGCTGGAGTGGATGAAGGCGGTGGCCGTCAGCCACGGCAGCAGTGCGGCGTTCTCGACCGGATCCCACGCCCAGTAGCCGCCCCAGCCGAGGACCCCGTAGCTCCACCAGGCGCCGGCCACGATGCCCGCCGTCAGGAATACCCAGGGCACCAGCGTCCAGCGGCGGACGATGCCCAGCCACTCCTCGTCGGTCCGGCGCGTGACCAGCGCGGCCACGCCGAAGGCGAAGGGCACCGCCATGCCGGTGTAGCCCAGGTAGAGGAGCGGCGGGTGCAGCCCCATGAACGGGTGGTTCTGCAGAAGCGCGTTCGGCCCGTTGCCCTCCGCCACGACCGGCGAGATGCGCAGGAACGGGTCACTCGGCCAGGTCATGACCGCGAAGAAGAAGGCGACGCCCAGGGCCAGCGTCAGCCCCACCCATGGCATCAGGGCGGCCGCGCGATCGCGGAACCGATGCAGGACGAGCGCGGCCCAGCCGGTGGCCAGCAGGGTCCAGAACAGGATGGAGCCCTCCAGCGCTGCCCACAGGCTGATGACCGAGTAGAAGGGCGGCGTGGTGGTGGCGTTGTTGCGCACCACGTAGCGAACGCTGAAGTCGTGGGTCAGCAGCGAGACCACCATGGCGGCGCTGGCGACCAGCGCCAGCGCCAGGGCGGCGTACATGGCGCGTCGCCCGAGCAGCATCAGGGACCGATCCCCCCGCCGGCCGGATAGTGCGAAGCAAGCAGCCGCGAACAGGGTGGTGGCGAGGCCGATGACGACCGCCACGTGGCCGAGCGTCGGGATCATGTGCCGGGGTCGAAGGCCTGCGTGGGGATTGCGCCGCCCGTGGGAGCCACGTAGTTCTCATCGTGCTTGACGATGACCTCGGTCGGCTCGAAGACGCCCAGCGTGTTGAGCCGTCCCTGCACCACCACGCCAACGTTCTCGCGCGGGCAAAGCAGCCCGTTGCCGGCGGCCCCGTGGACGGGGATCTCGGTCCGCCCATCGGTCAGGATGAAGTCCACGCCGCCGTCGGCGCAGGCAAGGCTGTCCTCCAGGACGAGGCCTCCCAGCCGCACCTGGGTGCCGATGCCGGATTCGCCCAGGTCGCGCATCTCGGTTGGCGTCCGGTAGTACACCAGCGCGCTGCCGATGCCGCTGAACGCCAGCCAGCCGATGGCTCCGGCCACCACGACCACGGCGGCCACCACCATCCAGCGCCGCGACCGGCCCTGCGCCGGTTCCTCCGTCATCCGCGATGATCGGGGGAGGGCGCGGATTCCGCCTGGCGACGGATCTGCAGCGAGGCCCGACGCGCGGTGGCCAGCCGCCGCAGCAGCACCACCGCATAGCCGGCCAGGCCGCCCAGGATCACCCCGTAGCCGGCAACGATGAACGGCAGGTCGTCCATCAGACGCCCTCCCCCACGCCGTCGCCCGGCTGCAGCCCGGCCATTGCAGCGCGACGGGCGGCGCTGATCCGGCCGAGGCGCCCGTGCTCCTCGATCTGCCACTCGATGCGGGCCAGCTGATAGCGGCGGATCATCAGCCAGGCCCAGGCCAGGGTGAAGGCGGCCAGCATGCTGAGCAGCGCCATGACGAAAAGCCCCGGCGCCGACGGGTTCAGCACCTTGTCCGGTGAGCCGATGGTCGCCGTCTGATGCAGCCCTCGCCACCACTCGACGCTGAAGTGGACGATCGGGATGTCCACGGCGGCGATCAGCCCCACCACGGCGGCGCGGCCAGCACGGCGGTGCGGGTCATCGGTCAGGCGCCTGAACAGCAGATAGCCCAGGTACAGGGCGAGAAGCAGGGCGGTGGTCGTCAGGCGCGGATCCTCCCACTGCCAGAAGACGCCCCACACCGGGCGGCCCCACATCATGCCGCCCCAGATGGCGAACGCCGTGAAGATGACGCCGATCTCGGCGCCCGCGATGGCGACCGCGTCGAAGCGCAGGTCGCGCTTCCACAGGTAGCCGACTCCGGCCAGCGCGGTGACGCCGAACGAGAGGTATGCCAGCCACGCCGACGGCACGTGGACGTACATGATCCGCTGCGCATCGCCCTGGTTGACGTCCGCCGGGACGATGAACAGCGCGTTCCAGGTGGCCGCCACCACGGCCAGCAGCGCCACCAGCCCCAGGATTCTGGTCACCTCACTCCTCGAGCAGGAAGCCGTAGGTCACGGCGCCGGCCGCCAGCATGACCAGGTCGAAGACGCCAAGCAGCTGCAGCCAGGCAGCCAGCTCACCCAGCGGGTCGCCCAGCAGCGCCGCGCCGGTGGCCTTGACCGCGGCCAGCAGCAACGGCGCCACGATGGGCAGCATGAGCAGCGGCAGCATCACCTCGCGCGCATTCATCCGGACCGTCAGCCCGGCATAGAAGGTTCCCACCGCCGCCAGGCCGATGGCGCCCAGCACCAGGGTCGCGAGTAGCGCGGGCCAGGCGGCCGACAGGTCGACTCCGTACAGGATCGCCACCACCGGAAAGAGCAGGCCACCGAGCACCAGCACGGCCACCAGCGCGGCCAGCGCCTTGCCCAGGAAGATGGCATGGCGCTCGACCGGATAGCGGGCCAGCTCCTCCAGCGCCCCGTCATCGGCCTCGAGCTGATGCAGGCGGGCAACTGTCAGCAGCGAGCCGAACACGATGGCCAGCCAGAGCAGTCCGGGCGCGACATCGGTCAGGCGTCGCGTGTCCGGGCCGAGCGCGAATCCGAACAGGAGCAGAACCAACGCCGCGAAGAAGATGGTGGAGCCCACCGCCTGGCGACCTCGCAGCTCCGCCAGCGCGTCCTTGCGGGCGATCTGCCAGGCGACGGCGGCATCGGCACGCAGTGCGTTCATCCGCGTGCCGCCGTGGCCGGCACGCCCGCCGGCTCGTCGTCAAGGACGCTCACCCCGGAGCCGCCTGCCTCCACCAGCAGCCCTCCATCGAGCCTCGCCCAACCATCGGCCAGCCGCAGGACGCGATCGGCCTGATGCGAGGCGACGACGACCGTGGCGCCAGCGTCTCGCCAGCGCCCGATCAGCCGATCAAGCAGTGCCATGCCGTCGGCGTCGAGGGCAGCATGCGGCTCGTCAAGCAGGACGACGGACGGATTCCCGATCAGCAGCCGCCCGAGCGCCAGGCGGCGGCGCATGCCGACCGAGAAGGTTCGCACCCGTCGGTCCGCGTCCACGGTCAGTCCCACCTCCTGCAGCGTGGCCCGTACCGCGCTCGCGGCGTCGGGCAGCGCACGCATGGCCGCCGCAAAGGACAGGTTCTCAGTCGCCGTCAGGTCGTCGTACAGGCCAGTGGCGTGCGAGAGGTAGGCGATCCGCGGCCGGACCAGCTCAGGCTGGCGCGCAACGTCGACCTCAAGCACCTCGGCCCGGCCGAAGGTCGGGCGCAGCGAGGTGGCCAGGATCCGCAGCAGGGTCGTCTTGCCCGCCCCGTTCGGGCCGAGCAGCGCGATCGTCCGGCCAGCGTCGACTCGCAGCGAGATTCCGGCAAGTGCCGCGCTCCGCCCGAACAGGCGCGCCAGCTGGTGGGTGGCGACCGCCGGGGGCGGAGTCTGCTCGCGGGTCCGGGGAGCGGCGTAGATGGTGGTCTGCGGCATGCTCGACGCGCGGGGCTGACGGTCGTGGGTGGGCCAGAGTGTGCGGCCTGCCCCTGATGCCGTCAAATGCTGGCGGACCAGCCGGAGACCGTGAACCGAACCGAAACTGACGACGTATCACTCATCGGGCGTTCATCAGGCAGCCTGGACGGGGCGGCCTATGGCGCCCATTCTTTCATTCGACCAATGAGACGAGGAGATGGCATGACCCCGCTCGGATCAACCCGACGGATGCCGGCGCGCGCAGCGAGCCTCAGCGCCCTGATGCTGCTGCTGCTGGCCGCCTGTGCGACAACTACGTCACCATCCGCCAGCGCCAGCGCCGCCGCCAGCGAGGCCACCGGTGGCGCCACGCTGACGATCAGCGGCAGCAGCTCGTTCGGCACCGATGAGATCACGGTACCCGCGGGAGAGACGCTGACCGTCACGAATGCGTCGAGCGTCGCGCACACCTTCACCGAGGGCGAGGACGGCGTGGAGGCTGAAGGCGCGCGAGTCAACGAGTCGATCGACGCCGGTGCCAGCGTGGAGGTCTCCTTCCCGGAGCCGGGCGACTACAACGTCACCTGCCTGCTGCACTCGTCGATGAACATGGTGGTGCACGTCGAGTAGGGCAACCGCAAGCGCGCGGCGAGGCGGGCCCGCCCTGGTTTGACCCCCCTCAGGGCCGGTGCTATCGTCCGCCGCCTGATGGACGCTGGGCTCCATTTCCCCACTCCCGTCAATCACCGATCGCGGGCGGAGCGACGGGCTGCCGCCCAGCAGGCGGAGTGCGCGGCCACTGAGGCGTTGACGCTGCTGGGCCAGAAGTGGGTGCTGCGCATCGTCCGGGAGCTGGGGGACCGCACCCAGCGCTTCTGCGAGCTGCAGGACGCGTTGGGCGGCGCCAACTCGGCGACCCTCTCCCAGCGCCTGAAGATGCTCGAGGATGAGGGCCTGATCGCTCGCCGCGCGGTATCCGAGACGCCGCCGTGGGTCGAGTACTCGCTCACCCAGAAGGGATCCGACCTGCGACGCGCCATCGCCGGCATCGACCGCTGGGCCGATCGGTGGGCAACCCTGCAGTGAGCCACCCCGTCGCCGAGGAGCACCCGGTCGAGCACGGCGACGCGCTGAACGTGGTTCGCACCATCGTCGCCGAGGCCCCGGGACCGGAGGCCGCGGCGCAGCGCGTGGTGGAGGCCCTGCACGGGCGGTTCGGCCACTACGACTGGGTCGGCATCTACTGGCTCGACCTCGAAGCCAACGAGCTGGTGCTTGGCCCCTGGGTCGGCCCGGAGGCCACCGAGCACACTCGTATCCCAATGGGCGTCGGCATCTGCGGCGCAGCAGCGGCATCGGGCCAGACCGAGATCGTGGACGACGTCGACGCGGACCCGCGCTACCTCGCCTGCTTCAGTACCACGCGGTCAGAGATCGTGGTGCCGATCTTCGCCGATGGCCGCGTCACCGGCGAGATCGACATCGACGGCTCCGATATCGGTGCCTACGACGAGACGGACGCGCGCTTCCTCGAGGAGGTGGCCGCCCTGCTGGCTCCGCTCCGACCGCGCCAGGACGCGTGAGCGGGGCCGTAACCGGCGGCGTACACGCTGAGATGGCCGTGCGTGACCGTCCCGCACCCGAGCCGGGCCGCTTCGAGGAGATCTACGACGAGCATGTCGTCGCAATCTATCGGTACATCTACGCGCGCGTCGGGAATCGGCCGGACGCCGAGGATCTGACCGCCCAGGTGTTCATGCGCGCCGTCGAGCAGCTCGACACCACCCGCGAGACCGGCCAGATCGTGAGCTGGCTGTTCCGCGTCAGCCAGAACGCGATCGCTGACTACTGGCGTGGCTTCTACCGCTTGCCGGTGGTCGGGACCGAGCAGGTCGCCCCGGGCTGGGAGCCGGCGCAGCCCGATGCCCCGCGGGAGCGGCCATCTGATGTGAACGCCGCGGCGACGCGCGTGCGACGCGTACTCGAACGGCTGCCCAAGCGCTATGCGACGGTCCTGGAGCTGCGATTTCTCCAGCGTCTGAGCGTGGCGGAGACGGCGCGACAGATGGGCATCAGCCACGGGAACGCCAAGATCCTGCAGTACCGGGCGCTTCGCAAGGCGGCCCTGCTGGGAGAGCCCGATGCCTGACGACGAGCGGACCGGCATGCCGGACGGGCAGGCCGAAGCGAGCCGCAGCGGAGAACCGTCTGCAGCGCGTGCGGACGGCTTCGCGCGCTACCTGGACACGCTGCTGGCCGGCGGCCGACCGTCACCTGACGCCGTCACCGATCGCGACGAAGCGGAGATGGCGCGCCTGGCCGCGGAGCTTTGCGCGGCGGCGGAGCCAGATGGCGGCGCCCCCGACGAGGCCTTCCTCGATCAGCTCCGCCTGAAGATGCGGCAGGCGGACCAGGGAATCGCCGCGGTGCAGGTCCCACTGCCGGTGCGGCCGGGCGTCGGAGGCGCGCGCTCGAGCATCCGCGTCTCGCGACGGCAGCTGCTGCAGGCCGGCCTGGTTGGGATGGCCGGCGTGGCCGCCGGCGTTGCGGCGGGCATGCTCGGCCGGCCGGATACGCAGGGCGAGCTGATCTTCGATGACGGAAGCAGCCTGATCGCCGCGGAAGACGCCGATTGGGTCGCGGTGGCAGGTGTGGAGGAGGTCCCCGACGGCACCGCGGTCCGATTCAGCACGCCGGCCTTCGATGGCTACGTGGTGAACGATGGCGGCGCCATCCGCGCTCTCCTGGCGGTCTGCACGCACATGGGCTGCACCCTGGAGTTCCGACCGCAGTGGCGAGACCTTCGCTGTCCGTGCCACGGCGCCAGCTTCGACTTCAAGGGCCAGCTGGCGAACGGCCGCGACCGATGGCGGCAGGCTGGCGGCTACCGGGGTGACAAGGAGGCCTATCCGATCGAGTTGCCGGACCTGTTGCGCCCCGAGATCCGGGTGGAGTACGGGGACATCCTGGTCAAGACGATCCGCATCGATCCCAGCACGGCGGGGCCCACCGACTAGCCCCCGTTCAGCGCCTGCAGCAGGTAGGCGATCAGGTACGGCGTTGCCAGTGCAGCCAAGACCGCAGCCAGCGCGATGCCCACGTAGGCGAAGAGGCGCAGGTCGGGCGGCTCCGCACGCTCCGGCGGCGGCTCGGTCCGTCGCGGCAGGTCACGCGGGCGGCGTGGAGGCTGGTGCTGGTAGGGATGCGGGCGAAGGTCGGGCACAGGGGTCCTCAACCGCGGCCGTCGATCTCGTCGACCAGGGCGCGGAGGCGGGCGCGCCGCTCCTCGCGGTCCGCTGCATAACGGCGAATCGCCTCGAAGATGTGGTCCGGGCCAAGGTGCGCCTCGTCCATCACCTCGTCCACCGTCCCGCCGGTTCGCCAGCGGTCGTCCCAGTCCGACGAGAGGGAGTACTCGCGCGCCAGCGGACCGTCGACCCAGTCGCGCATCAGCTTGAAGGCGCGGTTGGTGATGGCCATGGCGTCCCAGCGGTCCGCCTCCGAGCGGAGGCGCTGCCGGTAGTCCTCAGGCTGCATGGCGAACAGCTGCGGACTGATCGCCGCCACGATCCGCACGTTGATGCCCGCCTCGTCCAGGCGAGGCAGCACTTTGACCAGGTTGGCGGTGGTGACCGTGCCCTGCACGTACACCGTTCCCGCCGATGGCGAATCGGTCGCGGCCGCCCGCATGATGTAGGCGCCGCGCGCCGCGTCCAGGTGCGAGTCCATGCCCAGCGCCGGCCGATCGGGGATCTCGACGGTTGGCCGCGTCAGGTGCAGCGCCACGACGTGGGCATCGGCCCGCAGCGCCGCCGCCAGCACCACCGGCACCTCGTTGTACTCCCAGGGGTGCAGGTCGATGACGTGGCCCTCCGGGAAGAGCTGGGTGACGCCGGTCTCGTAGATCCCGAAGTGGGTCCGCGAGTCCTCGGCGGTCTCGGGACCGGAGTGGCCGGCCACCCAGATGACCTTGCCGACCTGCAGCTCGCAGTCTTGGGCGAGCTGGCTGAAGAGGCGCATCGGCCCGTACTTCAGGTACGAGAACGAGCCGTACGTCGAACAGGCGCCCCAGAACCCGTTGAAGGAGTTCATCGGGTCATCGGCCAGGTTGACGGTGGCCAGGCCAACAGTCACGCCCGCGTTGGTGAACTCGGTGATCTGCTGTGGCAGGAGCGAGCCTCGCAGGTTGGTGTCGCGGTTGTACCAGCCCCAGCCGGGCAGATCCTCCCATTCATTGGCGAAGCCTGCGATGTTCGTCGACTCGGCCAGGTCCGCCGAGCAGGCGATGACCAGCGGTCGGTTGTACTCCGCGCGTGCGGTGGCATTGACCCACGCGCCCCAGGCAGCCAGCGCGGCGCGGTTCGGCGCCTTCTCACCTGCCTGCTTCCACATGGCCGCCGGGTAGGCCGATACGTCCGTGAATCGCGGATCGTCGAAGATCTGCGTGCCCTTGCCGCCCAGGTTGAAGCCGTCCACCCGGTCCGGGACGGAGGCCGCCACCTCCACCAGCCGATCGCTGACCCGGTCGACCACCTCGCTGGCCCGGCGCAGGACGCCCATGGCCACGCCGAAATTGTGGCGCGCCTGCGCCTCCCGTTCGGCTTCGTCGCCGGGTGCCGGCTGGTCGACGCCGGCGTACTCGACTCCGTGGCGCTCCATGAACTCCTTGCGCACCGTCCAGAACTCCGGCGAGTTCATGGGGTGCGGCGTGCCGTGGCTCTTGTTGTCGTACTTGCCGTAGCCGCGCCCCTTGCGCGTCTTGAACCAGGCCATGGACGGCACGCCATCCGGGTTCGGTCCGCGGGCTGCCTCCAGCACGGCACGCGCCACCGGCCCCCACTCGGAACCGTCCGGGGTACCGTTCACCCGCCAGCCGTACGCCTCGAACCAGGTGGTTGGCGTGCCGTGGACCACGCTGGAGATCGACGGGTCGTCGATGCCATAGTCGTTCCAGTCGACCAGGAAGACGAGGTTCGAGAGCCCCAGGCCCCAGGCAGAGTTCCGCGTCTCGTGGCTGGCGCCGGGCGTCAGTCCGCCCTCGCCCTCGCCGACGAAGACCTTGACCTCCTCGGCACCGGCAAGCTTGAGCGCCACCGCCTCGCCGGCGGCGGGCGGCATGCCGTGCCCGGAGGGACCGGTGTTGAACTTCAGGAAGAGGGTCTTGCCCTCCATCTCGGCGTGGCCGGGCAGGCCGCCGCGGCGGCGCAGCTTGAGGAGGTCCTCCCAGGTCAGCGCCCAGCGTCCGTCATCGGGGAATGCAAACTCCGGGCTGGGATCGCGTTCCGCGCGCGCCCGCATCACCTCGTTCAGCACGGCCAGCGTGGCATAGACGAGTGGCACGGTGTGGCCGGCGGAGAGGACGTAGCGGTCGGCAAAGGGTCGCCAGGGCCGCCGGATGTCCCAGCGCATGGCCCCCGACAGCAGGAGGGTCACGAACATGTGGACCCTGGAGCGCGAGCCACCGGGATGGCCCGATTGCCGGTAGTTCAGCGCCAGGTCGATCGACTCGTCGATGATCTCCTTGATCAGCTCCCAGTCCTCGAACGAGGCGGTCGCGCGGTCATACAGCTCGTCGACGACGTTCGGACGGGTGGCGGTCATCGGGCGGGCATCGAGCCTGCGCCCACCAGCTCGCCAGTGCTCCCCAGCTTCGCCAGCGACTCGCCGATGCGCTCGATCGCCAGGCTGATGTTCTGGCGGCTGTTGGCGTAGCTGAAGCGCAGGTAGCCCTCCCCGTGGCGGCCAAAGGCAGTGCCCGCCAGACCGCAGACACCGGCGTCGTACAGCAGGTGATCGGCGATCTCGGCGCTCGAGCGGCCGAACGACGAGAAGTTGGGGAAAGCGTAGAAGGCGCCGTGCGGCATCACGCAGCGGACGCCGGCGATGGCGTTCAGACCGTCGACGATCAGGCTGCGCCGGGCGATGAACTCCTCGCGGAACTGTGCCGGCTCGTCCTGCGGCCCCGTCAGCGCCGCAATCGCCCCGGCCTGGGCGAACGCGTTCGTGCAGCTGACGCTGTTGATGACCAGGCGGCTGTACGACGCCAGCAGCCACTCCGGCACGATCCCGTAGCCGAGCCGCCAGCCGGTCATGGCGAACGTCTTGCTGAAGCCGTCGAGGGTGATCGTGCGATCCGCCATGTCCGGCAGGGTCGCGATCGAGAGTGGCTCGCCCGAGTACTGCAGGCGGCCGTAGATCTCATCGGCCAGCACCACCAGGTCGTGCTCGATGGCGATGCGCGCGATCTCGCGGATGTCGTCGCCGGTCAGGATCGAACCGGTGGGGTTGTGCGGCGAGTTGATGACGATCAGCTTCGTGCGGGACGTGACCAGCGACTCGACCTCGGCCACGTCCATGCGGAAGTCGTTCTCCTCGCGCAGCGGGGCCGGGACGGCGGTGCCACCCACGTACCGGGCCATCGACTCGTATATCGGGAAGCCGGGATTCGGGTAGATGACCTCGTCGCCCTCCTCGATCAGGGCGAGCATGGCGAAGAACATGATCGGCTTGGCGCCAGGCGTGACCACCACCTGCTCGGGCGACGCGTCGATCCCCTTCCAGCGCTTGACGTCCGCCGCGATCGCCTCGCGCAGCGGCAGGATGCCGGTGGCGGCGGTGTAGTGGGTCAGCCCCTCCTCCAGCACGCCCCGCGCAGCTGCCTCGCTGATGTGGCGTGGCGTGTCGAAGTCCGGCTCTCCGATCTCCAGGTGGATGACGTCGCGTCCGGTGGCTTCCAGGGCACGGGCACGCGCGGCCGCCTCGAAGGCGGTCTCGGTGCCGATCCGCTCCATGCGGCTGGCGAGCTTCACTCTCAGTCAAGCCTCTGCTGCAGGTGGGTCGGCCCTGAAGTGTACCGATGGCGTGGCCGCTGCGCGTCGAGCCGCCAGGTCCGTTCGGACGCGTTCGAGCCCACCGTTGCCCGGGGCCCGATGCATCGGGCCAAAGGCGCACGAAGGATGGACCTGGTGCTGTACTGCCGTCCCATCGGGCCAGCCCGAGCCTGCCGCGAGAAGCTGAGCGCCATTCACGCTCCCTATGGCCCGATGAATGAGTATTTCGCCGCACGAAAGGTGGTTCGTGCGTGGAATGGCCCGATAAGATGGCAGGTAGCGCCCGGCGATCGGGCCATTGCGGAATTCGCAGCCGTGGTTGCTATACTTTCCGAAGCGACATTCCCTTATGGAGACATGACAGCCCGATGACGTTGCAAGAGACGACGCCTCAGCCGACCCCGGCCGCGCCGGCTCCGTCGACCCAGCTGGTGACGCTGACCGATGCCGCCGCCGCCAAGGTGGTCGAGCTGCGCCAACGTGAGGGCAAGGACCAGGCCGCCCTGCGCCTGTTCGTGAAGAGCGGCGGCTGCTCCGGCTACAGCTATGGCCTCGCCTTCGACGATCGCATCGCCGAGGACGATCGCCTGGAGAGCCACGGCGACGTGAAGGTCGTGATCGACGCCTTCAGCGTTCAGCACGTCGACGGAGCGGAGATCGACTACGTCGACTCGCTGATGGGCTCCGGCTTCGCGATCAACAACCCGAACGCGGTCAGCAGCTGCGCCTGCGGCTCATCGTTCAACACCGATGGCTCCCCCGCCAAGGCGGGGGGCTGCCACTAGACCCCGCTCAACCCGCGCGCGAGGCCCCGGTCATGCCGGGGCCTTTTGCGTGCCCTGTCGCCGAAGGGACCACCTGCGCAAACTGCTATCTTTCGTGAGCAAGTATCCAGCCGCTACGTGCTACCGGAACAACAGCAGGTGACCGAGAAATAGCGTGACTGATTCACCGGAAGTCGAGGAGATCAGGCAGTCCTTCGCTCGCGCCTGGGGCGAGATCGGGGCGGCCTGGGGCGTGGCCCCGTCGACAGCCACCGTGCAGGGATACCTGCTGGCGCACGGCGGGCCGCTGAGCGAGCCGGAGGTTCGCCGCGCCTTGGGCCTGAGCCACCGAGCGGCCAGCCTGGCCCTGGCCCAGTGCCAGGAATGGGGCCTCATCCAGCGCGCGCCCGTCGCCCGGCGCAGCGGGCAGCGCGGGCCGGCGGCGGCCGCCTGGGAGATCGTCGGCGATCACTGGGAGTGGTTCCGCCGCGTCTCGGCCGCGCGGCTGGAGCGCGAGACCGACCCGGTGATCCCGGTCATCGAGCGCTGCGTCGCCCAGGCGCGGGCGGCGGGCGCGGAGGGCGCGGACCTGCGGCGGCGCCTTGCCGAGCTGTTGGAGTTCGTCCGCCGCTTCGACCGCGGCGTGGACATCTTCGTGCAGGGCGAGCCGCGGTCCATCGCGCGGGTGTTCGCCATCCTGGACCAGCTCGACGCAAGGACAGTCGCCAGGCTTTGGGCGCTAATCGACGAGCTCGAGCCGGCCGAGGTGATGAGCGGTGTCCGCGCGCTGGCAAAGCTGCCGCCGGGCGCGGTGCATCGGCTCATCGCCATCGCCGACAGCGCGCCGATGCGTCGGCTGCTGGGGCTGACCTAGCCCTACTCGCCCGAGCCGTCGTCCTCGAAGACGGAGGCGCCGGCCGTGGCCTGCCTCTCGGCCGCGCCACCCAGCGCGGCCGGCAGCGGACGCGGAAGGTGCGGAGGAGTGACGTATCGGTCCACCAGGCCGCGCGTGCCGGCGACCCCCAGCGCGTCGAACAGGAGCCCGAATCGGGCGCGCAGGTTGGACCCGATCTGCGCCTGGGCTTCGGCCGGCAGCGTCCAGAGTTCGCGCTTGAACGGCCCCAACGCCTTCTTGCGCGTCTTGTACAGGAACTGGCCGCCGCTCTCACCATCCATGCGTTCGTCGCTGCAGTTCGCCTCGCACCAGGCCATCATCTCGGCGCGCAGCTCGGGTGGCAGGCCGGGCTGGTCGTACAGGATGTTCTGGAAACCGGTCGCCAGGTGGATCTCGGCGGTGCCATTGGCCGGGAAGTTATTGAACGCCTCCTCCGGCAGGGTGCTGGCGCCGTGCTGCACGCAGCCGGCCAGGCCGTATTCGTCGCGGGCGACCGTCGAGAGGCGCTGCAGGGCATCGAAGTCGATGCTCACCTCGGCCACCGTGCCATCCGCCATCGGCACGCCGCCGTGGCTGGTGCCGGTCTGGATGCTGACCTTGGTCAGGCCGGGAGTGCCCGAGCCGTGCAGCGCACCGTAGTAGCCGTCCAGGTAGGCGCGCAGCTCCTCCTCGGTCGAGTTGGCCTTCCCCACCTCGCCGATCTCGCCGCCGACGCCGACGATCACGCCCGGCGGCTGCAGCTCGCGGATCAGGCGCGTGAGCTCGACCGTGTTCCGCGCGTTGACGGCCTGCTGCTCGGCGACGCTCGGCTGCGACAGGTCGACCAGCGTGCTGCTGTCGATGTCGATGTTCAGGAAGGCAGCCGCCACCGCCTCGCGGGTCAGCTCCTTCAGGCCCTCCATCTCGGCGGCCGGGTCGGCCTGCCACTTGGTGGCGTTGAACTGGAAGTGGTCGCCCTGCAGGAAGATCGGGCCGCGCCATCCCTCGCGCAGCGCCGCCGCCAGGATGACCGCCGTGTACTCCCCGGGCCGCTGGTCGGTATACGCCATCTCCGATTTCGCGATCTCGAACACGATCGCGCCGACGTCGCGCTCCAGGGCGGCGGCAATTGCCTGACGAGCCGTCAGGTAGGCCGATGCGCGGACGTTGATCGCCGGCACGGTGAAGGCCCTCGCGTCGTACTCGCCCCGGCCGCGGGCCAGGTACACCTCGTGGATGCTCGATGAGCCACAGCCCAGTGCCTGGCTGGCCGACCAGATGAGCCAGCGGCAGGCGTCGCGCAGCCCGTCGTCCTGATCGAACACGGCCTGGAAGACCAGGTCGTCCAGGTGGTCGCGTCGAAACGCATCGGGGTCGCTCACGACGAGCCGATCGCCCTCCACGCGCGCAACCCCGCTCAGCCGGTCGACCAGGGCGGCGCCAGCCTGCACGGTCATGCCTGGCATCCTAGCGGAGGGCGGACAGGATCGTGAACGACAGCAGTGGTGCCACCAGCAGGCCGGCCACCGCGGCCAGCAGGTACCAGTCGCGGGGGCTGCGCGCCTCCCCCCCCCCCCGCCGCCGAACGCCCCTGGTCCAGGCCCGCACGCCCGTGAGGCCGACCCCGGAGAGCGTGGCCGCCAGCAGCAGCACTCCCACCGCGAACGGCCGGACCGCGCACGACCCAAAGGAGAGCGGACCGCCCGGCGGACATGCGGTGCTCAGCTCCGCGCCGGCCGCGAGCCCGGCGAGGACGAGGATTCCGGCGGAAAGGGCCAGGTGGAGGAGCAGCGAGCGCGTGATGCCGGTGGATCAGACCCTGGCCTGCAGGGCCGCGCTGGCAGCCGCGGCCATCTCCGCCTCGCGGCGTGCCACGCGCCGATACTCGAGCCACAGGTAGACCAGCGTCGCCGCCCCGAGGCCAACCGCGACGACGCCCAGCACGAGCGCCTGCAGCGGGAAGGCAGGCGGAATGAGCGATCCGCCACCCAGGTTGAAGGTCATGAACGGGATCAGGATCAGCGCGGTCAGCAGGAGCTGCAGGAAGTCCAGGTAGCGGATCAGGGACCAGAAGAAGCCGCGCCGCCCGCGTGCGGCCTGCGTCCACACCGCCAGCACGATCAGCGCCGTGAAGTTGCCGCCGCCGACCAGGTTGGCGACCAGGAAGCCGACGTCCTCGCTGAACTTTAGGAAGGGGATGTAGAGGGTAAGCCCGTAGTACACGTAGTTCGGGACGTAGAACAGCAGGAAGTACATGTACAGGAACAGCGCCACGCCCTTCAGCGTCGCCACCAGCCACGTCTCGGAGCCGAAGAGAAGCCAGCTCATGAAGTCGTCGACGCTGAAGGCGAGCGCGCGTACGCCGCCGCGACGCGGCACCGGCAGGTATTGAGCGGTCATCTGCGGCGGCTCACTGCTTCTGGTCCAGCAGGAATGTGATCAGCGCCTGCAGCGCGCTCTCGCTCACCTGGCTCTCCGGGTGCGCCGGCATCTCCGTTGGCGTGCCGTCGTTGTAGTTGGCCGCCGAGTCGCGGATCCACAACTCCAGCATCATGCGGGGGTCGTCCTCGTAGTCGGCGACCAGCTTCTCGAGCTGGCTGATGGGCGTGGGCAGGTCGGTGACCGGCTCGTTCCCGATGTTGCGGATGTCCGGGAATTCACCGGTGCCGGCGAGGTCGGCGCCGTGGCAGCCCACGCAGCCGGCCGAGTTGTAGACCTCCTGTCCGGCTGCGACGGTGTTGGGCACATCCTCCACCGGCTGCTTCCCCGCTTCCTCGGCCCAGTGCTCGACCAGCGCTGTCAGTGCGTCGACCTGCTGGACGTTCAACGGCCCGTTGACCTCGGTGCTCCAGGCCGGCATCGGCGAGTTCACGTTGCCGGAGACCACCACGCCGCCGAAGCGGATGACCAGGTTGACGTATTCCGTGTTGACCTGGAGCTTCTCGTAGATGCTGCGGCTGTGCAGGTTGGGCGCCATGCGCCCGGTGTCGCCGACCTCGCCGCCCATGCCGTCGGGTCCGTGGCACTGCGCGCAGTTGGCGGTGACCGCCACGTCGGGCGTTGTGGGGCCGAACAGCTCCTCGCCGTATTCGAGGAGCGCGGCCTCATCCTCCACGAAGCGCGCCTCGCGGCGCTGCGGATCGGTCAACCAGTAGAGGGCGACGAAGAAGGCCAGCCCGATCATCAGGAAGATGCCGAGCGTCTTGGCGCGCATAGCTCAGCCCGTGCAGTGGGGCATCTGCGTTGGCCCGCGCGGGTCGAAGGTGCTGGTGCCGATCGGGGGGCCGTCGATCTTCTCGGAGGTGTCTACCACGTACACGCCGTTCTCGACGAGCACGTTGAAGCGATCCATGCCGCGCGGTGCCGGTCCGTCCCGCTTCTCGCCGAGCACCGTGTACTTGCTGCCGTGGCAGAGGCACTCGAACCACTGGCTCTGGTCGCACAGCTGCGGGATCTGGCAGCCGAGGTGAGGGCACGTCCGATACAGCGCCAGCACCGATGCGTCGACGGGCGCCACGTCGGGGCCGACGTCCGTGCCGGGATCCGGTATGGATTCAGGGTTGTCCGGGTTATCGACCAGTGACTTGGCGGCCGGCACGTTGACGACGAAGACGCGCGCCGCCTGGAACGGGTAGGGCAGCCCGTTCGCCCATTCCGGCAGCGCGTTGACGATGTCCGCCGCGGTGCCGACCGGGATCTGTCCCCCGAGCCCCTCGCGGATATTCGGCCACAGGAAGGCCACGGTACCGGCCAGGAACTCGATCGACAGGATGCCCACCCCCACGCCCAGGATGCGCCGCATGAAGCTGCGCCGGCTCATCTCACCGATGGGCGGCCCGTGGACCTCGCCGTAGGTGCGCTGCAGGCTCATAGGGTGAAGAAGATCCCGTTCCATGGCCAGACCCAGTTCCAGCCGGGGCCACGGAAGAAGGAGCCGATGAAGGTCACCAGCAGCCCACCCACCATCAGGCACATGAAGAAGACCCACGCCAGCTTCCGGTCACGGGCGGCCTTGTACGGTGAGCGGTCGATGTAGGCGATGGCCATCAAGCCGATGAAGTAGATCGGCGGGAAGAGGACGCCGACAACGGTGGCGTTGAAGTAGGAGAGCATCTCCTGCAGGCCAAGGAAGTACCAGGGGGCTTTGGCAACGTGCGGCGTGGCGCCGGCGTTGGCCATCTCCTCCAGCGGCGCCTGGATGAGGAGAGAGGTGATCACCAGCAGGCCGGTGATCAGCGTCGCCATCAGGAACTCGGCGCGCAGCAGGTGTGGCCAGGTGAGGACCGTCTCATCGGGCCTCTTGTCGACCCGGACCATGGACTCCTGCTTGACGTAGGCCAGCAGCCGGAAGCGCTCGGTGCCCGGTACGCCCGGCGGGCCAGGCAGCTTCGGCCCGACCCCCGGCTCGACGACCGGCAGCTGGGGAGCCTGGGCAGGCGCTGTCTTGTCGGCGACGGCGTTCTTGCGCTTCTCGATGGTCATCGGTCCATATGCCTCGTTAAACCGGCCCGGAGATGCCGCCGTCCTTCCGGATCCTCCAGAAGTGGACGACCATCAGGATGGCGGCGATGAGTGGGAAGGCGATGACATGCATCACGTAGAAGCGGATCAGCGTCTCCTGCCCGACCTCGATCCCGCCCAGCAGGATGAAGCTCGACTCGGTGTTCAGCAGCGGCGCGTAGGTCGCCATCTGGGTGCCTACCGTGATGGCCCAGAACGCGATCTGGTCCCACGGCAGCAGATAGCCGGTGAAGCTGAGCCACAGCGTGGAGAAGAGCAGCAGCACGCCGATCGCCCAGTTGAACTCGCGCGGCGGCTTGTAGGCGCCGTGGTAGAAGACCCGGATCAT
>CBFGSY010000024.1:0-19497 GCA_965651545.1 uncultured bacterium | reverse complement strand
AAGCAGCGCCACCTCGACGCCGTCCGTGGTGCGGGCCGGAGCCGTTGCCTCGGCAACAGCATGCGCGCGCGCGGCCGACACGGCCGCAGCCCGCTGTTCGAATCGGCCCCGATCGGCATCATCCGGAGCGATCACGACCTCGCCGGTCGAGCCATCGACGGCGATCTCGGCCTCTGATCCATATTGACGGACGGCGCTCAGCAGACCGTTGACGCCCACCACCGCGGGGATGCCGTACGCGCGAGCCAGGATGGCGGCGTGCGCCGTTGGCGACGCGCGCTCCAGGGCGATGCCCAGTACCAGCTCCCGCGGCAGCGTGGCGGTCACGGACGGGGCGAGGTCCTCCGCCACGACCACGGCAGGCTCGTTCAGGGTTGCCGCCTGCGGAAGTCCGACCAGCCGCCGCGCGATCCGATCCCCGACGTCCACGACGTCGGCCGCCCTCCCGCGCAGGAGCTCATCGGTGAGTGTGGCGAGGCGACCCGCAATCTCCGCCGCTGCAGACACGATCGCGGTGGCCGCGTCGATCCCACGCCGCTGAATCTCCTGCACCGCGGCATCGATCAGGTCCGGATCGCGGGCGATGGCGGCCTGCGCGATGAAGATGGCCGCCTCCCCCTCGTGCCCTGCAGCGCGCACCTGCGCGGCCAGCTCACGAAGCTCGGCGACCGTCGCCTTGGCTGCTTCATTCAGACGGGCGGCCTCGGCGGGCGCCGCGTCCTCCGAGATCTCGCGCGGAGGCGGCAGCGCGGGGCGTCCGACCTCGATCCAGCGTCCACGCGCGACGCCGGGCGAGGCGGGCGTTCCAGCCAGGGATGGACGAGGGTCCGTCATGCGGCCAGGCGCCGTTCAGTCGCCATTTGCGGGTGCACGATCACCGCAGCGGTGTCGTCAGCCGTGACCGGTCGCATCTGCGTCCCCGGCGAACGGCAGGCCGCGACCGACCAGGCGACCGCGGTGCCAAGTGCGTCGCGTCCTCCGCCCGCAGCGAGGTAGCCGGCCAGCAGCGCGTCGCCGGCGCCGACCGTATTCAGCACGTCCGCGACCCGCGCCTCGGCGTGATGGGTGCCGTCCCCATCCACCAGGACGACCCCATCCGGCCCGAGGCTCACCAGGACAGTGGCCACGCCGCTGGCAAGCAGCTCGTCGGCAGCCGCAACGACCTCGCCCAGGGTGGCCAGCCGCCGCCCAACCAGCCCCTCCAGCTCGGCGCGGTTCGGTTTGATCAGCCCGATTCTCTCGCCGATGGCCGCCCGCAGCGCCGGGCCATCGGCATCGATCGCCACCCGCGCGCCAGCCGGCACTACCTGCGCCAACCGACGATAGAAATCAGCGGGCACCCCCGGGGGGAGCGAGCCACAACCGACAACCCAGCTTGCGCCAGCGGCGATCACACCCGCCCGTCGCAGGAGCTCGCTGACCTCGTTGTCGCTCAGCATCGGTCCTGGCTCGTTCAGCTTGGTGATCGTGCCGTCGTCCTCGACCACGCTGACATTGACACGCAAGTCGCCTGCGATCGGCACCACCTCCAGCGGCGCCGCGCCTCGCACGAGCGCACGCATCACGGCCGCGGACTCCTCCGACATCGGGGCGACCGCGGTGGTCGGGTGCCCCTCGGTGGTCAGCGCCCTGGACACGTTGATCCCCTTTCCGCCGGCCTCGGCCATCGCGGACAGCGCACGGACCACCTCGCCGCGCGCGAGCGTGGGCACCCGAATCGTGCGATCCAGGGACGGGTTCGGCGTCACGGTGACGATCACGCTCACCGCCCTAGGTCGGCAGGTGTCGGGCGAAGAGCGCAGCCTCAGCTTCGATCGTCCAGGCTCCGCCCTCGTCCAGCGCCGCCGCCACATCCGGATCGGACGCGGCCAGGTCGGCCAAAGCGGTGAGCGGCAGGTTGCGCAGCGCCGGGAAGATCACGATCTTGCCCGGGAAGCGCCCGTCCATCAGCGCCCGAAGCGCGTCCGGCGCTGCCTCCATCCCACCGATGGCCGCAAGCGCGCGGCGTGGCTCGAGCTGGCCGGCGATGCTCTTCTCGACCACCAATGCCTGGTCGGCGATGCGCGACCCGGAGGTGCCCGTGTACTGAGCCCCGCTCATGAAGACCGGCGACAGGTCGAGCGCCGCCCGGGTGCCAACCGGGACGCCGGCGAACAGGACGAGCATGCCGTCGGCAGCCATCGCGTGCGCGGCCGCCACCACGGCCGGCACGGCGGGGGCGGTCACGACCACGTCATCTGCTCCCCGGCCATCGGCATGGCGCCTGACCGATTCAACGAGGGCTTCGGGCTCCTTGCCGAGGGGCTCGATCACGAGCTTGCGCCCGCGGGCAGCGGCCACCGGCGTCAGGCGAGCTTCGGCCGCGGCCAGCCGATCGGCGTCGAGGTCGACACCGATCACCAGCCGTGGCCCCGACGGCATGCCGAGCGCCCGTTCGATATGCATCTGGCCCATCGGCCCGGCGGCGCCGACGACCACCGTCACCCCGTCCGGGCGCAGCTCCGCACGATTGCGCGCCTCTCCGTACGCGGCAGTCACGTCGATGCCGGTGGTGCCCACGTAGGCCGTGTAGTGGTAGTGCAGGCGGCCGATGTCGATCTCCACGTCGCCGTCGAGGGGCTGCTCGGCAACCAGGTTCATGACGCCCCGGAATGCGAGCGCGTCCGCGGCGCGGCCGACTACTGTCGCCGAGGCGGGGGCGAGCAAGATGATGTCGTCGAACGGGTCCCCTGTTGGCCAGTCCGACGAGGCCGCCACCGCCGCGGACGGCGCCAACGAGCGGATCGTCCTCTCGAGCTCAGGGCTCGCGCCGACGAGGATGATCTCGGCTGGCTTGCTCAGCACGTCGCCAAAGCGGTACGCCCGATGGTCGGCCGGCGTGGCGACGATCAGCATCCGCCCGCCGGACAACGGCGCCAGCCGCCGACGCTGGGTGTAGGCCGCCTCCACGCAGGCCCACGGCTCGGTCAGTGCGGTCTCGGCATAGCCCAGGCACTCGTCCACCTCGACCACATAGGCACCGTCGTCAGCGTTCAGCACCTCGGGGCCGATGAGGTGGTATTCGATCAGGCCACCGGGGATTGTGTACCCGTACGCCGTGCTCCGCCCGTCGACGTAGATGTCCGGCTGGATCGCCAGCCGCTGGCCCGGGTGAAACTGGGAGGCGCGGTCCGCGCCAACACCCATCACTGTCACCGACGTCTCGTGGCCGAGCCGGGTGGGCTCGTTCGCCAGGTCGCGTCCGTACAGCTTGGGGTGGTCGCCGCCCAGGCGGATCAGCTTCACGTCGGAGAAGCAAAGGCCGACTGCGTCGACGCGCACCAGGATCTGATCGGGCCCGACGGGCGGGACATCCACAAGCTCCGCCATCCCGTCCCGGCCAAGATTCTCGATGCCGGGACCGTAGAGGTTCCAGGCCAGCGTTCTGCTCGGAAGGGGTCGCGCAGCGCTGTGGTACGCAGCGTAGGCGGAGCTGGTTGCGATGGCGCTCATTTCGGTCGCGGAAGGTCGGCGGCCTTGAGGACCCTGCCGCTCGGGTCCAGGAGTCCGACCTTGGAGCCCATTGTCTTGGGACTGGCCGCGAAGAGATCGGCTCCGTTGATGGCCACCCACCGATAGCCGTCAAGTGGCTTCAGCCGGTCGATGGCCGGACCGATGTCGGCGGTGGTGGGGGCGACATTGATCCTTCCCCGACTGGACACCAGGTCCGATGCGCCGTCCGGATCGGGCGTAGCCGATAGCTTCTCCATGATGGCGGCAAGGAGCGCATCGCGGTCCAGGCGGCTCACGGCGAGTCCTCATCCGAAAGAAGGACTCGCACTACGACCTCGATCGCGCCCGCGGCGTCGTCGCCCGACGCAGTCACCGTCACCTCGTCGCCGGTCGATGCGCCGAGCGCGATCAGCTGAGTGATGCTGATCCCATTCGCTCGCCGATCGCCGGTCGCGATGGTGACATCGGCTTCGAAGTCCATGAGGCCCTCGACGATCTCCGCGGCGGGCCGGGCATGGAGACCATGCGGATTGGCGATCCGCAGGGTGCGACCCACGCCGCCATCCTCAATCTTGACTGCTTCCTGCTCAGGAACGTCCGCCGTCATGAGGACCCGATGGATCTCCGCCGGATCGGCGGTGGTGGCCAGCAGCTGGCAGGTCGTGGCATCGCCCAGGACGGTGGCCAGCTGGGCCATCACGGCGATGTGCTCCTCCGATTGGGCGGCCAGGCCGATGACCAGGCGTGCCGGCTCGTCGCCCCACGGCACGCCCTGTGGAAACTGGGCCACCGCCAGCCCGGTACGCAGGATCGTGTCATGCGCCTCGTTGGTGCCATGCGGCAGGGCGATGCCGTTGCCGAGATAGGTCGAGATGATCTCCTCCCGAGCCTTCATCAGGGGAATGTAGCCCGCAGTCACGATCCCGTCCGCCACCAACATCGCGCCCACGCGCTCGATCGCGTCGAAACGGTCGGTGGCAGTCGCTCCCACCACGATCGCAGAGGGGCTGAGAACCCCGCGGTCCCGGCCAGACATGGGCAGCGCCTCAGTCAGCCGAAACCGGCTGGCCGGCGGTCAGCTGGCGGACGAGCTGGTCCGAGGCGGTGTTGTTCAGGAAGTTGCGGAAGCTGAGGACGACGGCCTGTGGAGCCGCCTGTCGGGCGCGCGCGGCCAGGCCCTCGTGGGCGATCACCACGTCGGTCTCGGAAGGGATCTCGTTGACCGGCGAGTGGATGACGTTGATCGCCAGCCCGGCATCCTTCAAGCGCTTCTTCAGCTGGTTGGCGCCGATCAGGCTCGATCCCATGCCTGCCTCGCAGGCGAACACGACGAGCTTCACGTCGGTGGGTTGCTTGACGACCATCGTGGACTCCCCTGGGCTGTACGCCGCCCGGCGCGATCTGGCGCCGGGCGGCGTTGGCTTGGCTCAAGGCCTTACGCTTCAGGCCGGCGCTCCGGCGGGAAGCGGCGGACTGGCCTCCATCTCGGCCTCCTCCTCCGTCTGCTTGACGGGGTAGACCCTGAGGATAAGAGAGCCGACAACGAAGGCGGCAATCGTGCCGACCGCGACTCCTCCAAGCACCCCGAGGTGCTGTCCCGGAGGGGTGACGGCCAGGTAGGCGAAGATGCTGCCCGGCGAGGGCGGAGCCGACAGGCCGGCACCGGTCGCTGCGAACACGAGGTCGGCGCTCATGCCACCAGCCCACATGGCCAGGATCATGATCGGGTGGGCGAGCACGTACGGGAAGTAGATCTCGTGGATCCCACCGAAGAAGTGGATGATGATCGCCCCCGGCGCCGACTGCCTGGCGGCTCCCCTGCCGAAGAACATGTACGCCAGCAGCAGGCCAAGACCCGGTCCTGGGTTCGTCTCGAGCAGGAAGTGGATAGCACGCCCGCTCTCCTCCGCCTCTGCGACCCCCAGCGGGACCAGCACTCCGTGGTTGATGGCGTTGTTCAGGAACAGGACCTTCGCCACCTCGATCGGGATGTCGGCGAGCGGTAGCAGGCCGGCATCGATGATTCCGCTGACGAAGTTGCCCAGGTATTCGGAGATCGCGGCGAACCACGGCCCCAGCCACAGGATGCCGACGATCGCCAACACCGCTCCCAGGATGCCGGCCGAGAAGTTGTTGACCAGCATTTCGAAGCCGGATGGCACCGACTCCTGCGTCGCGTCGTCAAACTTCTTGATCAGGAATCCGCCGAGCGGCCCGACGACCATCGCCCCCAGGAACATCGGGATGCCGGCGCCCACCGCCACGCCAAAGGTGGCGACCGCGCCGACGACTCCGCCGCGGTGCCCGTAAACGAGCTTGCCACCGGTATAACCGATGAGCAGCGGAATCATGAAGTTGATCATCGGCCCAACGACGGTCGCAATCTGCTCGTTGGGCGTCCAACCGGTGGGGATGACGAAGGCTGTGATCAATCCCCACGCGAGGATCGCGCCGATGTTCGGCAGCACCATCGCCGCCAGGTAGCCGCCAAATCGCTGGAGCGTTTCCATGCCCTGACTCCTCCTCCAAGTGGCCAGGGGCATCATCGGAGCGTGGCTGGATTAGGGACAACTGCCAATCTGTCGCGCGCAACTTGTGACAACGATGACCGGCCGGATCGCCGCCGTCAGTGATGCATCACCGGATCGACGAGGTGCCCGACGCGACGAACGTCACGCTCCTGGAGGAGGGGGCTGACCACGACCCAGGGCACGTCAGTCAGGCCGTCGAGCGGCACCGTGCTCACGACGAGATCCGTCGACCCTTCGCCCGGCTCCCGCTCGAATACCGTCTTCGACACAACCTGGGTGACCTCGAGCTGGGGGAACTCCGCAAGCAGACGGGAGACGAGGATCCAGGCCGTGGCCATGCCCGCCGGGCAGACGACGGTGACCCGAATCTTGTCCCGCAGCCGCAGGCGCTCGAGGGAGCCGGCGAGGTACATCGTCAGGAAGCCGACTTCCTCAACCGGAATCGCCGCGCCGTCCAGCTCGCCCAGCTCGGCCAGGATCCCTCCGGCGACCTGATAGACGTCCGGGTAGCGCTTCTGCACCTCCTGCTGCAGCGGATTGCTGATGGGGAGCCCGTAACGGAGTCGTACGTGGAGCCGACGGATGTGCTCGGTCAGGTTCTCACGCAGGAGCCTGTCATCCTCCAGCGATGGGTGCAGGCGCTCCGCTGCCGCGGTGACCAGGCGGTCGATCAGGACGAGCAGATGCGCCTCCGGGACGGCCCGCGAGTCGCTGAGCTCCACGAAACCGAGGAGGGACTCGGTGATCGCGGCTGTCTCGGGCAGTCCCAGCGACACGCCGATCCGGCCCTGCACGGCGGCCGCAATCCGGGTGGCCGCGTCGGCGACCGGATGATCCATAAGGGAGCGCAGGCGCCCACGCACCAATCGTGCTGGCCGATGAGCCCGCGCGCGATTCGCCAGGATGGCGAGGCTCAGGGTGGCCATCAGCATGGTGGGGTCGCGCTCGTCGAAGTCCAAGAGCTCCGCGCTCAGGATGCTGCGGAAGCTGGGCAGGTCCAGGTCCGCGAGATATGTGCCGAGGCCAGCCGACGCCTCAACGCTCGCGCTCGCAGCAGGCGCCTGCTCCTGGGCCGCCAGCACGTTGGCTGGCACACGCTCGAGGACCAGGGCGAGCAACGCCGCCCGGACATCGACCTCGCTGCCGCGCACGGCGATGCCGACGCCGGGCAGTCGCCGCAAGTGGAGCCGGTGCTGCTCGAGCCATTTCTCGGCGGCTCGCACGTCCCTGCGCACGGTGGGCCGCGAAACTTCGAGCTGTGCCTCCAGGGTCTCAGAGCGCAGCGCATCTGGCGCGCTCTGGAGAAGGGCGAGCAGTACGCGCGACTGGCGATCGCCCGCCTCGAGCACGGCGGGACCTGCAACCGAGTCCAGCCGCTTGAGGGCGGCGGCACGGGCGGCCTCGTCGCCGTCCACCCACATTCCCACGCCGCGCCGCTTGCCCAGGTGGAGGCCGTGCTCGAAGAGATAGGCCTCGACCGACGGCAGGTTGTAGCGCACGACCCGATCCGTCAGCTGCAGTTCGGCGGCTACGGAATCGATCGTCGTGCCGGCGGGCTCATCGAGCAGCGCGCGCGCGATCGCCGACTGGCGGCTGTCGAGCGGCACGGGGCTCATCGCGAGGGGGTCATGCGGCTCGGCCGAGTGTAGCGGGTGCCCGCGGAAGGGCAAGAGCGGTCGCACGAGCGTCGACGCAGGCCCGGAATCCGGTCACAATGGCGGGCGCGCCGCGACCGCGGCCGGAATTTTCGAGGGGAGACTCCCGAGTGCCCGCTCCCTGGACCGCGATGCGAGAGACCACGTGACAGAACGCTCCGCGCCGAAGGATCTCACGGCAGCGAAGGCGCGGGTCGCCGAGCTCGAGGCTCGCGCGGCCGCGCACGAACGCTCGGAGAAGGTGCAGGCAGCGCTGTACCGGATCGCGGAGACGGCGAGCGCGGCGCAGGACATGCCCGCCTTCTACGCAACGATCCATGAGATCGTCGGCGAGCTGATGTACGCCGACAACTTCTACATCGCTCTCTGGGACGAGGCTCGGCAGCAGATCAACTTCCCGTATTTCCGGGATGAAGTCGACCCCGATATTCCCGACCCGAACGAATGGATCCCGTTCGGCTTCGGTGACGCGCGCGGGTCGACCGCCTATGTGCTGCGGCATGGGCGTCCGGAGCATTGGACGACGGCGAGGTTCCAGAGGCTCGCCGAGCAGGGCGAGATCGACATCGTGGGCGAGGCGGCCGTCGAGTGGCTCGCCGCCCCGCTGAAGGTCGAGGACAAGACGATCGGTCTCATCGCCGTCCAGACGTACCGCGAGGATCGCCGCTATTCGCCCGACGACCTGGATCTGCTCGTCTTCGTGGCCCAGCACGTCGGTTCCGCGCTCGTCCGAGCCCGCGCCATCGAGGAGACCAGGCAGCGTAACGCGGAGCTGGCCATCGTCAACGAGATCGGGGCTGCGCTCGCCGAGCAGCTCGACTTCCAGGCAATCATCGACCTGGTCGGCGACCGCGTGAGCGAGATCCTCAACACGAACGACCTCTTCATCGCCATCCATGACGCGGGGACCGATCAGATTTTCTTCCCGTACGCGATGGAGCACGGCGTTCGTCTGGCCGACTCGCCGATACCCTTCGGCGAAGGAATCACATCGCACCCCCTGCGGACCAGAAAGCCACTTCGTCTCGGGACGTCGGCCGAGTCAGATGCCCTGGGCGCGGTCTGGTATGGCGACCGCAGTGAGTCGTACCTCGGCGTGCCAATCCCCGCCGGCGATCGGGTCCTCGGCGTGATGTCAATCGTCTCCGACGAGCCCAATGCATACACCGAGTCGGATGAACGGCTTCTCGGGACCCTGGCGTCAAGCATGGGAGTCGCACTCGAGAACGCCCGTCTATTCGATGAGACCAAACGCCTGCTCGCCGAGACTGAACAGCGCAACGCTGAGCTGGCCATTGTCAATGAGATCGGCGCGGCCCTCGCCAAGCAGCTCGATTTCCAGGGCATCGTCGAGCTGGTCGGTGAACGAGTCCGCGGGATCTTCGACGCATCGTCACTGTTCATCGCCTTGTACGACGAGACGACGGGGATGGTCCGGTTTCCCTACGAAATTGCTGAAGGCGAGCGAATCCACACGGAGCCGATGAAGCTCGGCGAAGGCTTGACGTCACGGGTCATCCAGTCGCGAGCCGCGCTCCGCATGGGCACAAACGTCGACCTGCGGGCAGCCGGCGCAGTCCAGGTGGGAGACACCGAGTCCGAGTCTTGGCTTGGACTGCCGATCATCGCGGGGGACCGGGTGATCGGCATCATCGCCCTCGAGAGCCCTAAGCCAAACCTGTACACAGAGAGCGATGAGCGCCTGCTTTCGACCGTCGCGTCGAGTATGGGCGTCGCTCTCGAAAACGCCCGTCTCTTCGACGAGACCAAGCAGCGCAACGCCGAGCTGGCCGTTGTCAACGAGATCGGCTCGGCGCTCGCAGAGCAGCTCGATTTCGACGCCATCATCGAGGCGGTGGGCGCCCGGCTTGCCGCGACATTCGGCACCGAGGACATGTACATCGCGCTGCACGACCGGACCACCAACATCATCAACTTCCCGTACGAGCTGGACCACGGACGGCGAGTCCACGGTTCGTCGGTGATGTTCGGAGAGGGTATTACCTCGCGGGTGATCCAGTCGCGCCAACCACTTCGGTTCGGGTCGCTCGCGGAGCAGATGGCACATGGGGCGGTGATGCCCACCTACGCCGAGGAAGACGCCGGCAAGGATGTGCCTGAGTCCTGGCTGGGCGTGCCGATCATGGCCGGCAACGAGCCGATTGGCATTGTTTCCATCGCCTCGCCGCGCCCAGACGCGTTCAGCGCCAGCGACGAGCGTTTGGTGGGTACCGTGGCCTCAAGCCTGGGAGTTGCCCTCGAGAACGCTCGCCTCTTCGACGAAACCAAGCGACTTCTGAAGGAGACCGATGAGCGGGCCGCCGAGCTGGGCATCATCACCAGTGTCCAGGAGGGCCTCGCGCAGAACCTGGACATGCAGTCGATGTACGACCTGGTCGGGGACAAGATCCAGGAGATCTTCGACGCCCAGGTCGTGGACATCGGGATCTACGATCGCGACGCCGACCTCCTTCAATTCCCGTACACGATCGAGCGCGGAGAACGCTTTCCGGATGAGCCGATCCACCTGAAAAGCGGCCCGCTAAGTGAATCGTCATCGGCCCGGGTCCGCCTCCATGTCATGGAGACCCGCCGACCCATCCTGGCCAATCGCCCCGCGGAAATGGAACGCTTCGGCGATACGGTGGCTCTCGCCGGCGAGCCCGCCAAGTCAACGCTGTGGGCGCCGCTCGTCGTCGGCGACGAGGGTCGGGGTGTCATCTCGCTGCAGAACCTCGACCGGGAGGAGGCCTTCTCCGATTCGGATGTCCGCCTGCTGACCACGCTGGCAGGCAGCCTGAGCGTGGCGCTCGAGAACGCTCGCCTCTTCGACGAGACAAAGCGGCTCCTCGCCGAGACCGACGAGCGCGCCGCCGAGCTGGCACTGATCAACAGCGTTCAGCAGGGACTGGCCGCCCAGCTCCAGATGCAGGCGATGTATGAGCTGGTCGGCGACAAGATCCAGGAGATCTTCGATGCCCAGGTCGTCGACATCGGCATCTTCGACTTCGAAGCGGGGCTGGTGCGGTACCCCTACAGCATTGAGCGCGGCGTCCGGTTCCCAGACGAGCCGCAATCGCTTGAAGGTTCGACCATGACACAAGAGCTGATCCAATCCGGCGGGCCAGCGTTGATCAACGACGTCGCGGCTTGGGAACAGGAGCGAGGAATCCACGCCCGCGTCATCCAGGGGGAGCCCGCTCGCTCCGTGCTCATGGCTCCGCTCACGACTGGTGGTCAGGTGCGCGGCCGCATCTCACTTCAGAACCTGGACCATGTGAACGCGTTCTCCGAATCCGACGTTCGCCTGTTGGCCACCCTCGCCGGTAGCCTGAGCGTGGCCCTGGATAACGCACGCCTGTTCGATGAGACGAAGCGCCTGCTCAAGGAGACTGATGAACGCGCTGCCGAGCTGGCCCTCATCAACAGCGTTCAGCAGGGACTTGCCGAGAACCTCGACATGCAGGCCATGTACGACCTCGTCGGCGACAGGATCAATGAGATCTTCGAAGCCCAGGTGGTCGACATTGGCCTCTTCGACTACGACGCCGGTTTGATTCGCTTCCCGTATCTCATGCAGCGAGGAGTCCGACTCCATGACGAATCGGCACCCCTGCCCCAGGCCCACGTGTCACAGGCATTGATCGAGACTCGCCAGCCGGTGCTGGTGAACGACATTCCCAGGTGGGAAGCGGAGCGCGGAGAGACCACCTTTATGGTTGGAGAGCCCACGCTATCGGCGGTGCTCGCCCCGCTCATGTCGGGCGCCCAGGTCCACGGCCGAATCTCGCTTCAAAACATCGACCGCACGAACGCGTTCACCGACTCGGACGTACGTTTGCTGGCTACGCTCGCGAGCAGCCTGAGCGTGGCCCTCGAGAACGCGCGGCTCTTCGACGAGACGAATCGCCGAGCGGCGGAGCTCGCGATCGTGAACGACGTCCAGGCAGGTCTCGCGGCTCAGCTCGACCCGCAGGCCATGTACGAGCTGGTCGGCGAGCGGGCCAGTGATGTGTTTGATACCCAGGTGGTGGACATCACCGTCTTCGACCACGCCGCCGGGACCATGCGATCGTCGTTCACCCTCGAGCGCGGCGTACGCTTTCCCGCCCATGACCGCCCGATCATGGGCATGCGGAAGCGCGTTCTCGAGACCGGCGACCCGATCCTCATCAACGAGAACTGGGTTGCCCGAGCCGCTGAGGCGGGGCAGCCCGCCCAGATCGTCGGCGAGATCCCGAAATCCGCCATCTTCGTTCCGCTCAGTGCTGGCGATGAGGTCCTCGGCGTCATCTCACTCCAGAACCTCGACCGCGAGCACGCCTTCGAAGAGCGTGACGTTGCGCTGCTGACCACGCTGGCGGCCAGCCTGAGCGTGGCGCTGCGAACCGGCCGCCTGATCGATGAGACCCGCAAGCGCGTCTCCGAGCTGGCGACGATCAACAGCGTCGGCGAGGCGCTCACGACCGAGGTCGAGCTCGCGCCGCTGCTTGCTATCGTCGGCGAGAAGCTGCAGACCGCCTTCAGCGCCGACATCACTTACATCGCCCTGCTCGACGAGGGTCGCGGCCAGATCGACTTCCCGTACTACGTGGAGGACGGTCGGCACGATGCGCAGGAGCCGCTGCAGCTGGGCGAGGGCCTGACGTCGCAGATGGTCCAGAGTCGCAAGCCGATCCTGCTGAACCACGACGAAGAGGTCGAGCAGACCGTCATCATCGGCACACGGGCTCGGTCTTTTTTGGGGGTCCCGATCCTCGTCGGCGACAAGGCTATCGGCGCGATCAGCGTCCAGAGCACGACCCGCGAGAACCAGTTCTCAGAAGCCGACAGCCGCCTCCTGGCGACGGTGGCGGCCAACATCGGGGTAGCGGTCCAGAATGCGCGGCTGTTCGAGGAGGCCCGGGAAGCGCGTCAGGCGGCTGAGCAGGCAAATGAGGCCAAGAGCTCCTTCCTCGCCGCCATGAGCCACGAGATCCGGACGCCGCTCAATGCGGTCATCGGCATGAGCGGGTTGCTGATCGATACGCCGCTCAATGACGAGCAACGCGATTTCGCCGAGACCATTCGCACCTCAGGCGACGCGCTGCTGACGATCATCAACGACGTCCTCGACTTCTCGAAGATCGAGGCCGGCCGCGTCGAGCTTGAGGCGCGGCCGTTCGTGCTGCGGGAGGCCGTGGAGGCCGCCCTCGACATCCTGGCACCCACCGCCGCCAAGAAGGGTCTGGAGCTGATCTACGCCATCGACGAGGACCTGCCTGTGGCGCTGGTCGGCGACCAGGGTCGCTTGCGGCAGATCATGCTCAACCTTCTCTCGAATGCCGTGAAGTTCACCGCAGCCGGCGAGGTGCTGGTCACCGTTGGCGGGAAGGAGGTCGCGCCGGCCCGTCGTGGTGCCGCAGCCAGGTGGGAGATCGCCGTCGACGTCCGGGACACCGGCATCGGCATCCCCGCGTCGGCAATGGACCGGCTCTTCCAGTCGTTCAGCCAGGTGGATGCCTCGATCGCGCGACGCTACGGCGGCACGGGGCTCGGCCTCGCGATCTCGCGGCGGCTGGCGGAGCTGATGGACGGCTCGCTCATCGCGGAGAGCACCGGCGTCCCCGGCGAGGGCAGCATCTTCCACCTGATCGCTCGCCTGCCCATCGCTGCCCCGGATGCGGTCGCGTCGTCCCGCCCACCGCGGCTCGAGGCAGACCTCGCGGGGCGTCGCGTGCTGATCGTCGACGACAACGCAACGAATCGCCGGATCCTGGTGGCACAGACCGCCAAATGGGGGCTGGAGCCGCGCGAGACCGGCTCGCCGCTCGAGGCGCTCGAGGCGCTCAAGTCCGGCGAGCAATTCGACATCATCCTCTCCGACCTGCTCATGCCGGAGATGGACGGCGTCGAATTCGCATCCCGGACTGCAGGGGCCGATGGCGCGGCGGCGCCCCCGGTGGTCATCCTCTCCTCGGTTGGCGTCCGCGATCGCGAGGAGGCCGGAGTCGCCGGCTGGCTTGCCAAGCCGGTCAAGCCATCGGCGCTGCACGACACAATCGCGACGATCCTGCTCGGCGCCGTGGCGGCCCATCCCGAGCCCGTGGCAGCGCTAGCAGAGGGTGACAGCGACCGGCCGCTCGGCGAGCGCCATCCGCTCCGCATCCTGCTGGCGGAGGACAACGCGGTGAACCAGAAGCTGGCGCTCAGACTGCTGCGGCAGATGAGCTACACCGCCGAGCTCGCGAATGACGGCCAGCAGGCGGTCGACGCGGTCGAGCGTGATGACTTCGACGTCGTGCTGATGGACGTGCAGATGCCGGAGCTCGATGGCCTGGAGGCGACGCGGCGCATTCGAACGCAATGGCCGGATCGGCCGCTGCGGATCGTGGCGATGACCGCGAACGCCATGGCGGGTGACCGCGAGGCATGCCTGGCGGCGGGCATGGACGATTACATCAGCAAGCCGATCCGGCCGGCGGAGCTGGCGGCGGCCCTCGAGCGCGTGCAGCCGGCCTCAGACGGCGGGCATCGGAATCGTTCCGGCAAAAGAAGGACCAAGGCGAAGCCGCAGGCGAAGGCGAAGTCAAAAACGAAGGCGAAGTCGCATGCCCGAACCTGACATGCCGGTTCTCGACGAACGGGTGCTTGACGAGCTGGTGGCGACCACCGGCGACGACGCGTCCTTCGTTCGCGAGCTGGTGCAGACCTTCCTCGCGGAGACGCCTGAACAGATGCAGGCAATCGACGCCGCCGTCGAAGCCGATGACGCCGATGCCCTGGTGCGACCGGCGCATACCCTCAAGTCGTCCAGCGCCACGGTGGGCGCGATGCGACTCTCCTCCGTGGCCCGTGAGCTGGAGATGGCCGGGCGCAGTGGCTCGCTGGAGCCGAGCGCTCGCGAGCACGTGGAGACCGCCCATACCGAGTGGCGCGCTGCTTCCAGTGCCTTCGCAGCCTGGCTCACGCAGGCGGGTGGCGGATGAACGCGACCGGGACGGCACTGGTCGTCGACGACAGCGCGGTGAACCGTCGCGTCCTCGTGCGACGGCTGGAGACCCTTGGGCTGAAGGCGCTCGAGGCCGAGAACGGGCGAGAGGCGCTCGACGTCCTCGCGGCGGAGCCGGGCGCCGTCGATGTGGTGCTGCTGGACGTGCTCATGCCCGAGCTCGACGGGTACGAGACGCTGGCGGCCATGAAGGCGGACCAGACGACCCGCCACCTGCCCGTTCTCATCGTCTCGGGCGTCGAGGAGCTCGACAGCGTCGTCCGCTGCATCGAGCTGGGTGCCACCGACTACCTGACGAAGCCGATCAACCCCTCGATCCTGGCGGCGCGCATCAACGCGTCGCTCGCCGCCAAGCGCCTGCACGACGTCGAACAGGAGGCGTTCGACCGGGAGCGGGCGCTCAATCGCACGATCCAGCGCCAGAAGGAGGAGCTCAGCCGATTCCTCTCCCCGCAGGTCGCAGCCCTCGTCTCCTCAACGGAGGGCGAGCAGCTGCTCTCCGGGCATCGGCGCGAGATCACGGTCGCCTTCTGCGACCTGCGCGGCTTCACCTCCTTCGCCGAGCAGGCCGATCCCGAGGAGCTCATGACGCTCCTCGGCCAGTATCACCGGATGATGGGTGAATCGATCACCGAGCACGAGGGCACGCTGGAGCACTTCGCCGGCGATGGCGTGATGGTGTTCTTCAACGACCCGATCACGCAGGACAACCACGTCGAGCGCGCGGTTCGGATGGCGCTCGCCATGCGCGAACGGTTCGCGGAGCTGGCCTCGTCCTGGCGGCAGCGTGGCTACGAGCTCGGCTTCGGGGTGGGCATCGCCGTCGGTTACGCGACCCTCGGGCGAATCGGCTTCGAGGGTCGACACGACTACGGCGCCATCGGCAACGTGACCATCCTTGCGTCTCGCCTCTCGAGCCAGGCCCAGGCTGGCCAGATCCTGCTGAGCCCGCGGGCGCAGCTGATGCTCGAGGAGCTGGTCGAGTCCGAGCTGGTGGGCGAGCTCACGCTGAAGGGCCTCTCCCAGCCGGTGCTGGCCACCAACGTCGTCGGCTTGCGCTGACCGGATCCGCTCGCGGCAACGGAACATCTGCTGCGCATGCGGTGTATCCACTCCATGCGCCGGATCCGATGGGCAGCCTGCATGGTCATGGCGACGCTCGTTGCGTGCGGGCAGCCGGCTGACACGGCGCGGTTCTCTCCGGCCTCCTCACTCGCCACCGACTCTCCAACAAGCAGCCCTCCCCCTCGCATCGTCCACGACGGCCGAGCCGTCATTCGTCGGGGTGAGCCGATCGACCTGGCATCGCTCGCCGGCCGCATCGTGACCGACGATTTCGACGACGTCTTTGCCATGGATGTCGACGGCTCGCGGGTCGTGACGGTTGCCGGCAGGGAAGGAGCCGAGTTCGACGCTGCATGGTCACCGGATGGCAGGTGGATCGTGTACCGGGACTCGACCCGCGGCATCAACCGGAACGACGAGATCTATGTCGTTCGATCCGATGGCACCGGCCGCCGGAACCTCACGCGAAATCCGGCGAATGACTGGGGACCAGACTGGTCGCCGGACGGACGGACGATCGTCTTCAACTCGGACCGCGGGGGCGGGGTGCTGGGTGGCTACCTGGTGGATGCGGACGGATCCAACCTGCGCCGCATTGACGTCGACGAATGGGTGGAGTACCCGTCCTTTTCGCCAGACGGCACGCGGATCGCGTTCTCGGGAGCCATCGGCAACAACTACGAGATCTTCGTGGCAGACCTCTCAACCGGTGCCGTCCGGCAGCTGACAGATAGCCCGGGTTCGGACGGCTGGCCCGCATGGTCGCCCGATGGATCGGTGATCGCGTTCACCTCGGTGCGCGATGACTGTTCGTTCGCCCCGCGGGACCAGGAGTGCTGGGGAAGTGGTGTCGAGGACGAGCACCATGACACCTGGCTGATCGAACCGGATGGCTCGAACCTCCGGCGGGTCACGCCCGAGTTCGGCCAGTTCGTGGCGTGGTCACCCGACAGCCGATACCTGTTGATATCGGGCTATGCCCTGTACGTGGTTCGGCCGGATGGGACCGGCCGGCTCGAGCTGCGCGCCGATGGCATCGCGCTGCCACTGGGCGGCATTCCCGACTGGCGGTAAGCCTCGTCCCCCGTCCCAGCTCCGTCTAACGCGAGCCGATATCGACGTCGATGCGGTGATCGGGCTGGCCATCCTTCGCGAGCATGGAATGGCGTGCGGCCACCGCGTGGAAGAGGCGAATGCCCGCGTCTCCCTGCACATCGGCGATGCCAAACGGCTTGCCGCCGTGCGCGATGCTTCCCTGCGAGAAGGCTTCGACCCCCCGTTCCAGATCATGCCCGCTCGCCTCCTCCGCCTCGGCAAGCATGTATACCCCCTGGCCGGTGCCGATCGGTACCTGCGAGTCGAAGATGACGATGCCGACCTCCGGGCGATCCGCGATGTTTCGGGAATGCGTCGCCTTGGGCGAGGAGACCCAGAGAAATTCTACGTAGTCGATGTGCGCGAAGTAGACGGGCGAGGCCCACGGCCGACCCTCGGCGTCGGCCGTCCCAAGGACCATGTACTGGTTGTCGTCGATGATCCGTCGGGCCAGATGACCCCGCTCGTCCGTCATCTCCATCGCTCGGCGCGCGGGCTCTTCGCGCGCTCCGACTGAGCTCTCCGCTACGACTCGACCTGCTTCAGGAGGCCGAACGCCGCGCCCTGGGGGTCGCTGACGATGGCGAAGCGACCGCCGGGGAAGTCCTGCGGCGCGACCATCTCGCGTCCACCGAGCTCCAATGCCTTCTGGAACGAGCCGTCAACATCGTCGATGGAGAAGTACACCATCCAGTAGCTCGGCAGGTCGGCCGGCTGCTCTGGGCCCATCTCGTATGCGCCGGCGACGGGCTCGCCGTCCAGCTCGAAGGTGGTGTACTCCTGGCCCTCGCCGAACGGGCTCGTCGAGTGGCCCCAACCGAAGAGCGCCTCATAGAAACCGACTGCTCGATCGAGGCCCCGCGTGCTGAGCTCAGCCCAGCCGAACGCGCTCGGGACGCCGGAGATGAACTGAGTCATCTGTGCGGCCTGCCATGCCGAGAAGAACGCGCCCGACGGGTCCTGGAAGACAGCCATGCGGCCCTGATCGCCGACCTCGAAGGGCGGCGCGATGACGGTCCCTTGCTCGGACTCTACCTTCTCGGCCAGCGCGTCGACGTCAGTCGTTCCGAAATACAGCGACCACGCGGTGGGCGCGGCAGGGTCCTGCTTGGGCCCGATGCCGGCCGTCGACCGGTCGCCCAGCTTGGCCGTGGCGTACCCGCCGTACTGCGGATCCTCGGAAACTTCCAGCTGCCATCCGAAGAGCGCGGCATAGAAGTCGCGCGCCGCAGCCGCGTCCGAGGTCGCCAAATCGACCCAGGCTGGCTTGTTGATGAGCGCTGTGATTGTTGACGCCATGGATCACCTCCGGTGCACTTTCGGTGACCTACAACCCTAGCGCAGTCGTGGCAAGGCCATGTCAACAATGCCCGGTTACGTGGCCAACCATGACAATGGCCGCGTGATGCGGTCTTCCCCTTGTCATGGTGCTTAGCGACCCACTCGGTAGGCGGTTGATCCCGCTCTACCTCGCTTCCTTTCTCGGCGGCCTCGCGTTGTGGGTGCCGATCGAGAAGCTCTTCATGACCGAGATCGGGTTCACCTCCGCATCGGTCGGGTTCATGGCGGCCGTGTACGCGGTGGTGGTGCCGGTCCTCGAGCTACCCTCGGGCGTCCTTGCGGACCGATGGAGCCGCCGCGGGGTCATGATCCTCGGCACATTCGCAGTCATCGTCAGCGTCCTCATCGGCGGCGTAAGCCAGAGCGTGACGGTGTACGTGATCGCGGCGGCCTTCCTGGGCGTTTACTTCGCGCTCCAGTCCGGGACGCTGGAGTCGGTCGTGTACGACACGGTGCTGGAAGAGACCGGCGGCAGCGAGGCCTTCGAGCGAACGATCGGACAGGTGAGGCTGATCGAGAGCATCGCACTCGTGGCGAGCGCGCTGGCCGGCGGCCTGATTGCCCAGTTCGCCCCGCTGCGGGCGACCTACTTCCTGACCGCGCCACTGCTCGTCCTCTCCGCCGTGATGCTCCTCTGGTTTCGTGAGCCGCAGCTCCACAAGACCGCCGAGAGAGAGCCGCTGCGCGCACAGATCAGAGCGACCTACCGGACCGTGCTGTCCGGTGATCATCTGCGGGCGATCGTGGCTCTGACCGTGGTGGCGGCGATCCTCATGCAGGGGATGCTTGAGTTCGGTCCGCTGTGGTTGGTGGCGCTCGCAGTGCCGCCGTTCCTGTACGGCCCACACTGGGCCGGCCTCACGTCCGCGCTCGGGGTGGGTGGCCTGCTTGGGTCGCGTGGCTGGTTCACACGCGACTGGACGGTGCGCATCCTCGCCGTGGCGGTCGTCGCTTGCTGCGCGGTCCTCGTCCTGAGTCAGCACGCCGGCCTGGTGGTCGGCGTCCAGGTGGCACTCACGCTGCTCGTCGTTGCGGTGAGCATTCCGGTGACGCGGCTGCTCCACGACGCGGTGCCCTCCACGATCCGTGCGGGCGTGGCGTCGGGCGTGGGCACTCTCACATGGCTGGCATTCGTGCCGTTTGCGCTCGTCTTCGGAGCCGTCAGCGAAGCAGCCGGCCTGGACCGCGGCGCGCTGATACTGGTGGGCGTCGGCGTTACGACCGCCGTGCTCATGCTCGCCGTACTGCCTCGCGCGCGTCCGGTTCTGGAGGCAGGCGTTGGCGACGCCGCGGCCGCCGCGCCCTCCCTGGCGATGCAACCGGCTTT
>CBFGSY010000023.1:0-19529 GCA_965651545.1 uncultured bacterium | reverse complement strand
TATCGGCTGTGGGCGCGCGAGCACCAGAGCCGATGGCGCCTGCGCCTGGTGCGGCCGTCGGTCGACACCATGGCCGATACGCCCGAGCTGGGCAGGGCGCTGGCCGAATTCGCGGCGGCGTGCGCGGTGATGGCCGGGTCGCCGGCGTCCGCGCCAGTGCCAAGCTCGCCGGAGGTCGAGGACGCGGTACCAGCCTTCCTGGGTCGCGCGACCCACAACGGCCGCGCGCCGATCAGGGTTGCTGGAGAGGGAGGTGCGGCGAAGGAGTCGCCGCCGCCCACGCCGGTGGCAGAGCCGTCTCCCGCCGATCAGCAGCTCACCGATCTCGAGGAGAAGCTGGGCTTGCGCGTTCCCGAGGGCTGATCCAGCCTCTTCACAGGATCAGCATCGCGTCGCCGAAGCTGAAGAAGCGATAGCCCTCCCGCAACGCTGCGCGGTATGCCGCCAGCAGCGTATCGCGCGCCTCGAACGCTGACGCCTTCGGCATCCCGGCCTGGACCCAGGCCGTGACCAGCAGCAGGAGCGAGCTACGCGGCAGGTGGAAGTTGGTGATCAATGCGTCCACCGCGCTGAATTCGAACGGCGGCGTGATGTAGAGCTCGCTCCAGCCCGTCGCTGCGCCGTCGCGGGCCCGCGTCTCCAGCACGCGTACGGTGGTCGTGCCAACCGCCACCACGCGACGCCCGGCCCGCCGCGCGGCAGGTACCGCCCGTCGGGTGGCGAGGGGGATCTCGTACCACTCACGATGGATGCGGTGCTCGTCGACGAAGTCGCCCTCCAGGGGCCGGAAGGTGTCCAGTCCAACGTGCAGCGTCAGGCTGGCACGCCGCACGCCCTGCTCGGCCAGTGTCGTGAGCAGCCGCGGGGTGAAGTGCAGGCCGGCGGTCGGTGCGGCGGCGGAGCCGGGCGGCCGGGCGTAGACGGTCTGGTAGCGGTCGGCCGGGCTCGATCGATCACGAATGTACGGCGGCAGTGGCATCTCACCGGCCTGCTGCATGACGGCCAGCGCATCGCGGGAGAAGCGGACGGCGCGGGTCCCATCGCCCAGCCGCTCCCCCACCTCGACGAGGTCGCCTGAGCGGAGGGTGAGCCGCTCCCCGACGTCCACCCGACGCGAGGGGCGGACCAGCGCCTCCCAGCGCGCTCCGTCGGTCATTGGGCGCAGGACCAGGATTTCGGCCGCGGCACCACTTCCCCGCTGGGCGGCCAGGCGGGCAGGGATGACCTTCGAATCATTGGTGACCAGCAGGTCACCCGGATCGAGCAGGTCGCCCAGCTGCGCGAAGGCCAGGTGCCGAAGGTGCGGTCGTCCCGGGCGGGAGCGAGCACGGTCGAGCACCAGCAGACGAGCGGCGTCCCGCGGCTCGACAGGCGTCTGGGCGATCGCCGACGCCGACAGGTCGTAATCGAAGTCGTCGACCCGGAGGCGCGGCGGCGCGACGTCAGGAGGCATCGGTCCGGAAAGCGTAGCGCCCGGTCGGCGTGGCCGGCCGGGCGCCATCGATGGATCGGTCAGGCGCTGATGCCGCCCGGTAGGAGTGCCTGTGCGAAATAGATGACGAACGCTGCGGCGACCACCCACATCAGCGGGTGAATCTCGCCCACCTTGCCGACCACCAGCTTGATGAGCGTCCAGGTGATGAACCCGGCGCCGATTCCGATGGTGATGCTGAAGGTCAACGGCATCAATGCGATGGTCAGCAGCGCCGGCAGGCCGTCCTCGATATCGGCGAAGTTGATGTCCCGGATGAGCACCGCCATCAGATAGCCGACCACGACCAGGACCGGCCCGGTTGCCGCGAAGGGAACCAACGTCGCCAGCGGCGACAGGAAGATCGCCAGCAGGAAGAGAACCCCAACGACCACCGCGGTGAGGCCGGTTCGCCCGCCTTCCGCGATGCCTGCCGCGCTCTCTATGTAGCTCGTGTTCGAGCTGATGCCGGCGGCCCCGCCCAGGGCGGCCCCGGCCGAGTCGACGAGCAGGATCCGGCCGACACCCGGCACGCGCCCTGTCTCATCGGCCAGCCCGGCCTGTTCGGCAAGGCCGGTGGCCGTCCCCATCGTGTCGAAGAAGTCGGTGAGCATGAAGCTGAAGATCGTCAGCAACGCGGCCACCAGACCGAGCGTCGCAAACACGTTGCCGAGGTCGAAGTCGCCGATGGTCGCGAAGTCAAGCGGCGACGTCAGCTGGGCGGGGAAGGTCTGCACGCCGAAGATCAGCGCCAGGATGGTCGTCAGGATGATGCTCAGGATCAGCGCGCCGGGAATCCTGCGCACCATCAGCACGATCGTGATCAACAAGCCTGCGAAGAAGATGCCCAGGTTCGGGCTGTTCGGGAACACGAATTGAACGGGCACGGGCCCTGAGGCATCGGGCGCATTCAGGATCACCCCGCCATCGACCAGGCCGATGAACAGGATGAACAGGCCGATGCCCACCCCGATGGCACGTTTCAGGGCAATCGGCACCGCATGCATGATCGCCTCGCGCAGGCCGGCCAGCACCAGAACCAGCACGACCAGGCCCTCCAGCACGATGACGCCCATGGCGCCGGCAGGCGTTAACCCCTGACCCAGCACCAGTCCGAATGCAACCGCCCCGTTGATCCCGAGGCCCGCAGCCATCGCGATCGGGAAGTTGCTGACCAGCCCCATCGCGATGCACAGGATGCCGGCAACCAACGCGGTGGCGGCAGCGGCCGGCGCGACGAAGCTCTGCACGGCCGCATCGCCCTGTGGAATGAACATCGCCGACAGGATCGACGGGTTCACAACGAGGATGTACGACATGACCATGAAGGTGGCCAGGCCGGCTTTCACCTCGGTGCCGACTGTGGTCCCCCGCTCAGTGAGCTTGAAGAACGCGTCGAGGCCGCCGGCCGGCGCCCGGCCCTCGCTCGCGGGTACCTCGCTAGCCGTCACTCCGTTACACCCTCCGTTCCTCGGGCGACGCAATACCCGACACCATGTTGGGCACCGGCGCCGCCGCGCAGCCTACTCCCACCGCAGGGTTCTGCGGAGCGCTTCCGCGCAACCACCTGCCGCCGGGGTTTCAGCGGCGGAGGAACAGGTTGAAGAGGACGGTGAGGATCACGGAGATCACTATCATCGATGCGATCGGGATGTAGAGGCCGCCTCGTTCGCCCTCGATCGCGATGTCCCCGGGCAGGCGGCCGAAGGGCAGCCTGACGCCGAGCGCCGCCAGCCCGCCCACCACGACCAGGATCAGCCCGATAACCAGCAGGATTCGTCCAAGCTCGGGGCTCATCCGCGTTTGACCGCGCGGATGTGCAGGAAAATCGGGATGCGCTGCCAGCGATCGCCGGGCGGGTCGGTGTCGTCCGGGATCTCGGCCAGTCGCTCGATGAGCAGGCCGGCTGCCTCCAGGGCTGCCGCGTAAGCCTGGAGCGGGCGGTGGAAGCTGCTGAACTTCATCGGCAGTCCATCGCGTTCGATGTCGTCCGCATAGCGGCGCGCCTCGAAGTAGGAGTCGCCGATGATGAAGCGAGCATCAGGCCGTCGCTCCTCGAAGCGGCCTGCCGAGCTGATCGGATGGACGATCGCCAGGCACGTGTGCCCGCCTGGCAGGAGGACGCGGCCAATCTCGCGGGCAACGCCGTCCAGGTCGTCGACGTCATGCAGCGACATGAAGGCCGTGATGACGCCGAACGACGCGTCATCGAAGGGAAGCTGCGCCGCGTCGGCGACCCGGTAGTCGCCCTCGGGATCCGCCTCGGTCGCGTAGTCGATCATGGTCGGCGAGCCGTCGACGCCGGTCACCGCATACCCGCGCGCCTTCAGGTCGCGCGGGAGTCGCCCTTCCCCGCACCCAACGTCCAGCACATCGGCAGGCGCCGGCGGCAGCAGCGACAGGAAACGGTCACGGTGGAACTGCCAGTAGCTGTCGTGTCCCGGCGCCCGCGCCCATGCGACCCAGTTGCGCGCCTCGGCCTCCCACGCATCCCGCAGCGTCATCGGGCCGGCTATGCGGAACTAGGCGTCGAACAGGCCCGGCTGCAGGGCCGCAGCGCCCGGCGGCGGGGTCAGGCCGAGGTGCCGCCAGCCGGATTCGGTGAGCTGCCGGCCGCGCGAGGTCCGCGCCAGCAGCCCGATCTGCATGAGGTACGGCTCGACCACGTCCTCGATGGTCTCGACGGGCTCGCTGACGGTGGCCGCCATGGTGGCCAGCCCCACCGGACCGCCAGCGTGGTGCTCGGCCATGGCGGTCAGCAGCTGGCGATCCATGGCGTCCAGGCCACGCTCGTCGATCTCCAGCAGTGCCAGCGCGTCCGTCGCCAGGTCCGCGGTAACCGTCCCATCCCCCTCACCTCGCACCTGCGCGAAGTCGCGGACGCGCTTCAGCAGTCGATTGGCGATGCGCGGCGTTCCACGCGAGCGGCCGGCCACGATGGTCGCCGCCTCGTCGGACAGCGACACGCCCAGGATGTGCGCGCTGCGACGCAGGATTCGCTCCAGGTCCGGCTGCGAGTAGTAATCGAGGCGGTACGTCGCGCCGAACCGGTCGCGCAGCGGCCCGGTGATGCTTCCCACCCGGGTGGTGGCGCCGATCACGGTGACGCGTTCGATCTGCAGCCGCACCGTCCGCGCGCCCGGCCCCTTGCCCAACACAACGTCCAGCGCGAAGTCCTCCATGGCCGGGTACAGGATCTCCTCCACCGCGTGACTGAGCCGGTGGATCTCGTCGATGAAGAGGACGTCGCCACTTGCCAGGCTGGTGAGCACGGCCGCGAGGTCACCGGCGCGCTCGATGGCAGGGCCGCTGGTCGTGCGGATCTGCGCCCCAAGCTCCGCCGCCACGATGTTGGCGAGCGTCGTCTTCCCCAGCCCCGGCGGGCCGTACAGGAGGATGTGGTCCACCGGCTCCGATCGCTGCCGCGCCGCGTCGATCAGGATCGCCAGGTTCTCCTTGACCCGATCCTGTCCGGCGAACTCGTCCAGCCGCCGCGGCCGGACGGTGGCCTCCAGCGCCAGCTCGTCCTCGGCGATCTCCGCGCTGCTGATGCGCTCGATGGTCATCGGTCCACAGCCAGCCCGCCCGAATCGAACATGTGACCGATTCTACGCGTCACGCAGCGTCCGAAGGTCGGCCGGTGTGTCGACATCCGGAACAGGCTCAGCCAGGTCGACGGGCAGGACCAGCTCCGGGTGAGCCGCCAGTACCTCCCGCAGGCCGATGTCGCCGCTCAGGCCCTCCACCACGCCGAAAAGACCGCGTTCGACCAGGACGGGCGCGCCCAGCCGTCCCGTCACCCGCGTGGCCACCATCGGCTTCGACCCGCGTGCCGCCAGGAGGTCTGCGATGGTCGGTCCCTGCACCGTCGGCTGGTCGCCGAGCAGGATCACGGCGGCTGCGACATCGTCGGGAACGGCCGCGATGCCCAGGCGCAGGGAGTGGCTCATCCCCAGCTCGGGCCGGTCGTTGATCACCCAGCCGACGTGCGGATCTCCGCGCTGCAGCCAGTCCGGAACGACGACGATGATCGGCTCCAGCCCGGCCTCCTGCGCCACCTCAAGGACGTGCTCGACCAGGGTTCGCTCCCCCAGCCTGGCCAGCTGCTTCGGCGACCCGAAGCGGCGGGACTCTCCCGCCGCCAGGATGACCGCTGCGACGCGCTGCTGCCGCTCCATCGGTCCATATACTGCCGGGACATGCCCGAACCCGACGCCTACGACGCGCTTCCCAAGGTCGAGCTGCACTGCCACGTCGAGGGCGCGATCCGGCCGGAGACGGTGGTTGAGCTGGCCCCCAAGAACGGCCGTTCCCTGCCCACCGAGGACCCGACCGAGCTCTACCGCTATCACTCGCTTGACTCGTTCCTCGAGATCTTCTGGCTGGTGCAGTCGCTGCTGTCGGACGCCGATGACTGGGAGCGGGCAGCGTACGAGTCGCTGATCGATGCCGCACAGCACGGCCTGCGCTACCGCGAGATGTTCTTCACCCCGGCCCGTCACCTGGCGGACGGGCAGCGGCTGCCGGACATCGTCGCGGGGCTGACGCGCGGCATCGAGCGCGCCGAAGCCGAGTCCGGCGTTCGCTGCCGCCTGATCTGCGATATCGACCGCTCGTTTGGGCCCGGACCGGCCCTGGAGCTCGTGGAGGCGGCCGTGGACATGCGGCGGGATGGCATGGGCGAGCGGGTGATCGGGATCGGCATGGACTCGACCGAGCAGGGCGTCGATCCGCGCAGCTTCGCGGACGCGTTCACGTTGGCGGGGCGTGCCGGCTTCCGGCGGACCGGCCACGCCGGCGAGGACACCGGTCCGGCGAATATCGCGACCGCGCTGGGTGCGCTGCGGCTGGAGCGCATCGACCATGGGCTCGCCATCCTGGATGACCCGGAGCTGGCCGCCCGGGTGGCAGACTGGCGCATGCCGCTCACCGTCTGCCCGAACTCGAACGTGGTGATCGCCAACAAGTTCGCGTCGCTTGCCGAGCATCCATTCCGCCGGATGCGCCAGGCCGGCCTGCTCGCGACGCTCAACACGGACGACCCGGCCATGACCGATCTCGACCTCGGCAAGGAGTACCGGAGCGTCGCCACTGCCCTCGACTTCTCATGGTCGGAGATGTGCGAGGTGGCGTTGGACGGCGTCGAGGCGTCCTGGCTCAGCGAAGACGAGAAGCGCTCCATGCGCGCTGCCTTCGAGGGCGAGATCGCCTCGATCGCGCCGCCGGCAGGGTGATCCGATGCCCTTCTTCATGGACCGCCACGATTTCGAGGGGATGACCGCCGAAGAGGCGGCAATCGCACACCTGAAGGATCTGGAGGTCCAGGCGTGGTACGACGTCCAATTCATCCACTACTGGTTCGACGACGAGCGTCAGACCGGGTTCTGCCTTGCCAAGGCGCCATTCCGCGACGCCGTCGAGGCCGCTCACCGCGCCTCGCACGGACTGGCCCCCAACCAGGTCATCGATGTCGACGACCAGGCACTCAACCGATTCATGGGGGCGATCACGCCGCATCCGCCCGGCGAGGCGTACATCGAAACCGCCTTCCGCACCATCTTCTTCACCGACCTGGAGGATTCGACGCGCTTCACGCAGCGCTATGGCGACGCCCGCGCGATGGCCATGGTGCGATTGCACGATCAGGTCGTGCGCGATGCGCTCAAACGAAACGGTGGCAGCGAGGTCAAGCACACCGGCGACGGCCTAATGGCCGCCTTCCTCTCGGTCGTCGGCGCCATCCAGAGCGCCGTGGAGATCCAGCGCCAGCTGGCGGAATCGAAGGACGCTGCGGACCTGCGGGTTCGCATCGGCATCGCCGCCGGGGAGCCGGTCACCGAGCGCGATGACCTGTTCGGCGCTGCCGTTCAGCTGGCCGCGCGCTTATCCAGCCGGGCCGAGGGCGGCGCCATCCTGGTGTCCAGTGCCGTCCGCGATTTGGCGGCTGGCAAGGGATTCGCGTTCCGCAAGCGCGGCAGGCTGCGTCTGAAAGGCTTCGAGGAGCCGCAGCAGGCCTACGAGGTGGTCTGGGAGGAATCGGCATAGGCCCGGACGCGGTCGACCTTCTGGTCGTTGGGGGGCGGCTGTTCGACGGCACTGGCGCCCCGGCCATCGCCGGCACGCTCGGCATCAGCGACGGCCGGCTCCGCCTGGGAGACGCGGGCTGGCGGCCGGCAGCAGGACGGACGATCGACGCAAGCGGGCTTGTAGTCGCTCCCGGGTTCATCGACCTGCACTCGCATGGCGGGCTGATGATCCTGGCCGACCCTCGTCACGAGCCGAAAGTGCGCCAGGGAGTGACCAGCGAGATCGTGGGCGTTGATGGCAACGGTTACGCGCCGTTCGCCCACCGCCAGGACCTGCTCGACTTCGTCCGCCTCAACGCGGGGCTGGACGGCGATCCGCCGCTCGATTACGACTGGGACACGGTCGCGTCCTACCTGGACCGATACGACCGCGGTCAGGCCATCAACGTCGGCTTCGTGGTCGGCAACAGCGCGCTGCGCATCGGCGCCATCGGCTGGGAGGACCAACCGGCCGACGCTCGTCAGGTGCAGGCCATGCGCGCCATGCTGCGCGAGGCAATGGAGGAGGGCGCCTTCGGTGTCTCGAGCGGCCTGGACTATCCGCCCGGCTCGTACGCATCGACCGACGAGCTGGCCGAGCTGACCAACCAGGCGGCCCGCCTCGGTGGCTTCTACCACACCCACGTGCGCTACTCGTTGGGAGATCGGTTCCTGGACCCGTTCCGCGAGGCCATCGAGATCGGCCGGCGTGGCGAGGGACCGACCCACATCACGCACTTCTATCACCGGCAGACGTACCCCGGCCCGCCCGAGGAACAGCTGAGCCTGGTGGACGACGCCCGGGCGGAGGGCCTGGACATCACCTTCGACATGTATCCGTACGAGTGGGCCTCCACGCGGCTGCTGATCCAGCTTCCGCAGTGGGTGTCATCCGGTGGACCATCGGCCCTCAAGCAACGCCTCGCCGATTCCCCGGTCCGCGACAGGATTCGCGACGAGCTCCGGGACCGCGGCGCCGCCTACACGGGAGCTGCCGGCTGGGCCGACATTCGGCTGGGCGCGTTCACCCGGCCGGACAACCTGCGCTGGGAGTCGCGAACACTGGCTGACGTCATGGACGAAACCGGCTCCGATGCGGTCGATGCCATGTGCGACCTGCTGCTGGCAGAGGACCTGCGCGTGGCGCAGGTCACGAGCGGTCCCTGGACCGATGGGCTGCGCGCCTTCCTGCGGCACCCGCAGGCCATGATCGGCACCGATTCGACCTTCCTCGGTGAGAGGGTCTCGCCACGCACTTATGGGTCCTACCCCCGCATCCTCGGGCAATTCGTGCGCGAGGAAGGCCTGCTGACCCTGGAGGAGGCCGTGCACCGGATGACCGGCGCCCCCGCCGCCCGCCTGGGCCTGGAGCAACGCGGTCTGTTGCGCGACGGCTTTGCCGCCGATGTCGTCGTCTTCGATGCGGCACGCGTCCGCGCCAACGCCACCTATGACCAGCCGAGGCTGTTTCCCGAAGGAGTGAGCTACGTGATCGTCAATGGGGTTCCAGTCGTGGACGGGGGGGAGCACACCGGTGCAACACCGGGCCAATCGCTGCGGCGCGGGCGAACCCTCGACCGGCACCGAGGAACGGCCCGAACTACTGATGAGGCTGGCCATCGGGCGCGCTAGGATGCACCGATGGAGCGGCCGCGCAGCACCACCCGCACGCTGCCGCCTGAGTCTGCAACCCAGGCGCTGATCCTGCCGGCTGAGGCGCCGGCCCGCGGCCGGGTATTCCCGGTGCCGCCGCGCCGCGAGGGGCCGGAGAAGCTCACCGGCCTGGCGAAGTACGCGGATGACCTCGTGTTCCCCGGGGCCTGGTATGGCGCCACCATCCGCTCGACCGACGCCCACGCCAAGCTGCTGGGTATCGACCTCGATCCGGACTTCGACTGGAGCCGGGTCGTGGTGGTGACTTCCGACGACATCCCCGGCGAGAACATCGTCAGCCTCATCGATGACGACCAGCCAGTGCTGGTGCCGATCGGTGGAGAGATCAAGCACCAGGCTGAGCCGGTGGCGCTTGTTGCGGCTGCCGACCGCTCCACCGTGCGCGAAGCCAGGCGGCACGTGAAGCTCCGGACCGAGCGTCTGCCCGCTGTCTTCGACCCGCTGGAGAGCGACCAGCAATTTGCCAGGTACGCGGTGGAACGGGGGGACGCGGCAGCCGCCATGGCCAGCGCCGATCGCGTGATCGAGGGGACGTATCGGGTCGGCCACCAGGAGCAGCTGTACATCGAGAACCAGGCGATGATCGCGGTCCCGCGCGAGGACGGCGGCGTCACCGTCCACGGCTCGCTGCAGTGCCCGTTCTACATCCACAAGGCGATGAAGCGTGCACTGGACATGGGAGACGAGCTGGCGGTCGTCGTCCAGGCCGAGACCGGTGGCGGCTTCGGCGGCAAGGAAGAGTACCCCTCCATGATCGCCCTGCATGCCGCGCTGCTGTCCCTGAAGTGCGGCAAGCCGGTGCGCATGATCTACGACCGCCACGAGGACATCAGCGCCACCACCAAGCGCCACCCGGCCGTCGTTCGTTACCGCACCGGCGTGACCCACGACGGGGAGCTGGTGGCGCAGGAGATCGAGGTCATCATGGACGGCGGCGCCTACTGCACTCTGACGCCCGTCGTCCTCAGCCGCGGGACATTGCACGCCGGCGGCCCCTATCGCTGCGAGAACGTGCGCATCGTGGGCCGCGCGATGGCCACCAACACGCCGCCGAACGGCGCCTTCCGCGGCTTCGGGGCGCCCCAGACCGAGTTCGCCGCCGAGATGCAGATCAACCGGATCGCCGAGGCGCTGGGCGAGTCGCCGCTGGAGCTGCGCCGACGGTGGGTGTACCAGCAGGGCGACGTCACGCCCACCGGCCAGGTGCTGCGCGAGAGCGTCGGCGGCGGCGACGTGCTCGAGGAGGCGGCACAGGCATCGGGCTATGACCATTACCGGCAGCGGACTGCGGAAGCGCGGGAGCGCCGCGGATCGGGTGCCAGGCTGGCGAGTGGGATCGGCCTGGCCCTGGCCTGGCATGGAGCGGGCTTCACCGGAAGTGGTGAGGTGAAGCTGGCCTCGGTGGCGTCGGTGGAGCTGACCGACGAGCATCGAATCCGGATCCTGACCGCGTCCACCGAGATGGGCCAGGGCACCAAGACGATCTTCCCGCAGCTGGTGGCCGATGCGCTGGGGGTCGAGTACGACGAGGTGGAAATCGCCCCGCAGGACACGTCAATCGTGCCGGACTCCGGGCCGACGGTGGCCAGCCGGACGGCGATGGTGGTCGGCGGCCTGCTGATCAAGGCCGCCCAGGGGCTGCGCCAACAGGTCGAGGAAGAGATGGGACGCCCGTTCGCGGACTCCTACCGTGAGGCACGAGCGCGTCGCGTCGACCAGCGCTTCGAGCCGTATCCGGGCGTGCCGTTCGACGACAAGACGTACACCGGCGACGCCTATCCAGCCTTCGGCTGGGCGGCGGCGGTGGCCAAGGTGGACGTGGACCTGGACACCGCGGAGGTCACCGTGCGCGAGTTCGTGGCCGCCGACGACGTCGGCCACGTGATTCACCCGGTGCTGGCCGAGGGGCAGGTGGAGGGCGGCTCGCTGCAGGCCATCGGCTACGCCACGATCGAGGAGATGAAGCTCGTCGACGGCCGCTACCTGAACGACCGCCTGGCGACCTACCTCATCCCCACTGCGCTGGATGCGCCGAACATCCGGACCATCCTGGTCGAGAAGCCGTTCTCCGGCGCGCCACACGGCGCCAAGGGCGTGGGCGAGCTGCCGATGGACGTCGGGGCGCCGGCGGTGGTGGCAGCCATCCACGACGCGACCGGCGTCTGGATTCACGACCTGCCCGCCACGCCCGAGCGCATCCTGGCGGCCCTGACCGATGGCCCGATGCCTCCGCCACCCGGCATCTCGCTGGAGCAACCAGAGCCCGACGCCCCGCCCGTCGAGGATCTGCCGGCCGGCGGTGACGAGATTCCGCTGCAGGCACCCACGGACCCACCGCAGGACTTCATCCCGTGACGTCGCCCGGCTGCTCTGCATTCGAGTCGTCGCCTGCTCGTTCTGACGACGCTACGGAGGCTGGGTGCCGGACTTGGCGTCATCCGCTCGTCCTGACGACGCTAGCCGCGGCGCCACCGCGTTTCCCGGCACCTGCGATGGCCGCGCGAGCGTCGATGCGTGCGGTTTCGCGACGGGACGCACGCGCCGAGGCGCCTAAGGTCGTCAGGACAGGCATGCGACAGGAATCGCAGTCGACGACTATCGCTTCACCCCGTGCCCCGGGTGAGTTCGGGCCCGGTAGGAGTGAATGAACTGATGTACAGGTTCAATCTCAATGGCGAGCCGGTTGAGGCCGATGTCCCCGGCATGCGGCGACTGCTCGACACGCTGCGCGAGGACCTCGGCGTGACCGGCACCAAGGAAGGCTGTGGCGAGGGCGAGTGCGGAGCCTGCTCGGTGCTGGTCGATGGCGCGCTGGTCGATGCCTGCCTGGTGCCCACCTGCCAGGTCGAGGGCGCATCGGTCCAGACGGTGGAAGGGCTGGCGGCCGAAGGGCGCCTCAACCCGCTGCAGGCCGCCTTCCTCGAGACCGGCGGAGCACAATGCGGCATCTGCACGCCGGGCATGCTGATGGCCGGTGAGGCATTCCTAGCATCCGGCGAGCCGGCCGCCGACGATGCCATTCGCGAGGCGATCGCCGGCAACCTGTGCCGCTGCACCGGGTACACCAAGATCGTCGAGGCCATCGCGCTCGCCGCCGAGCGTCGCGCGCAACCGTAGCCGCGGCCAATGCCACCCGAGTCTGGCCGAGGCGTATGACGCCATCTCGACCCAGCCGCACCGACCGGTGGCCGGCGGGACCGACCTGCTGGTCCAGATCACCGGCGAGATCGGTGAGCTGCCGGATCGGATCATCGACATCTGGCGTCTGGACGAGCTGCGCGGGATCACGGTCGAGGACGATGCGCTGGTGATCGGGGCGCTGACCACGTACACCGACATTCGCCGCTCGGCGGAGGTACGCGACCACCTGCCGGCGCTGGCCGATGCGTCGGCCACCATCGGCGCCGCGCAGATCCAGAATCGAGGCACGCTTGGCGGCAACGCTGCGAACGCCTCGCCTGCCGGCGACACGCTGCCCATCCTGCTGGCCGCCGATGCGGAGCTGGTCGCCGGCAGCGCGCGGGGCGAGCGGACGATCCCGGCGGGCGAGTTCTGGCCGAGCTACCGCAAGACGGCACTGGCAGACGACGAGCTCCTGGTCCGCGTGCGCTTCCCGATCGTCCCCGGTCGTCAAGTCCGCTTCCGCAAAGTGGGCACCCGGCGAGCACAGGCGATCTCGAAGGTCGTCATGGCGCTCGCCTGGCGTTCGGACGAGAGCGGTGCATGGCGTGACGTTCGCCTGGCCCTTGGCTCGGTGGCCGCCACGCCGATCCGAGCGCCCGAAACGGAGGCCACCATGGAGGGCGCGCAGCCGACGGCGGAGACAGCCGATGCCGCGGCCAGGACGCTGGCCCAGGAAATCTCCCCGATCGACGACGTCCGCTCGACGGCCGACTACCGGCGGGCGGTCGCCTCCCGCGTCCTGCATCGCCTCATCCGTGACGAGGGTGGCTGGTGACAGCCACGGCCTGAGCTCACCCTGTGCCGATCGCGCGCCCGACCCGCGGGCAGGTACGCATCTTTCGCACCCCGGCTGCCTTCCGGCAGTGGCTGGAGCGGAACCACGCCTCGGCCGAGGCCCTCTTCGTCGGCTACTACAAGAGGGGCGTCGCGAAGCCCGCGATGACCTACCCCCAGGCCGTCGAAGAGGCGCTGTGCTTCGGCTGGATCGACGGCATCACCTACCGCATCGACGATGAGCTGACCGCAACCCGCTTCACGCCCCGCCGCAGGACCTCATCGTGGAGCGCTGTGAACATCGCGAAGATGGCCGAGCTGCGGGCAGCGGGGCGACTGCACCCCGCGGGGGTTCGTGCCTTCGAGGAGCGCGATCGGCGCAAGGACGCCAGCTACTCGTATGAGCGCCCGCCGCTGGAGCTTGAACCGGCAATGGTCCGACGCTTCCGGGCGGAGCCCGAGGCGTGGCGCCACTGGCAGGCGGACCAGCCCGCGTACCGGCGCGCCGCGTCGTTCTGGGTCATGTCGGCCAAGAAGCCGGAAACACGGGAGCGGCGTTTCGCGGAACTGCTGGGCGTGAGCGGCCGCGGCCGGCGCCCGCGCGCCTTCATCGTCGCGCGCGAGGTCGCGCGCGAGGGCCAGGCGGATCGGTAGGTCTGCGACAATCGTGCATACCAACACGCAGGAGCGCGATGAACTGGTTCCAGTTCGCCGTCCAGTGGCTGCACGTCCTCCTCGGCATCCTGTGGTTCGGCTACACCCTGTCGGTGTACTTCCTGATCGCTCCGCCGCTGGCGACGATGCCGGAGGCAACCGTTCGCGAGATCTTCGGGCGGCTGGGCGCCGCCGGGCAGCGGGTATTCCCCGTCGTCGGCATCCTGGTGCTGCTCCTGGGCATCGTGCGAGGAACCCTGGTGGGGCCGATCAAATCGATCGAGGCTGCCTTCACCACTGCGTACGGCCTCACCTGGCTGGTGGCCCTGGTGGTGACCATCGGCCTCTTCGCGAACGGCGCGCGCAACATGGGTCCCGCCTTCGAGGCCATCAAGGAATCACCGGAATATGGCGCGGCGATCGCCCGTCTCCGCACGGTGACGCGTATCGACCTCGTCCTCTTCTTCATCATCTTCACCTGCATGATCCTCATGCGCTTCGGCTACTAGGCAGATGAACCCGAATCTCCCTGGCATCGCGATCGTCGGTCCCGAGACGCCTCACGCGGATGAGGTGGTGACGCCGGAGGCGCTCGGCTTCGTGGCCCAGCTGCATCGGTCCTTCGATCCTCGGCGGCAGCGCCTGCTCGGCGAGCGCCGCGAGCGCCAGGCCCGCTTCGACGCCGGCGAGCTGCCGGACTTCCTGCCGAACACGCAACAAGTCCGCACCGACCCCGGTTGGCGCGTCGCTCCCGCACCCGCCGACCTGGACGACCGAAGGGTGGAGATCACCGGTCCGGCCGAGCCGAAGATGATGATCAACGCCCTCAACTCCGGCGCGAAGGTCTTCATGGGCGACTTCGAGGACGCCCTCTCCCCCACCTGGTCGAACGTCGTGACCGGCCAGTGGGCCGTCAGCCAGGCGGTGCGCCGCACCCTGACACACCAGACTGACGAGAAGACATACGCGCTCAACGAATCCGGCCTGGCCACGCTCGTCATCCGACCCCGTGGCTGGCACCTGGACGAGACCCACGTTCTCGTCGACGGCTCCCCCGTCTCCGCCAGCCTCTTCGACTTCGGCCTCGTCTTCTTCCACAACGCTCGTGAGCAGCTCGACCGCGGCTCGGGACCCTACTTCTACCTGCCGAAGCTTGAGTCGCACCTGGAGGCGGAGCTCTGGAATGACGTCTTCGTGGCTGCCCAGGAGGGACTGGGCATACCGCAGGGCAGCATCCGGGCCACTGTCCTGATCGAGACGATCCTGGCCGCCTTCGAGATGGAGGAGATCCTCTACGAGCTGCGGGATCACGCCGCCGGCCTGAACGCAGGCCGCTGGGACTACATCTTCAGCCTCATCAAGAAGCTGCGAACGCTCCCCGACAAGACGCTTCCCGACCGGGCGCAGGTGACCATGGCCGTGCCGTTCATGCGCGCCTACCAGCAGCTGCTGGTGACCACCTGCCATCGGCGCGGCGCGCATGCCATCGGCGGCATGAGCGCCTTCATTCCGAACCGGCGCGAGCCGGAGGTGACCGAGCGAGCGCTGGCGGCCGTCCGCGAGGACAAGCGGAGAGAATCCGGCGACGGCTCGGACGGCACCTGGGTGGCACATCCGGACCTGGTGTCGGTGGCTGGTGAGATCTTCGACGAGGCGCTGGGCTCCCGGCCGAACCAGAAGGATCGCTCGCCGGAAGCGGCGCCTTCCGCCGCGGACCTTCTGGACGTCACTATCGACGGCGGCCAGGTCACCGAAGCGGGCGTTCGCACCAACGTGTCGGTCGCGCTGCAGTACCTCGCCTCATGGCTGGACGGCAACGGGGCGGCCGCCATCAACAACCTGATGGAAGACGCTGCCACGGCTGAGATCAGCCGCTCGCAGCTGTGGCAGTGGCGGGTCCATCGCGCCACGTTGGACGATGGCAGGCCGATGTCGCCGGAGCTCTACACCGCGATCCGCGACGATGAGCTTGGGCAGCTGCAGTCCTCCGCACCGGACTACCGCTGGACCGATGCTTCCCAGCTCCTCGACGATCTCGTCCTGTCGGACAAATTCACCGACTTCCTGACGCTGCCGGCCTACCCGCTACTCGGCTGACGCGGCGCGGGCGTCGGCCGCGGCGGCGCGGGCGCTTGCCAGCGTGTCGAGCACGTGGTCGATCTGGTGCCGGTACCGAATGCCCGATGGCGTGCGCCGCAGCCACTCGAGGTAGCCGGGCTCCAGGCGTGCGATCTGTCGCAGCGTCTTGCCGGCGTGCCGCCCGAAGTCCAGCACGGTGTTGGCCGGGTTGGAGGCGTCTCGACTGACGGCCGCGTCGGTCGCCTCGGCCACGCGAGCGCTCAGTGATGCCCCCTCCGCCACCGGAGGTTCGGTGACAGGGATGGGCACGTGCGTGCCGTCGTACGAGGCCTTGAGCTCCGGCTCGCGCAGGACGGCGTATGCCCAGTTCAACTCGGCCATCGCCGAGTCGGCGTCCGGGTCGTCGTTGGCATCGGGATGATGCAGACGAGCCAGCGCGCGGTAGGCCGCTTCGATGACCTCGGGCACGGCGTTGCGGTGGACCTGGAGGGTCTCGTATGGGTCACGTAGTTGGGACACTGCGCCAAAGGCTAACGGCAGTACCGGTCCCAATGGCAACCGCCCATTTGGCCCATCACGCTGTAGCTCAGTCCGGCAGCCACGTGGCCAGATCGTGCGCGAACAGCACGCGGACGGGTTTGAAATCCAGGATGTGCGGCAGCCAGTCCGGGTATGGCGGGACCTGGTCGAAGCCCTCCGCCTCCAGCCGGCGGGCGTAGACGGCCGAAGCGAAGTCGGTCGCGGACGGCATCCCCTGTCCCAGGAGCACGACCTTGCCGTCGTCCGTTTCGACCACGAGCGACTGGTGTCCCGCCGTGTGTCCGGGCGTCGGAACCGCACGGATGCCGGGCAGGATCTCCTGCTCGCCATGGACGGCGCGGTACGCCTGGCGATCGAGAGCGAGCGCATCGGTCACCAAGGCGTCGGTCTCCTCGCGCGCCTCCGCCAGCTCGACTGCCTGGACGTGGATCGGCAGCTCGGGCGGCAGCCGGAAGTTGCCGCCGGCGTGGTCGATATGCAGGTGGCAGTTGGCGACCATGTCCAGCCCATCCATGGACGTGCCGGCTTCCCCAAGCAGGCGTTCCAGTGGCCGCGGGAAGGTCGGGATCGGCTCAGCGTCGTCGCCCTCGTTGACGGTCGTGACCTCGTCGAACGGGAAGCCGGTATCGAACAGCAGGGTCGCGTCGGGGTGGCGGACGAGGTAGGCCACCGCCACGACGCGCTGGCCGGCGAAGCGGCTCGAGGACGGCGCCAGGTAGTCGCCGGTCACGAGGCGCGTGATGGTGGAACGCGGAGGCATCGGCTCAGGTCGGCTCAGTCGTAGGCGTCGAGGTACTGGCGATAGATCGGGCGCAGGTTCACGCCGGTCCGCGACTGCATGAAGTTCAGCAGGCTGCGGGTGCTGATGAGGCCAAAGCGGTGCTGCCCGATGTAGGCACGCAGCGACGAGAAGAACTTGGTCGTCCCCATCGCCGACCTGACCCGGTTCAGGAATTCGGTGCTTTTGTAGAAGACCGTGTGGAAGTAGCCGTCGCAGCTCAACCAGTCACCACCGGTCGTCTTCCCCGCCGGCCAGGCGAAGACAGTGCTGTCCACCTCGCGGCCCGAGCATTGGTTCTCGCCGATGCCCATCAGCCAGCGCGCGGTGAAGTCGGAGAACCCCTCGTCGAGCCATGGCGCGCGCATCTGGTCGTTGCCCAGCTGGGCATAGAACCATTGGTGCGCCACCTCATGGTAGATGACGTAGGTGTCGGTCACCTTCGAGCGGGTGAGGTGGATGGAGCGCGGGTACTCCATGCTGAATCCCCCGTCGGCTCCGACCTCGGCCAGCACCAGGTCTGCCCAGGGATACTTCCCGTAGCGGTCGTTCAGCCGGAACATGGCGCGCTGCGCCTTCTCTGCGGTGAGGCCGCCACCGACGCTCTCGGTGTAGACCTTGATCCGCACGCCGTCAGCGTGGCGCGTGGTCAGCTGGAAGCGCGGGTTCACCACGAGCGAGAAGTCGCGCGCGCGGTTGATTCGACACACCCAGTGTCGGCCCCTGACCGCCGGCGCGTGTCTGAGTCCGGGGCAGGCGACGGCGTTGCGCCGCTGCCGGGTCGTCGTGGTGAGCTCCAGGCGGATCTGACGCGCGGTCCGCGTCACCTGCGGATCGCCAACGGCATAGCTGTCGTGCACGCGCGACAGGATCGGGAACCACTCGCCAAGGCTCAGCACGCCGCGGTCGCGGCTGGTCCGTGCGGTGAACGCCCCGCCACTGGAGCCCACGCTGAGCCTGAATGGGACCCGCAGAGTCAGCGATTGGCCGGGCTGGAGCCAGCGTCCAAGGCTCACCCGCAGGTTGGTGCCGGTCGTCCAGCGCTTGCCAACCGCCTGGCCGCCGATGGAGACCGCGCCCGTGAAGCCGAAGTAGCCGAACGCCCGCGGCAGGACCGACAGGTTGACGTGATCGATCTCGCGCGGCGAGCGATTCGTCAGGGTGACCCGCTCCACCACCCGCAGCCTGCCGTTGGCCACGTTCAGCCTGGCGGCGAGGTTGTAGCTCTGCCGGAGATTGGTGGTCGTTGTCGGCTGGCGCGCGGGCTCACCGGCGGTCGTTCCCTCGAAGACGGCAGCGAGGGCGACGATCATGCCGAGCAGCGCGGCCATGCAGCCATCCTAGCAGCGGCTCACGACGCTGCCTCGATGCCTCCGGTTGCCTCCAGGCTTCGCTCGATGAAGCGGCCGCGACCGCGCTTACCGACAAACAGGCCATCGCGCACGACCGGCACGCCGCGCAGCAGGACGCTGCGCACCGCGCCTCGCACTCGCATCCCTTCGTACGGGGTGAAGTCGCTGGTGTGGTGCAGCTCCGCCTGGGTGATGACACGCGAGGCGTCCGGGTCGAACAGCACGAGGTCCGCGTCACGCCCCACCTCGACCGCGCCCTTCGAGGCGAGGCCGAACAGCCGAGCCGGCGTGGTTGCCAGGACGTCGATCATCCGCTCCAGCGTCATCCGCCCCGCACCGACCCCCACCGAGTACACGATGCTGAGCAGCGTCTCGATCCCCGGCGCCCCGTTGCTGATCTGCGGGAACGGCGGCGCCGGGACTACCTTCTCGACTGCCAGCCGATCGGGCACATGATCGGTCGCCACCAGGTCCAGCCCACCCCGCGCCAGTCCCAGCCACAGAGCCTGGCGGTCGGCCTCCGAGCGCAGTGGCGGCGAGATGACCGACTTGATGACTTCCGTCTCGTCGGCCGCCTCGTAGGCGGCATCGGTCCTGGACAGGTAGTGCGGGCAGGTCTCGGCATAGACGGGCCATCCCCTGGCCTTGGCGGCAACGACCTCGGCCAACGCATCGGCGCATGACAGGTGCACGACATAGACCGATGCCTCCGCCGCCTGTGCCAGTGCGATCGCCCGATGCGTGGCCTCCGCCTCCGCGTAGGTCGGTCGGCAGGCCGCGTGGTGCCGGCACTGGGTGTGTCCGGCATCCATCGCGCCGGACACCAGCGCGTCGATGATCGTGGGGTTCTCGCAGTGGACCTGCAGCATCCCGCCGTGGCGCCCCATCACCTGCAGCGCCGCGAAGAGGCGCTCATCGGGCAGGCGGAAGTCGTAGACCATGAACGCCTTGGCGGTGGG
>CBFGSY010000022.1:0-19955 GCA_965651545.1 uncultured bacterium | reverse complement strand
CGCCTACGACGTGTCAGAGGTCACGGCGGCCGCGGCCAACCGCTGCGTGATGGAGGCGATCAGCGCCCTTGCCGCTCGCCGCCGGCAGGCGGGCGACACGCCGCGGCCAAGCTGGCCGGACTAGTCTTCGACCGTGAAAGTGGCGCTGTCCGCGAACTCGCCATTGCGCTGCAGGACGAGTCGGTAGTCCCCGGGGAAGAGTCCCACGTAGTGGGCGGCGCCGTTGATCAGCCCGCTGCAGCCACAGTCCCCCAGGAATGATTCGATCGTGACGTCTACCTCGTTCACCACCTCGTCCCTCTCCATTAGCTGGACTGTGAGGGTGTCGTCCACGGGTGTGTCGTCGAAGACGATGAAGGCCCACACCTCGCCGTCCTCGATCGGGTTGCTGTCCATATCGCAGGCCTCGGCCTCCGGCTGACCGACCGCGTCATCGTCGTAGTCGTTGCTGCCGCAAGGCTGGATGGAGAGCTGCGCCCCATCCGGGAACGCGATCGGCCCGTCGCTCGCGTCCGGCCGGGGTGTTCGGTCGCTGGAACGTCCGGGCGTCGGCTCATCGGTCGGCTCCACGCTGGACTCCAGGCTTTCACTCGCCGATGGCGTGGCTGAGGCCTGCCCGATGCCAGGGCCGCCGCCGAGGACGCTGGCCAGCGCAGCACCAACCCCGAGCGCGAGCACGCAGAGGCCGATGAAACCGATGATCGGCAGCACGCCAGGCCCTCGGCGCCTCCTGTCGTCCACCTCCTCGTAGGAATAGGGATACGCATCCTCCGGGGCGCCGTACGGTTCGTCGCCAGCGCCGGCGACCCAGGCGGGCTCGCTCCCGGGCGGGTGCATGTACGTCGTGGGCTGTGGCGCCACGGGGGACTCCCCAGCGGTGCTTCGCGGAATGTCGTGATGGGGCAGGTCGACGTCCTCCGGCGCGTTGTCCACGTTCGGCGCCGGCTCTTCGGGCTCCTCCTCGTGGACTGCCCGGACGTCTTCCGGCTCCGGCACGAACGGCACGTAGCCGCCAGTCCCGGCGTGTCGATGATCGTCCTCGAGGGGGACGCCGCGGCGCAGCGCTCCCTCGCCGGGACGCCGCCCACGACTGCGGGCCTCCAGCTCGTCACGGCCCATGCCACGCGGCCGCGGCATCGCAGACGCCGGGATCGCGGCACCGCACTGTGTGCAGAAGGCGGCGGGCGGCGTGGGCTTGTGGCAGGTCGGGCAACGAATCTGGCCCGGCTTGGGGGTCGGCATCAGCCGCACATTGTGCACGGGGCGGCTGCCTCCCGCCAACGTGGTGGTGGCAGATCAGGCGCCCGGTCGCTTCCACTCGCTGCCGTCTGCAAAGCGCTCGCGCTTCCAGATCGGCAGCCGCTCCTTGATCGCCTCGATCACGTAGCGGTTGGCCTCGTACGCCTCTGCCCGATGCGGAGCCGCGGTGACGATGGCCACCGCTGCCTCGCCGATGGGCACCAAACCCGTTCGATGCGCCACCGCCACCGAGACCGGCCAGCGAGCTTCCACCTCGGCAGCCACATCCTGCAGCACCGACTGGGCCATCTCCGGGAAGACCTCGTACTCGAGCTCCAGCACGCCGCGACCGTCATCGGCCGTGTCGCGAGCCCGGCCAACGAAGGTCACCAGCGCCCCGCGATCGGGGGCGGTGACCAGCGCCTCCAGCGCCGCCACGTCGATCGGCTCGTCAGTCAGCGACGCCTCTGCGCCGCCGCTGACGGGAGGCAGGAAGGCCACCTCGTCGCCGTCGGCGAGGGCATCGGTCCATTCGGCATAGGCGCCGTTGCGGGCAGCGCGCACGAAGGGCCGATGCTTGGCCAGCCCCGGGAACCGCTCCGCGAACGCCCCCCACGCGTCCTCGACGTCCGCACCGTCGGGGAGCTGCAGCTCCGCGCGATCGGCCGACAGCTCGCGCAGGATGGCGAAGGTGCGGACGCTCGTGCGCATCCCGCCTAGACCGGGACGCCGGTGAGATAGGTGATGCTGGCGCCGGCGATGGACCCGGCCATCACGAATGCCAGCCCGATGTACAGCAATCCGGTGCTCGCCTGCAGCGAGGGCGCACGGCTGGCCAGCATGGCCAGCACCGTGATCACGATCGGAAACAGGATGCCCACCGCCAACCGCAGCCAGGTGAGTGGACCGATCGGGCCGCCCAGCGGACCGCTGCTGACGGTGACGACTGCCACGGCGAAGGTCAGGCCCTGCAGGGTGAGGGCGGCCAGCAGCAGCCACATCATCCGGCGCAGCGGCGTCGGCGAGAGCCGCGGGGTGACCAGGTACCAGTGGCCGAGCAGCATGGCGGCGTTGACGGCGCCCAGCGCCAGGGCGACGAGCACCAGCTGGACGCTGAACAGCAGCGGGCTCAGCGTAGCGCCCGCCGCTGACAGCGTGGCCAGTGCCAGCACCCCGACCACGCCCCCGGCAACGGCGAGCCCGCCGCGCGGCAGGCGCAGCAGGGAGGCCGCCAGGTACGCGATGGTCGCGACCGTCATCACCGCCACCAGCACGCGGCGCAGGCCCGCGGTCGAGTCGAGCTCTGTGCCGGACGTCAGGCTGAGCTCCGACGCGACGAGCACTGCCACGAGGGCGACCAGCAGCCAGGCCATGAACAGCCGATAGCCGCGGGTCGTGCCGCCCAGCAGCTCGGTCAGCCCCACGACCAGCAGGGTGCCGGCGCTCAGGGCGGTCCAGAAGATCCAGTTGACGAAGGGCAGGGCCTCGAGCGCCACGTCAGGGGCGGGCCAGGCTGCCCGTCAGCCCGATCTCGACCCAGCCCTCTGCGCTGATCCGGACCGGGTGCGTCTCCACCGGCTCCGTGGCCGGCGGGATCACGGCCGCGCCAGTGCGAACGTCGAAGCAGCCGCCGTGCCATGCGCAGACCAGCAGCCCGTCTACGGCATCGAATCCGGCCTCGGACAACGGAAAGTCCTGGTGGCTGCAGTTGTTCTGGACCGCGAAGAACTCGCCGGCGTGGCGCACCAGCACGACCGGCGTGCCGTCGATCTCCACCGGCAACAGCTCGCCGTCATGCAGCTCATCGCGCTGCATCACGCGCGCCCAGCGCGTTCGCGTCAGCTGATCGGTCATGCGGTTTTCCTAGAGCGGTCGGGCGAAGGCCAGCAGCCTGGCCTCGGTCATATCCTCGATCGACCAGCGCAGCCCCTCGCGGCCCAGGCCCGAGTCCTTGACGCCGCCGTACGGCATGTGATCGATGCGCCAGGTCGGAACATCGTTGACGATCACTCCGCCGACCTCCAGCTCGTCGTGCGCGGCCAGGGCGCGTTCCAGGCCGTCCGTGAAGACGCCGCACTGCAGCCCGAACTGCGAGTCATTGATCTCGGCCAGCCCGGCCTCGAAGTCGGGCACCGCGAATAGATTGACCACCGGCGCGAACACCTCCTCGCCGCAGACGCGCGCCTCATTCGGCACGTCGACCAGCACCGTCGGTGGATAGAAGAGGCCGTCCGGCTCGCCGCCGACCAGCGCTCGTGCCCCCATCTGCAGCGCCTCGCCGACCCACTCCTGGGTGCGGGCCACGGCCTTGGTGTCGACCATCGGTCCCATGTCGGTCGCCGGATCGAGCGGGTTGCCGATATTCAGGTCGCGCACCTTGTCGACGAATCGGGTGGCGAACTCATCGAGGATCGCCTCGACCACGTAGATGCGCTGCACGCTGATGCAGACCTGGCCGGCGTAGGCGAAGGCTCCGTAGACGAGCCGGCTGACGGCCCAGTCCAGGTCGGCGGTCTCGTCGACGATGGCCCCGGCGTTGCCGCCCAGCTCCAGCACCACCTTCTTCTTCCCGGCATCGGCCTTCATCTTCCAGCCGACGCTCGGGGAGCCTGTGAAGCTGAGCAGCTTGAATCGGTCGTCGCTGACCATGGCATCGCCGGTGGGCCGGTCCATGGGCAGGATGCTGACCGCGCCGGGTGGCAGGTCGGTCTCCGCCAGGTATCGCGCCACCCGCAGCATGACCAGCGGGTCCTTTGACGGCGGCTTGAGGACGATGCTGCAGCCGGCTGCCAGCGCCGGCGCGACCTTGTGGGCGGCCAGGTTCAACGGGAAGTTGAACGGGCTGATGCCGGCCACCGGTCCGATCGGGTAGCGGCGCACGATCCCGCTGCGCCCGCGGTTCGCCGCGTTCCAGTCGAGCGGCAGCCACTCGCCGTTGATGCGCAGCGCCTCCTCGGCGGCGGTCCGGAAGGTCAGGGCGCCACGCGTCACCTCGGCGCGGGTGTCCTTGATCGGCTTACCGGATTCACGCGTCATCAGCTCGGCCAGCTCGTCGGCGTCGCGGGTGATGCAATCGGAGACGTGCGCCAGTGCGTCTCGCCGCTGATAGCTCGCCAGGCGGCGGGTGGCGGCAAACGCGGTGACCGCGGCGACGATTGCGCGCTCCAGCTCCGCCGGTCCGGCCTGCCAGGTGGTGGCCACCAGCTCGCCAGTGGCGGGATCCCGCACCTCGAGCGGCGTCCCCGCCTCGACGAACTCGCCGGCCAGGTAGATCGGCGTGCTGGGCGCGCCAACCTCGGTCGTCATACATCGAATTCTACGCGCCGATCAGACCGGTCCTATGATCGGGCCACCGTGGATTCGACCTACCTCCTGCTCGAGATCGGGGCAGCCGCCTTCTTCGTCGGCGCCGCCGTTGCCGCCCTGCAACGCGGCCGGCTTCCGTTCCTGGAGCTCATCAGCGCCGCCGGCTTCGGCATCCTGCTGGAGGAGGGCGACCAGCTCATCTTCCAGACCTACCACTACAACCCGGCCTGGGTGCTGGAGATCGATCGGGCACCGGTGGTCATCGGCCTCACCTGGGCGCTGATCATCGCCGGCGCGATGCGCATCACCGATGCCCTGGGGGTGCGGCGCCGCTATGCGCCGGTGGTCGACAGCGTCCTGGCCATCGGCCTGGACCTGGGCTTCGACGCCATCGCCATCCGCATGGGCCTGTGGACGTGGGTCGACGTGGGTCCAACCGATGGCTGGTTCGGGGTGCCGTGGGGCAATTTCTACGCCTGGCTGTTCGTGACCGTCGCCTTCAGCGGCGTGACCCGCTGGCTGCGCCAGGCTGCGCGTCAGCGTCCAGCGATCGAGTGGCTGCAGCTGCTGGTGCCGGCCCCGGCCTTCGTGCTGCTGCTGACCGGCCTGATGCCGTTCATCGCCGTCAAGCCGCTGGTCGACTCCGCGCCGGGTGGCGGTGGAATCCTCTTCCTGATCACCTTCGCTGCCTTCGTCGGCATCAGCGCGTGGGCGGTCTTTGGACCCGATCGCGGCCGGCCCGATGGCGAGAGCGTGGCGATCCTGGACCTGCGCCTGACGACAGCGACTCGCATCGCCATCCACGGCTTCTTCCTTGTCAGCCTGGTGGTGATCGGCCTGGCGGCCCAGGTCCCCGTGCTGCTGGTGGCGGCCGTCCTCCTGCTCGCCGCCGAGATCCCGCTGGCGCTCCTCGTCCATCGGCGTCATGCAGTGGCGACGGCAGGTCCCCCGCGACCGGTCGATGTCCGGGCGCCGGCCGGCGCCGGCATTCGCTACCGATGAGCGACTGGGATCGCGCGACCGATGAGTGCATCGAGCATCTGCGGGCGCTGATCCGGATCCCGTCGGTCAACCCGCCCGGCAGCCCCGACGGCGCGGCCGGACGCGACTCACTTGGCGGGGAGACGGCAGCCGCCACGTACCTCGCGGACGTCCTCGGCGGGTCGGGCATCGTTGCGGAGGTGCTGGAGCTCTCCGGTCGCGGCTCCTGTTTTGCGCGCATACCCGCCGGCGTCGCCAGCCCGGAGCCGCCGCTGCTGCTGCTCTCGCACCTGGACGTGGTCCCGGTCGACGCCGAGTCATGGGCGCGCGACCCGTTCGCCGCGGAGCTCGTCGACGGTGTGGTCTGGGGGCGCGGCGCGGTGGACATGAAGGCGATGGTCGCCATGGAGCTGTCGGTGATGCTGGAGCTCCAGCGATCCGGTACCACGCTCCGGCGCGACGTCATCCTGGCCGCGGTCGCCGACGAGGAGGCAGGCGGCAACTTCGGCGCCCTGCAGTGGGTTCGGGAGCGACCCGACCTGTTCGCCAGTGCCGACGGACGACCGGCAGCCGCCGCCCTGAACGAGGTGGGCGGCTACTCGATGACCATCGGCGGCCGGCGGGCGTACGCCATTCAGGTAGCCGAGAAGGGCATCATCTGGACGCGGCTGCGTGCCTCCGGGACGCCCAGCCACGGCTCCATGCCGTCACCCGACAACGCCGCCGCCAAGCTGGCGACCGCGGTCACGCGCCTGAACGCCGCCCGGCGCCCGGCACGCGTCATTCCGGTCGTGCGGCGCTTCTTCGACGGGCTGGGCCTGGGCGAGGTCGCCGATCTGGCGGAAGGCGGTGCCGAGACGGAGGCCACCGCCCGGCTGGAGGCGGCGGTGTCGGACGAGACCCTGCGTCGATCACTGAACGCGATGCTGCGCGACACCGTCACGCCGAACGTGATCCACGTCGGCAAGAAGGTGAACGTTGTGCCGGGAAGCGGTGAGGCGGAGGTCGACGTGCGGACGCTGCCCGGCACCGACCAGGATGGGCTGCTGGCCGAGCTGCAGGAGCTCGCAGGCGAGGACGTGATCGTCGAATCGGTGCAGACCATGCCGCCCGTCGAGTGCGCGTCCGATGCCGAGATCGTGCGGCTGATGGAGGCCGCACTGCGGGCCGCTGATCCCGAGGCCACACCGCTGCCGATGATGATCACGCTGGGCACCGACGCCAAGGCGATGGACCTGATCGGCGTCCCGACCTACGGATTCACGCCGCTCCGCCTCGGCCCGGACGACGGGTACCTGTCCCTCTTCCACGCCAACGACGAGCGGATCCCCGTGAGCGCGGTGCGCTTCGGCCTCCCCGTGCTGTACGAGGTCGTCAGCCGCTTCTGCTCAGCGGACGCTCAGCGGAAGGATGACTAGCCGGGTTCGTCCGGGCGTTTCCGCGATTTCGAAGCTCGCCCAGTCCCCGAGTGAATTTCAGCCGCGCGCAGGAGCTGATATGCGTCGGCATCGCCGAGGATGTTGGACAGGGCGCGGACCAGGTCGTACCACGCCGGCTCCGACGGGTCCTGGACGTAGCGCCGCGATTGGGCACTCACCTCGCGCACCCCATCAGCCAGCAGCTCCAGCCACGTCAGGTCTGCCTGATCAGGCCTGACAAATGTGAACTTGTCGGCTTCCGACACGATGGCACCTTTCGTACGGAGCGACCTGCCCGGAGGGACTGAAGCAGCTTGCCCGCGCGGCGAGGTGGTTCATGCCCCTCCGGACTTCCCAAACCATACGCCCGTGGGTCACTGCTGGGCCCGCTGATCCACGCAGCTCGAGCGCGTTATCCACGAAACTTGTCCACATCCTGCAGACGAGCGCGAAACCGATTACGGAATCGGGGTCCGGATGCGGATAGGTGTGGTCTGGGCCCATTGCCACCGCACGGATCTTCGCGTTTCGCCGCCGTGAGGCAGCGGGGATCGGGACGAACCCGGACGCGCGTTTCCGTAGCGGTCTCCGTAGCATCCCCGATGCGTCCGGCCGCTGCGCGCGGATAGGCTGCGTGCACGCCCTCAGTGCCCAGGGGAAACAAATTGGAATCCTTCACCGTGCCGCCGCGTGTCCTGAATGGCGATTTCGCGGGATGGCTGCGCGACGAGATGCAATCCCGCCGTATGACGGGGCGCATGCTGGCGGTTCGCGCCGGCGTTGACCACACAACGATCTACCGACTGTCCCTCGGCGAGCGGCAACCGAGCCTGGCGACGGCAGTCGCGATCATCCGCGTGCTCTCGACGGAACCGAGTCGTGGCCCGTTCTACGATGGCGTGCGTCACGAAGAGTTCGGGATGGTCGGAGAGGAAGCCGGCTGAAGAGCACCTTCGCACGGCTGTGCATCGCGGAACTGAATCGAGCTCAGGCTATACTCGGAGCGATTTCCACGCTTCTCAAGCCGCCTGAATGACCGATAAATCCCAGCCGACCAACGGCGACTCCACGCCGCGCACGCATGCCTTCGTCTTCCCGGGCCAGGGCTCGCAGTACGTGGGTATGGGTGCCGCGCTGCTGGAGCGCTCTCCGGAAGCCGCAGCCGTCATGGAGCGGGCCGACGCCGCGCTCGGCTTCCCGCTCAGCCGCCTGATCGCCGAGGGTCCGGGCGACGAGCTTGACCTCACGGTCAACGCCCAGCCGGCCATCCTCGCCACCAGCGTCGCCTACCTGGAGGCGCTGCGGGCGGAGGCGGCCGAGGCCGGCGTCGAGCTACGGCCACAGGCGCTGGCGGGGCACTCGGCGGGCCAATACGCCGCTGCAGTGGCCGCCGACGCGCTCGACTTCGAGACGGCCATCCGGCTGGTGCGCGAACGAGGCCGGATCATGCAGGAGCGCGGCATCGACGGCGGAATGGGCGCGGTCATCGGCCTGTCGGACGAGCAGGTGCACGAGATCGTCGACCAGGCGCGGGAGCATGGCGAGATCGCCGTGGCGAACCGCAACGCGCCGGGTCAGATCGTGCTCTCCGGCGTGATTCCGGCCCTCGTCTTCGCGCTCGAGATGAGCAAGACGGTCGGCGCCCGCAGGGCGGTGCAGCTCACGGTCAGCGTGGCCAGCCACTCCCCGCTGATGCGTCGTGCGCGCGACGAGTTCGGCCGCATCCTGGCCATGGTCCCATTCCGTGACCCAAAGGTGCCGATGCTCGGCAACGTCCACGCCAGCGTCATCCACACGGCGGAGGGGCTTCGTCGCGAGCTGACCGAGCACCTCGTCCACGGCGTGCAGTGGACGGAGACGGTGCGGCGCATGGCGGCGGACGGCGTGACCGACTTCGTCGAGATCGGGCCCGGCCGCGTGCTCACCGGCCTTATTCGCCGGATCGCGCCGGGGGCCAGCGCCCATGCTGTCGACAATCCGGGGGCGGAAGGCATCTGGCTTCCGACGTGAGCGACCGGCGAGCGGTCGTCACTGGCCTCGGCACGGTCAACCCGGTCGGCATCGGCTCCGAGGCGACGTGGGAGGCCCTCGTGGCTGGGCGGTCGGGCATCGCCGACATCACCCTCTTCGACGCGTCCGAGTACCCCATCCACATCGCCGGCGAGGTGACGGACTTCGATGCCACGCAGTACATGGACGGCAAGGACGTCCGCCGGCACGACAGGAACACCCACCTGGCGGTGGCTGCCACCGGCGAGGCGCTCCGCGACGCCGGTCTGATGGGCGCCGACGACAGGCTGGATGGATCCCAGGCCGATCCGGACCGATTCGGCGTCGTGTTCGGCACCGGCATCGGCGGCATCGGCATGGTCAGCGACGGCGTCAGGACCCTCAACGAGCGTGGCATCGACCGCGTCTCGCCGTTCCTGCTCCCACACATGATCCCGGACGCGGCCTCGGGCATGGTTGCCATCCAGTACGGGCTGCGCGGCCACAATCTGGCGATCGTCAGCGCCTGTGCCACCGGCGGCCACGCCATCGGCGAGGCCATGGAGGCTGTCGTGCGCGGCCAGGCAGACCTGATGCTGGGTGCCGGGACCGAGGCTGTGGTCGTCCCAATCGCGCTGGCGGGCTTCAGCCAGATGAAGGCGCTGGGATCGCCGATCGACCCTGACAGCGGGGAGTACAACCCGGCCGTCGCCAGCCGCCCGTTCGATGCGACCCGCAATGGCTTCGTGATCTCCGAGGGGGCCACTGTGCTGGTGCTGGAGGAGCTCGACCACGCGCTGGCGCGCGGCGCCACGCCGGTCGCCGAGGTGACCGGCTATGGCTCATCGGCGGATGCCGTCCACATGGTCGCGCCCGCCGAGCGGGGCGAGGGAAACCAGCGCGCGATGCGACAGGCGCTGGCGCGCGCCGGCATCGGTCCGGAGCAGGTCGACTACATCAACGCGCATGGCACCAGCACGCCCCTCAATGACCGATACGAGTCGGTGGCCATCGAGGAGGTGTTCGGGGCCCATGCCCGGAACGGGCTGGCCATCAGCTCCACCAAGAGCATGACCGGCCACATGATGGGAGCGGCCGGTGCGTTCGAGGTCTACGCCTGCGTGAAGGCCATCGAGACGGGCTGCATCCCGCCGACCATCAACCTCAACCACCCGGATCCCGAGCTGACGCTCGACTACGTCCCCAACCAGGCCCGCCAGGCCGATGTCCGCGTTGCACTCTCCAATTCGATGGGGCTCGGCGGACACAACAGCACGGTCATCGTCCGGCGCTACGAGGCGTGAGATGAGCCGCGACGCCAGGCGCCGCGCGGTCGTGACCGGCATGGGCGTCATCTCGCCGATCGGCAATGACGTCGCCAGCTTCTGGTCGAATCTGACCGGCGGCGTCAGCGGCGTAGCTCGGATCGCATCGTACGACCCGTCGAACGAAGAGGTGCAGATCGCGGCCGAGATCAAGGGCTTCGAGCCGCGCGACTACATGGACTTCAAGCAGGCGCGCCGGATGAGCCGATTCAGCCAGATCGCGGTTGCCTCCGCCGCGCAGGCCCTCGCCGATTCCGGGCTGGAGATCAGCGACGCCAACCGGGAGGACATCGCGGTCGTGGTCAACACCGGTGGCGGTGGCATCGGCGACGTGACCGCCGGCGAGCGGGTCTACCTGGAGCAGGGGCCGCAGCGCGTCAGCCCATTCATGGTGCCGATGCTGTCCCCGTCCATGGCCGCCTGCCAGATCAGCATCCAGAACAAGCTGCGCGGCCCGGTGGTGACCAGCGTCGCCGCCTGCGCCTCCGGCGTGCAGGCCTTCATCGAGGCGCAGCGCATGATCGAGCACGGCGATGCCGACGTGGTGCTGACCGGCGGCACAGAGAGTGCCATCCTGCCGGTCGCCTTCGCCGCCCTGGCCAACATGGGCGCCCTCTCCAAGCGCAACGATGAGCCGGAGCGCGCCTCCCGCCCGTTCGATGCCGGGCGCGACGGCTTCGTCTTCGGCGAGGCTGCCGCCGTGCTGGTGGTGGAGGCGGCGGACCACGCCGAGCGGCGAGGAGCTCAGATCGTGGCGGAGGTGGCGGGCGGCGGCATGACCGGCGACGCGTTCCACATCAGCGCGCCCGAACCGTCGGGCTACGGAGCCGCGCGAGCGATGGAGCGTGCCGCCCGGGACGCCGGCATTGAGATGGAGCAGGTCGACTACGTGGTGGCGCACGGAACCAGCACGCCGCTCAACGATGCCACCGAGACGAAGGCCATTCGGAAGGCCTTCGGCGCGCATGCCGACAGCCTGGCGGTGAGCAGCAACAAGAGCATGATCGGCCACACGCTGGGCGCGGCCGGGGCGATGAGCGCCCTGGCGGCGGCGCTCGCGATCCGCGACGGGGTCATCCCGCCGACCATCAACTACGACGCCGCCGACCCGGAGTGCGACCTGGATTACGTGCCCAACGCCGCCCGCCGGGCGCCGGTGGGGGTGGCCATCGTCAATGGCTTCGGCTTCGGCGGCCAGAACGCCGTCGCCGTCTTCCGGACGTACGAGTAGGGGCACCTGCCGGCCATCTGCTCGCCGCCGCGGCGTTGCATCCTGTGGGTCATCTGCTCGCCGCCGCGGCGTTGCATCCTGTGGGTCACTCGACTACGGAACCCACCTGGTAGCCCGCCGAGGTGCGAAACACTGGCTCAAACACTGGCTCTGTGGCCGATTGGCGCACCTGACGGATCGATCGACCAAGATGACAGCGCCGCGACCTGCGAATGCTTGGCTCCGGGGTCCGGTGACCCACCGGCTGGGAATCGGCGTGCGCGCCAGTCGGGCAACTTGCCCCGAGAAATTCCGCCGTGAGGGAACTCGCGCACCGCGGCCGCCGGTACGGGCAGGGCCCTGACCATCGATCCGCTGAGGATCAGGAGAGGACGCCCGTAGCATCGGTCCCGTGACCGAGATCAACGGCCTGCGCCTGGCCTATCGCGGCCTGGTGACGGGCCTCGCTGCCGGCTGGGTGTGGGCGGCCACGGCCATGATCGGCGGGCTGCTCGCAGGCTGGCGGCCGCTGCTGCCGCTCGAGCTGCTGGGCGGCGGCCTCACACGCGATCAGCTGGCGCTTGGGATCGTCATCGTCCAGGTGGCGTCGGGCGGCATCGGCATGGCCTTCGCCTACTTTTTCGCTCGGTACTTCACGGTGCGCGGAACGCTGTTGGCCGCCGCACCCTGCTTCGCGATATTGGCCTGGCTGCTGCTCGGACGGCTGACGGACAGCGACGCGACGAGCAATGTCGTGCTGCTGACCGCCAGCCTCGTCTACGGCATCATCCTCGGGGCTGACGTCCCCGTCCGCGGCGATCTACTGCGCTCGCGCGGAGTGGCGTAGCGAGCCGGATCGCCACCAGCACGGCCAGCAGCGGGAAAGTACTCACGCTTGGCAATTACTGCCCCCTCGTTGCCTCCACGCACCGCCAGATAGGCGCCACATGGGCTGCCGGCTCAGGCCTCGGGGCGGTCGCCCTCGACGTAGAGCTCGGGCTCGAATCGCTGCCCTCGACCGGGGAGTGACGCCACCCAGTCACGGAGCGCCGATTCGGTGGTGGTGAAGGCCAGCTCCGGCCACGGGATCTCATCGGGCCCAAACCCCCGCACCTCGAGCGTCTCGGCCCCCGGCAGTGCCTGGCCGCCCACCACGGTCGCCTCGTAGACCAGCGTCACCACGCCGGCGTGCGGTCGCGAATAGGCACCGATCAGGCGCCCGACCTCGACCCGTAGCTGCGTCTCCTCCTCCGTCTCGCGACGCGCCCCCTCCTGTGCCGCCTCCCCGATCTCCAGGAAGCCGCCGGGATACGTCCACAGCCCGGCACCCGGTTCGATGGCCCGGCGCGCCAGGAAGACGCGGCCCTCGCGGATCGGCAGCGTGCCCACCACCAGCCGCGGGTTGCGCCAGGTCACGTGCCCTTCCGGACAGACGAGCCGCGGCCGGTGATCCTCCTCCAGGACCCGCTCCGAGACTGGGCGGCCGCACGCAGGACAGAAGGCGGGCTCCTCGCCCAGCGTCATGGGCAGCCCCTCGTTCGTGTCGCGCAACGGCATGCGGCGATGGTAGATCGGCGACTTCATCCGGATCTCGTCGACAGGAGAATGCGGAGTCAGCCATCATGGCCGCGCGGAGGAGCAACATTGAACAGGGTGACCCAGGTCCTCGTCGTTCTCGGGGCGCTTGCGGTGGTCGGCATCGTGGGTTTGGGCGCCCTCTCGCGCGGGGCCCTGGAGCGGGCGCGAGCGCCAAAGCCCACGCTGGTGCCGCTGGTCACCTTCCGCGCGGCGCCAGATGGCTGGGCGGTGGGCCAGCACGATGCCGTGCTCACGCTCGCGCGGGGCCCGGTGGCTGGCAGGGCCACGGTCGCCAGGATCACGATCTGCCGCAATGCATATGCGGTGCTCGCGGATGGTTCCCTGGCCCACAGGCTCGACGCCGATGCGACCGCATTCGCGTTCGGCCTGGCGGGACGCGACGACCTGGGAAAGATCAAGGCAAAAACAGCGACGCTCGCAGGCCTCAACGGTTACTACCTGGACATCAAGATCCTCGCGGAGGGCCGGTCCGCCGGCGAGACCGATACCTATCTGGCGCGTGCAGACCTGGAAGCCTGCGTCGTGGTCCTCGATACCTCGGACGCGGAATCGGGCGTCGACCCCGCAACCCAGGTGACCGTGCCCGTGATCGTTCGTCTCGGGATCTTCGCCCTGCCCGATGGTGGCAATCTCCTGGTGCTGATCGCCAGCGAAGGCATTGGAACCAGGGGGAAGCCGGTCAAGGCAGATATCACCGAGGCGACCACCATCGTCGACGGCTTCACGTTCCACACGGAAGCGCCTTAGGTGGCCGCCGCGCCGCCCGTGCCCGCCACTGCCCCGGTCGGCCCCTTCGCCATCTTTCGCAACCGGCCTTTCGTCTACCTGTGGACCGGCCAGCTCGTCTCGACCATCGGCGATGCGCTGACCTCGCTGGCCGCGGGGATCATCGTCTTCCAGGTAACCCACTCGGTCCTGAACGTCGGGATCATGCTCATGGTCTCGTCGATCCCCACCCTCGTCTTCGGCCTGATCGCCGGCGTGTTCGTGGACCGATTCGACCGCAAGGCGATCATGGTCGCATCGGTGGTCATCCGCGCCGGCCTGGTGGCCGCCATCCCGCTCAGCCTGTCGCTGACGGGCGACATCCTGTGGCTGTACGTCATCGTGCTGCTGTCCGCATCGGTCCAGCAGTTCTTCGACCCGGCCAACGACAGCGTTCTCCCGGAGATCGCGTCCGACGAGGAGCTGGCTGCCGCGAACTCGTTGATGGCCATCGCCCAGTTCGGGTCGACGGCCATCGGCTTCGCGCTGGCCGGCCTGCTCATCGGAACCAACCAGGAGCTCGTCTTCTGGATCGACGCGGCAACGTTCCGGTTCTCGGGCCTGATGATCTCGCTGGTCGCAGTCAAGCCCCTCGATCTCGAAACGGAGACCTCGGTGGGCGACATCGTGCGCAACCTCGGCGCGGGAGCGCAGTTCATCCTCAGGTCGCCCGTGCTTCGCTCCGCGACCACGCTGAAGGCCCCAGTGATGGTCGTCTTCGGCCTCCAGAACGTCCTACTCCTGCCGTTCGCGATCGAGGTCCTGAACGCGACAGAGTTCGAGTACGGCCTGCAGGAAGGCATGACCTCCGTCGGCTTCATCATCGGCAGCCTGCTGATGGCCCGCTACGCGGATCGCATCCGCGAGGGAAGCTGGCTGGTGCTGAGCTTCGTGGGGATGGGGATCGCAGGGCTGCTGTACGCGCTCAGCTCCAACGTGTGGGTGGCGATCGCCCTGATCGGCGTCTCCGGCGTGCTGAACGCTCCGTTCTTCGTGGCCAGCAGCCTCATAAGCCAGCGCAACACGCCACGTGACATGCGCGGCCGCGTCTTCAGCACCGGCGCCGTCGTCCGTGATGTGATGTACCTGATTGGAATGGGCCTCGCGGGCCTGGCTGATATCTGGGACGTACAGATCATGTTCGCGGTCAGCGCTGGCATCCTCATCGTCATCGCCCTCGCCGGCGCCAGGTTGCCGGGCATCGGCCAGCCGGCAGCCGAGTGGCTTCGCACCATCACCCTCCTCCGCACCGCTCCGAAGGCGCCGCTGGGTGCCGTGCGCGCCGTCACGCCGGCGGACATCGTGGCGCTGGGTCGCCACATCCCGGCGATGGCCCGCCTGCCCCAGCGCGAACGTGACGCGCTGGTCGGCTCCGGCCGCGTTGTGACGGCGAATGCCGGCACGGCCATCACCAAGGCCGGCGACAGCGGTGACAGCGCCTACTTCATCATGTCCGGGCGCGTGGCGGTCGGCGTTACAACGGAGAGCGGAGGGTACCTGTCGCTGGCGAGCATCGGCACGGGAGACGTGATCGGGGAGATTGCTGCGCTCACCGGCTCGAAGCGCACGGCGGACGTGGTGGCCGAGAAGGAGACCAAGCTCATGGAGGTCCCCGCCACGACCCTGCGCCAGCTCATGGCGCGTCCCGAATTCGGCTCGCTCGTCCTCGGGAAGATGAGCGAGCGGCTGGCGCGGACGGCCTCTATCGACGATCTACCGCGCTTCGGCAGGTTCGATCAGCGGGCGCTGCGTGAGATGCGGTCCGAGACGCAGCATGCGCCACGCGCCAGGCGCCGCGCGAAGACTACTGCGTGAGCGCGCCGGCACCCGCGACCCAGCAAACGGGACCGTTCACGGTCTTTCGCAACCGCGGCTTCACCTACCTGTGGACCGGCCAGCTCGTCTCCACCATCGGCGATGCGCTGACTTCCCTGGCCGCCGGCATCATCGTCTTCCGCGAGACGGGCTCGGTGCTGAACGTCGGCATCATGCTGATGATGACGTCCGTCCCGACCCTGGTATTCGGGCTGGTGGCGGGAGTCTTCGTCGACCGCTACGACCGCAAGACGATCATGATCGTGACGGTCCTGCTCCAGGCGGCGCTGGTAGCGGCGATCCCCTTCCTCATCACCGAGGGCGACTCGGTCTTCTGGCTCTACGTGATCGTGCTGCTGTCGTCGTCGGTAAGACAGTTCTTCGATCCCGCCAACGACGCTGTCCTGCCGGAGGTCGCGACCGAGGAGGAGCTGGCTGCCGCCAACTCGATGATGGCGATCGCCCAGTTCGGGTCGACCGCAGTGGGCTTCGCGCTCGCGGGCCTGCTGGCCCAATTCTCGGTCGAGCTGGTCTTCTTCATCGATGCGGGAACCTTCCTCTTCGCCGGCCTCCTGATCGCGCTGGTCCGCATACCGAAGCTCGAAGTGGAGGAGAAGACCAGCGTAGGCGACGTGGTCCGCAACCTGGCATTCGGCGCCAGGTTCATCGTGGAGACGCCAATCCTGCGCTCGCTGAACCTCCTCCGCACACCGGTGATGGTCATCTTCGGCCTGCAGAACGTCCTGCTGCTGCCCTTCGCGCTGGAGGTGCTGGATGCCACCGAGTTCGAGTACGGGCTGCAGGAAGGCATCACATCGGTCGGCTTCGTGATCGGCAGCCTCGCCATCGCTCGCTACGCGGATCGACTGCGCGACGGCACCTGGCTCATCGCCAGCTTCCTGGGAATGGGCATCGCCGGCCTCGCCTACGCTCTGAGCAGCAATATCTGGCTGGCCATCGGCCTCATCGGCATCTCGGGCATCCTGAACGCACCCTCGTACGTGGCAAGTCGCCTCATCAACCAGCGCGCCACGCCGCGCGAGATGCGCGGCCGGGTCTTCAGCACGAACTACGTGCTGCGCGACATCTTCTACCTGGTGGGCATGGGCCTGGCGGGCCTGGCCGATGTCATCGACGTCCAGCTCATGTTCGCCGTCAGCTCCGGCGTGCTGATCGTGGCGTCGCTCATCGGCGCGCTGCTGCCGGGCATCGGGCAGCCTGCCGCCGAGTGGCGCCGCTCACTTGCCGTGCTGCGGGGAGCGGCAGAGGCGCCGGCGGCCGGCGCCGGACGGCCGGCGTCGGCTGACGACGTGCAGGCGCTGGGTCGCCACATCCCGGCATTGGCCGGCATGCCGCAGCGGGATCGGGACGCGCTCATCCGAACCGGCCGCGTCATCGAGGCCGAGCCGGGAACCGCAATCATGCGAACCGGCGAGCCGGGTGACAGCGCCTACTTCGTACTGGATGGCCGGCTGGTGGCCGGGCGCACCAGCGAGGAGGGCACCTACCAGTCCCTGGCGGCCATGGGTCCGGGCGACGTTGTCGGCGAGATCGCTGCCCTGACTGGCAGCAGGCGAACGGCCGACGTCGTGGCCGAGGAGCGTTCCGAGCTGCTGCAGGTGCCGGCGGAGACACTGAAGCAGCTGATGGCGCTGCCGCACTTCGGGCCGCTGGTGCTCGGCAAGATGCAGGAGCGGCTGGCCCGCTCGACCAGCATCGGCGACCTGCCGCGATTCGGCCGCCTGGATCAGCAGGTCCTGCGCGAGATGCGCACCGAGGCAGCCGGCGAGGCATAGTCCGTCCTACCCCTCCCCTGTCCTACGCCGCAGGTACCACGCCACCGCCCGAAGATCTCATTTCCCCGAGCCGTCGCCGTCGGCATGATTGAGCCACGATCGCGAAAAGGCAGGTTCCACGCTCATGCAATTCGTCCGAATGTTTGCCATATCGACGCGCCTCGGTGCCTTGATCGCCAGCAGCTCGCTGGTCTTCCTCTTCTCGGGGTCCGTGGCGGCCCACCCACAGCCAGCGGCAAATGGCCGGGGCGCGAGCCCTGCTGTCCAGCACGTGCTGAGCCTTGGCCTCCTCGCGGCCGACGCCAACGAAGACGCCGATCAGGACGAAGACGTGGACGCCGATGACGACGACCAGGGCGAAGACGAGGACACGGACGAGGATCAGGACGAGGACGTCACCGACGCTGATGACGACGACCAGGGCGAAGACGAGGATCAGGACGAGGACGTCACCGCCGACGCCGATGACGACGACCAGGGCGAAGACGAAGACACGGACGAGGGTCAGGACGAGGACACGGACGAGGACGTCGAGGTCGACGCCGATGACGATGACCAGGGCGAGGACGACGACGACCAGGGCGAGGACGAGGACTCCGACGACGAGGAGTCAGACGACGACGACGACGACCAGGGCGACGACGAAGAGGGTGACGACTAAGAGGGTGACGACTAAGGCCTCACGTCAATGACGGCAAGGCCCGAGGACTCGATCCTCGGGCCTTCGTCTACTTGCCGCGCCGCCGCGCTGCATCGGTGATCCCCGGTCATACAATGCGCCGCATGAACCTTGAGTTGAGCAGCGAGGAGCGAAGCCTCCTGCTGGAGACGCTCCGGAATGACTTCGGCCAGCTGCGATCCGAGATCTATCACACCGAAGCCGCGGACTACAAGGCCGCGCTGAAGGAGCGCGAGGCGTTGCTTCACGCAATCATCGGCCGCCTGGAGTCGTCCTCGACGGACTGACCCAAAGCCCGGCACCGCCATACAATGCCGGACCGATGTCTCCCCCCTCCCTTCCCACACTGCGCCTCTACAACTCGCTGACCCGCCAGGTCGAGCCCCTGGAGCCGATCGCCCCCGGCCGCGTGACTGTCTACACCTGCGGCAGCACCGTCTACCGCTACGCGCACATCGGCAACCTGCGCACCTACCTGTTCGGTGACCTGCTGCGGCGCACGCTGCGATACCTGGGCTACGAGGTGCTGTACGCCAAGAACATCACCGACGTCGGGCACATGCGCGAGACCGGCGAGGACCCGATCCTGCTGGCCGCCGAGGTGGAGGGCAAGTCACCGGAGGAGATCGCCGATTACTACACCGCCGCCTGGCTGGAAGACGAGACGCTCCTGAACATGGCGCCGGCCGATCTCATGCCCAGGGCCACTGACCACATCCCCGAGATGGTCGATATGACCCGCATCCTGCTGGAGCGCGGCCTCGCCTACGAGGTCGAGGGCAACGTCTACTTCGACGTCAGCGAGTTCCCGGGCTACGGCCAGCTCTCCGGTCAGCGGCTCGAGCACATGAGGGCCGGGCACCGGGTCGACGTGGAGACGGACAAGCGCGACCCGGAGGATTTCTCCCTCTGGAAGCTCGCGGAGCCGGGCCGCCTCATGAAGTGGCCGTCACCCTGGGGAGAGGGCTTCCCCGGCTGGCACATCGAGTGCTCGGCGATGTCGATGAAGTACCTGGGCGAGCAGTTCGACATCCACACCGGTGGGATCGACCTCAAGTTCCCGCATCACGAGGACGAGATCGCCCAGTCGGAGGGCGTCACCGGCAAGCGCGTGGTCAGCATCTGGCTGCACGGCGAGTTCCTGACCCTGGCCGACACCAAGATGGCAAAGTCAGCCGGCAACGTCATCCGCGTCAGCGACCTGCCGGAGAAGGGCTTCGAGCCGCTCGTCTTCCGATATCTGGCACTGACCGCGCACTATCGGTCCAAGCTGGACTTCACCGAAGAGGCCATGCACGCGGCTGCCTCCGGCTTGCGCAGGTTGCGACGGGCGGCCAACGAAGCCGGCGAGGCCGATGCCAACGGCGTTGACCTCTCGGAGGCACCGATGGCGGGCTACCGGCGCCGCTTCGTCGACGCCATCAGCGAGGATCTGGGGATGCCGGCGGGGTTGGCGGTGGCGCATGCCGTTGCCGGAGCCGATGACCTGGATCAGGCGCAGCGACGCGCCCTGCTGCTTGACTTCGATCGCGTGCTGGGCCTGTCCCTTGACGCCCCAGCCGATGAGGAGATCACCGAGCTGCCCCATGGAGCAGCCGAGCTGCTCGCGGAGCGCGCCTCGGCGCGCGCGGCCCGCGACTTTGCCACCTCGGATCTGCTACGCGACAAGCTTGCCGCATTGGGCGTGGAGGTGCGTGACACGCCCAACGGCCAGGAAACGACGATCCGTCGCTACGCCCTATAAGGGAGAGGGGCGGGCGCGGGGGGGGCGCCCCCCCCCCCTGGGCGGCGGGCGGGGGAGTCCCCGCGGGGCCCCCCGGCCCCCGGGGGCGC
>CBFGSY010000021.1:0-20477 GCA_965651545.1 uncultured bacterium | reverse complement strand
GCCGCAAGAGCCTCGACGAGCTGAAGGAGCGCCTCGCCCTGCGCGGCTTCATCAGCCCCGATTCGGCCGGCGGGGAGGCGGACGAGTCCGATTTGCCGGCATCGGCGGAGCTCGACGAGGCCGCTGCCGCAGAGCTGGATCGCGAGGGCTAGAGCCGTGCCGCACCGAGTCGCCGGGCGACGGCTGGGCCGCAGCAGCAGCCATCGGCTTCACATGCTTGCCAACCTGGCGGTGGCGGTCATCCGCTATGAGCGGGTGAAGACCACAGAGGCCAAGGCCAAGGAGGTGCGCGGCGTGGTGGATCGCATGATCACCATCGCCAAGCGCGGCGACCTGAACGCGCGACGCTCGCTTGCCTCGGAGATGCCCCATGAGCCGCTCATCGTCGACAAGCTGATGGGCGAGCTCGCCACCAAATACGCGGACCGCACCTCCGGCTACACCCGCATCGTCAAGATCGGGGAGCGGGTTGGAGATGCGGCACCGATCGTCCAGATCGAGCTCGTCTGAGACGGGCGCGCTCGGACCGGGCGAACAACCAAACGACGGACCCGATGCCTCCCGGATCGCAGCAATGCGCCCGGGCGGTGATCGAGTACGACGGAACCGCCTTCGCCGGCTCCCAGTACCAGCCGAACGCTCGGACGGTGCAGGGGGAGCTGGAGGAGGCGCTTAACAGACTGACCGGTGAGCGGATTCGCGTCCGCCTCGCCGGGAGAACCGATGCCGGGGTGCACGCCACCGGCCAGGTGGCGGCCTTCTGCCTGCCACCGGTCCGATCGGGCCGGAGGGAGGAATGGCCGGAGCTGCAGCGACGGCTGAACGCCGTCCTGCCGCAGGACCTGGCGGTGAGGTCGCTCCGTTCGGCGGCCAGAGGGTTCGACCCGCGGCGCGACGCGAGATGGCGCGTCTACCGCTACAGGATCCGGATGGCGGCCGACCGGCGGCCGGCAGAACGGCATCGGACGCTCGAGATCGACGACCGGCTGGACGTCACCGCCATGCGGGCGGTGGCCGCCTCGCTGCTCGGGGAGCGAGATTTCGCCGCCCTGGGACGCGACGCGCATGGCCGGACGGTGCGACGCGTGTCGGAGGTGCGGATCGTGCAGCACGGGACCTCCATCGAGGTCAGCGTGACGGCGAACGCCTTCCTGCGCCGGATGGTGCGCAGCATCGTCGCGCTGCTGATGGAGGTGGGCCGTGGCCGGCTCACTCCGGAGGCCGCCGAACGACAGCTGGCGGCGAGCGACCGTGCGTTGCACGGGCGCGCAGCGCCGGCCAAGGGGCTGACCCTCGAGCGGGTCGTGTACGCGAAGAGAAAGCAGGAGACGTGAAGACCTACGCAGTCAAGGCGAGCGACATAGACCGGCAGTGGTGGTTGGTGGATGCCAACGACCAGACGCTCGGCCGGCTGGCCACGCGCGTCGCAACCCTGCTGGCGGGCAAGCACAAGCCGATGTACTCGCCGAACATCGACACCGGGGACCACGTGGTCGTGATCAACGCGGCCCGCATCAAGGTGACCGGCAACAAGCTTCTGCAGAAGCGCTACTACCGGCACTCGGGCTATCCCGGCGGCCTGAAGGAGGAGAGCCTCGAGAGGCTGCTCGCCCGCAAGCCGGCGCTGGTCGTCGAGCGCGCCGTCAAGGGAATGCTGCCGCAGAACCGGCTGGGGCGAGCGATGTTCAAGAAGCTGAAGGTTTACGGCGGGCCCGATCACCCGCATCAGGCGCAGCAGCCGCAGGCTGCCGAGCTCTAGAGAGGCCGACGAACAGCATGAGCACCAGCTACATCTATGGCACCGGGCGTCGCAAGACATCCGTCGCGCGCGTCCGGCTGCTGCCCGGCGATGGGCAGATCGTGGTGAACGGCAAGGATGTCGTGGAGTACTTCGGCGGCAGCCCCGCCGCGTCCGCCCTGCGCCTGCCCTTCCGCGTGACCGAGACCGAGGGACGCTACTCCGCCTCCATCCTGGTGGCCGGTGGGGGCTTCTCCGGGCAGGCCGGCGCCATCCGCCACGGGATCGCGCGAGCGCTGCTTTCCGCCCATCCCGACGCGCGGCCGGCACTGCGCGAGGCCGGGCTGCTGACGCGTGATCCGCGGGCGAAGGAGCGCAAGAAGTACGGCCTCAAGCGGGCTCGCAAGGCACCGCAGTACACCAAGCGATAGACCGATGGGCCCCGGCGGAAGCGCCGGGGCCCTTGTATCATCGGCTCGCATGCACGAGGGCGACCTTCCCAACCTGTGCTGGACGCGATCAGCGACTTCCTAGGCACCTACCTGCGCGGCGGGTGGACGGCGCTGGTCGACATCGCGCTGGTCGCCATCGTCATCTACTGGGTCTTCATCCTGATCCGCGGCACGCGCGCGGTGCGGATCGTGATCGGCCTCTCGATCCTCTACCTCGTCTACCTGGCCGCCGAGGCAGCCAACCTGCAGCTGCTCTCGACGCTGCTCCAGGCGGGCGCCGTGGTGGGACTGTTCGCCATCGTGGTCGTCTTCCAGCCTGAGCTGCGCCGCGCGCTCGAGCAGATCGGCCGGGTGGGATCGTTCAACCGCTTCTTCGTGTCGAGCGATGTCTCCGGCGCTGATCGGGTGGCACGCGAGATCAGCCGCGCGGCACGGCTGCTGGCCGGCTCTCGTCATGGCGCGCTGATCGTGCTGGAGCGGGAGACCGGGCTCCTGGACCTGGCGGCCGAGTCGGGCGTGCCCCTGCATGCCGACCTGCGGGCCGAGCTGCTGGCGACCATCTTCTACCACGGCACGGCGCTGCACGACGGCGCGGTCATCGTCTCCGGCGACCGGATCGTGGCGGCCGCCGTGCTGCTGCCGCTCTCGCAGAACGTGCTCGACAGCGAGCGGTACGGAACCCGCCACCGCGCCGCCATCGGCATCAGCGAGCAGACCGACGCGATCGTGGTGGTGGTCAGCGAGGAGACCGGGTCGATCAGCCTCGTCCAGCGCGGTCGCATCGAGCGCAACCTGACGGAGGACCAGCTGCGGCGCCGGATCTTCAAGCTCATCCGACCCCAGGCGCCGCGCCAGCGGCTGCCGCTGCTGCGTCGATCGATCGAGGGCCGCTGGGAGATCGGCAGGCCCCCGGAGCCGGCCGGACCCATCGACCCCGAGGCACGGGTGGTGGGCGTGGCACCCGCTGAACGCCGCCGCTAGTGGGCTGGCTGCTCCGCAACTGGCACCTGAAGCTGGCGGCGGCCGGACTGGCGACCGTGCTGTACACCGGCTTCGTCTACTCCGGCTCGTTCACGGAACAGCTGTTCCCCGGTCTGCCCATCGAGGCCATCAATCAGCCTGACGGCGCATTTCCGCTCACGCAGCAGCTGGGCACCGTGGACGTGCAGTACCGCCTCTCGGCCGGCACCGGGGACCGGGTCACTGCCGAGTCGTTCTCGGTCACCGTCGACCTCTCCGCGTACGACATGGACCAGGCGCCGCAGCCGCAGTCCCTCCCCGTGCGCGTCACCTCGCTGCAGGAGGGCGTCGAGATCCTGAACTTCGTCCCGGACACGGTCCCGGTTGCCCTCGACCGGCTCGCCGAGCGGCAGGTCCGGGTCGAGGTGCAGACCGGAACCGTGCCGGAGGGGCTGGCCATCGCGGCGCCGCGCGTCAGCCTGGAGGAGGTGACCGCCAGCGGGCCGCAGACCCAGCTGGGACGCGTCGATCGGGCGCTTGCCCGCGTCCAGGTCTTCGAGTCGGGAATCGACGTACGGCAGCCGCAGGTGCTGCTGGTGCCAGTCGACATCGACGGGCGTGAGGTCGAGTCGGTCGAGCTCGAGCCGGCAACGGTCACGGTCGAGATCGACGTGCGAACGGTCCAAACCAGCAAGACCGTGCCGATCCGGCCGATCCTGGCCGGCTCGCCAGCCGATGGCTTCCAGGTCAGCGCGGTCACGGTCGAGCCGACGGTGGTCACCATCTTCGGCCTGCCCAGCGCCCTGGAGGACGTGGCAGAGGTGACGACCTCGCCCCTGGCCATTGGCAACGCGACCGCCAACCTGGTCCGCGACGCGCAGCTGGTGCTCCCCAACGCCACCAGGCTGGCCGATGCCATCCCCACGCCGGTGGTGACCGTGGTCATCCGGCCGGCACCGGCTACGCAGACCTACCTCGTCGGCGTGACGTGCGAGGGGGCGCCGGACGGAGGCGCCTGCCTGCCGCAGCACTCGCAGCTGGCGGTCACCCTGCGCGGCCAGGCGAGCGCGCTCGCCGACATCGATCCGGCAGACCTGACACCGGTGCTCGACGCATCTGGCCTGGGTCCCGGCGAGCACCAGCTCACTCCGATCTTCTCGTTGCCCCAGGGTGTGCAGCTCGTCTCGGTCTCGCCGGGCAACGTGACCGTGGTGATCCAGCCCGCGGCGACGCCTGCGCCCTGATGGGGCGCCTCTTCGGGACCGATGGCATCCGTGGTGCCGCCAACGTCGACCTGACGCCAACGCTGGCGCACGACCTTGGCCGCGCCGTCGCGCACCTGCTCAACGGAGACGGGCAGAGCGTGGTGGTCGGCCAGGACACCAGGCGCTCGGGCGACATGCTGGTCGCCGGGGTCACCGCCGGCCTCACCTCGGGCGGGGCCGACGTCGTCCAGCTGGGCGTCGTCACCACCCCGTGCCTGGCCCACGTGGCCGAGGCCGCAGGACACGTGGCCGGGATCATGGTCTCCGCCTCGCACAACCCGGCCGGCGACAACGGCCTGAAGGTCGTCTCCGGTGGTCGCAAGGTCGATGACGAGGTCGAGGAGCAGCTCGAGCGGCTCATCCTGCAGCCGGACTCATTGCCCGGCCTGGACAACGCCGAGCTTGGGGTCGTGCGGCGCGACGACGGCGCAGTGGAGGGGTATCGTCGCCGCCTCGTCGAGGTGGCCGGCGACGCTCTGACCGGCCTGCGCATCGGCCTGGATTGCGCCAACGGCTCGGCCTCGGTCATCGCGCCGGAGCTCTTCAGTGAGCTGGGGGCCGAGGTCACCGCCATCAACTGCGCGCCCAACGGCATCAACATCAACTTTGAGTCGGGGTCGACGCACCCGGAGCAGCTGGCGGCACTGGTGGTGGAGCGCGACCTGGACATGGGCTTTGCCTTCGATGGCGATGCCGATCGCCTGATCGCGGTCGACGCGGCGGGTGGGCTGGTCGACGGCGACGCGGTGATGGGAATCTGCGCGCTCGAGATGCTGGGCGCCGGCACGCTGCGCAACGCAACGCTGGTCGCCACCGTCCTGAGCAACGGCGGCCTCGATCGTGCGATCAAGCAGGCCGGCGGGCGCGTGCTGCGCACCCCCGTTGGCGATCGCCACGTTTACGAGGCGATGGTGAGGGCCGATGCCTCGCTCGGCGGCGAGCAGTCCGGGCACATCATCTTCAGGGATCGGGCGAACACGGGAGACGGGATGCTGACGGCGATCGAGCTGGTCAAGGCGATGCGCGGTGCGGATGGCCGCACGCTCGCCGAGCTGGCTGCCTCGATCCCGAGGCTTCCGCAGGTGATGCTAAACTCGGCCGTCCGTCACCGGGAATCATGGGAGCTCGACCCGGTCTTTGCCGGCGCCGTGGCGGATGCCGGGGCCCGCCTCGGGACGCGGGGGCGCATCCTGGTGCGACCCTCCGGGACGGAGCCGACGCTCCGCATCATGGTCGAAGGCGACCGGCTCGATGAGATCACCGAAATCGCCCGCGAGCTCGACGAGCTGGCCCGGGCCCGCCTGAACTAGCCAGGGAGACGCCCATGTGCGGCATCGTCGGCTACGTCGGTCCTCGCGACGCTGCTCCCATCCTGCTGGAGGGGCTACGGCGGCTCGAGTACCGTGGCTACGACTCGGCCGGCATCGCGCTGCTGACCGAGGCGGGCGACGTGTTCGTCGAGAAGAAAGCGGGCAAGCTCACCAACCTGACCGACCAGCTCAACGGCGGTGCGCCCGCGGGACACCCCGGCATCGCCCATACCCGCTGGGCGACGCACGGCCGGCCGAACGACATCAACGCCCACCCGCATACCGACTGCTCCGGTCGGCTGGCGCTCATCCACAACGGCATCATCGAGAACTACCGCGAGCTCAAGGACCGGCTGCTGGCAGAGGGGCATCGGTTCACCTCCGAGACCGATACCGAGGTGCTGGCCCACCTTATCGAGCGGCACTACAGCGATGACCTGGTGGAGGCGGTTCGGCTCGCCCTGAAGGAGGTCCACGGCGCGTATGCCATCGGGGTGATGCACACCGACCACCCCGATCGGATCGTGGGAGCGCGCATGAACGTGCCGCTCATCGTGGGCCTCGGAGAGGGCGAGGGGTTCCTTGCCAGCGACGTACCGGCCATCCTGGAGCACACCAGGAGGATGGTCATCCTGCAGGAGGGTGACATCGCCGACGTCACCGCGAGCGGCGTACGGATCCAGCAGCTGGACGGTGGCGAGGTGGCGCGCGATGAGACGCGCATTAAGTGGGGCATCGAGGCGGCGGAGAAGGGCGGCTTCCCGCACTTCACGCTCAAGGAGATCTACGAGCAGCCGCACGCCATCCAGGAGGCGCTGCGCGGCCGCGTGGACGCGCAGGGCAACGTGTCGCTTCCCGAGCTCGACCCCATCGAGAGCGTGCTTCGTGACGTCGAGCGCGTCTACGTCGTCGGCTGCGGGACGGCTCGCTACGCGGCCGAGGTTGGCGCCCACCTCATCCAGAAGTGGTCCGGACTGCCGGCCACCGGCCAGATCGGCAGCGAGATGCGGTACTCGCCGCCGCCAATCGACGAGCGGACGCTGGTCATCAGCGTCAGCCAGTCCGGTGAGACGGCTGACACTCTCGCCCCCACCAGGTTGGCCGACGAGCGGGGGGCAACCATCGTCGTCGTCACCAACGTGGTCGGCAGCGCGCTCACCCGGGACGCCGATGCGGTCTGCTACCTGCAGGCCGGGCCGGAGGTGGCGGTGGCCTCGACCAAGGCGTTCGTCACCCAGGTGGTGGTCCTGGAGCTGATCGCGCTGCGCCTCGCCCAGCTGCAAGGCGCCATGAGCGTCAACCGGGTGAGCGTCTACGGCCGTGGCCTGCGCTCGCTGCCAAGGCTGGCTGCCGAGACCCTGGGCCTTGGGCCGCAGATCAAGAAGCTGGCCCAGCGCTGGAACCGGGTCCGCAACGTGATGTACATCGGGCGCGCGCTTGGCTTCCCGATCGCGATGGAGGGAGCGCTGAAGCTGAAGGAGCTCTCCTACGTGCACGCCGAGGGCTATGCCGCGGGTGAGCTGAAGCATGGACCGATCGCGCTGCTCGACCATGACACGCCGCTGGTGGCCGTCGCCACCGCGGGCGCGACCTACGAGAAGGTGGTGAACAACGTCGCTGAGGTCCGCGCCCGCGAGGCGCCGGTCGTTGCGGTGGCGACCGCCGGTGACGAGGAGATCGCGCGCTACGCGCAGGACGTCCTCTACGTGCCGGAGACGCTCGAGGAGCTGACGCCGATCATCGCCACCCTTCCTCTGCAGCTGCTCGCGTACGAGGTTGCCGTCGCTCGCGGCACGGACGTCGATCAGCCGCGCAACCTGGCGAAGTCCGTCACCGTCGAGTAGCCGGACGCGGATGGGGCGCCACGAGGTCGGGGTGGACCTGGTCGACATCGACCGCATCCAGGCCGTACTGGACAAGTTTCCGAACCGCTTTCGCGACCGAGTGCTGACCGAGGCCGAGGCGCGATACTGCGGCCGCAAGATCGAGCGCATCGCCGGCCGTTGGGCCGCCAAGGAAGCGGTGAGCAAGGTGCTCGGCCTTGGCGTGCGCGGCGTCGGTTGGCGGGAGATCGAGGTCCTGCCCAACTGGGCAGGCGCCCCACAGGTGCGCCTCCACGCCCGCGCGGCGGCACGCGCGACGGCCCTTGACCTCGAGGAGGTCACGGTTTCCATCTCGCACGAGCGGCGGATGGCGGTGGCGGTGGCCATCGCGCATCGGCGCGAGGCCTGAGGCGATGGCCCGCAGCACGCCGCTGACCCGGCAGTGGGTGGCCGACCACCTGCCGCCACGCGACCCGCGCGCACACAAGGGCACCTTCGGCCGGCTGCTGGTCGTCGCCGGCTCGATGGAATACGCGGGAGCCGCCCTGCTGGCCGGGCTGGGCGCAGCGCGCACCGGTGCGGGGCTGGTCTGCCTGGCAACGCCGGCGTCTGTCGGCGCCCAGCTGCTCGGCGTGGTGCCGGAGCTGACCGCCATGCTGCTGGCGGAGGAGGCGGCCGGCTTGATCGGCCCGGCCGGCTGGCGGCGGGTCGCGCACGAGGCGACCGCCTACGACGCGACCGTGGCGGGTCCGGGCCTCGGCAGCCAGTCGTCGACGCAGCGGCGGGTGCGCACATTCCTGGCGGAGCTGCGCGGGCCGGCCGTCGTCGACGCCGACGCTCTGAACGCGCTGGCCACCGAGGACGGCTGGTGGCGAACGCTGTCGGGGCCGATGGTGCTGACCCCGCACCCGGGCGAGTTCGCGCGGCTGCTGCGGGAGGCAGCCGAGCCGTCATTGGCCGATGACGACGCCGCCCGCGCGAAGGCGGCAGCGGCGGCGGCCGCCCGCTGGCGGCAGGTGGTGGTGCTGAAGGGAGCGCACACCCTCGTCGCCGCGCCCGACGGCCAGCTCCTCCGTTCGGACGTGGCCACGCCCAGCCTGGCCACGGCCGGCAGCGGCGACGTGCTGGCTGGCGCGATCGGGGCCCTCCTGGCGGCCGGCTGCTCGGCCCTGGATGCCGCCGCCTGCGGCGTGGCGGTGCACGGCGCGGCCGGCCTGCTGGCGGAGCGGCGCATCGGTCGGGCCGGTGTCATCGCGCGGGACATCGCCGGACTGCTGCCGGAGGCCATTGAGCAGCTGCGCGAGGGCCGCGCATCGTGAGCGTGCCGCCGGCCACGAGCCCGCACCGGGCCTGGATCGAGATCGACCACATGGCGCTGCGCCACAACCTGGGCCTGTTGCGGGCGGCGGCCGGGAGCGACAAGCAGGTGATCGCGGTGGTGAAGGCCAATGCGTACGGCCATGGCGCCATCGAGGTCAGCCGCACGCTGCTCGACGCCGGTGCGGAGCGCCTGGCGGTTGCCACACTTGACGAGGGCCAGGCCCTGCGCGCGGCCGGCATCACGGCGCCCATCATGCTGCTGTGGGGGATCGGAGCCGCGGAGGCCACCGCGGCCCTCGCCGCCGGCCTGGAGGCGACCGTCTACGACGGGGCCGGCATCCACCTGCTGGAGCGCGCCGCCGCGGAGACCGGCCGGCGCGCATCGGTCCACCTGAAGATCGATACCGGCCTGGGCCGGCAGGGGGCGGAGCCCGAGGCGGCCGTCGAGCTCGCCACCAGCGTCAGTCGCAGCCGGCACCTGGAGCTGGCGGGCACCTACAGCCACCTGGCCGTACCCGGCGAGGACGACGCGTATACGGAGGTGCAGCTGCTGCGCCTGGCACAGTCGCTCGACGCCATGCGCTCGGCTGGTGCGAATCCTGGCCTGGTGCACGTCTCGGCCACTGGCGGCATCCTGGCGGCGGCAGGCGGGTTCGCCGATGCCATTCGCCCAGGCCTGGGCCTCTACGGCCTGCTCCCTGCCTGGGCGGCCGATCGCGACCCGGGGTTGAAGCCGGTCCTGGCGCTGAAGGCGCTGGCGCTGCGCATCTTCGACCTGCCCGCGGGCACCCCGATCGGCTATGGCCTGCGCTGGCGCGCCGAACGCGCGACGCGCGTCGCCACCCTGGGCATCGGCTATGGAGATGGCTGGCCGCGCGCGCATGCCAACAACGGCCAGGTGCTCGTTCGCGGCGCGCTCGCACCGATGGTCGGCGCCATCAGCATGGACGGGTTGACCGTCGATCTGGGCCAGATCGATGCTGTAACCTACGGCGACGAGTTCGTCCTGATCGGCGAACAGATGGGCGCACGCATCACCGCCGAGGAGGTTGCGGCCGAGCGGCGGACCATCAACTACGAAGTCACGACCGCCCTGCGCGGACGGCTTCCTCGCCTCCACCTGGGAGCGTAGCGCCGGCCGTCGGAGAGGCGAACCGAGGGCCGAGCGAGCGAGATGCCTGTCCCGATCGAGATCGATGTCTGGCAGGGGGAGATTGCCGAGCTCGAGGTCGACGCGATCATCGTGCCGGCGAACGAGAGCCTCTTCATGACCAACCCGACTGCCCGCAGGCTGAGGCTCGTGGCGGGCGAGGCCGTGGAGCGCGACGCCGTGCAGCAGGGGCCGATTCAACCTGGCAACGCGGTGATCACCGGTGGCGGCAGCCTGGCCACGCCATACCTGGTGCATGCCGTCGCAGTCGGGCATGAGCTGACGGGCAGCCGCGATGACCTGGTGTCGGCGCTGAACGCCGCCTTCGACATGATCGCTCGCCTCTCGCTGGCCCGGGTGGCCATGGCGCCGATCGGCGTCGAGCGCGGGGTCTTCAGCGCCCAGGAGTCGGCGGCTGCCCTGGTCGAGGTGCTCGAGGATCGCAGCCGCTCGGGCGATCCGATACCGACTTCGCTGGTGGTCGCCGTCGCCAACCCGAATGAGGCTGCCGCCTTCACGGCGGCGACCGAGGCGCTGCGGGCCGCCTTCCGATGAGTGACGAGCGCAGCGAAGCGCTCGCCGCCGAGCTGCGTCGTCGGGGACTGGCCGCACCCGCGCACCTGCTGCTCGAGGCCCACCGGCCGCTGCGACCGCTGCTGGCCAACGCCGCCGTCTTCCTCTCGCCGCTCGCTCGACCGCTGCTTGGTCGCGGCCTGGATGGACTGCAGGCCTCGCTCGACGACGACGCCGGCTATGAGCGGCTGATCTCCGAGCTTGCGCGCCCCGAGAGCGAGCCTGATGCCTGACCTGGGGCAAGCCGTCGGCGACCTGCTCGGCTTCATCGGTGAGCAGGTTGGCGCGTCCTCGCTTCGACTGGGACCCATCCCCACGCTTGCCATCCTGGGCGTGGTGATGGTGCTCCTCTCCCTCGTGGCGCGCCCCTCGACCAGATGGGAGCAACGGGACCTCGGTCGGCTGGCCGCGGTGAAGCGCGCGATGGCACTGGCCGCTGAGGCCGGGGGATCGGCGCACTTCTCGCTTGGCACCGCCGGGGTGGCCAGGAGCTCATCGGCCGCCGAGCGGATCCAGACGCTGGCGGCATTGCCCGTCCTCGGCCACGTGGCACGCGCGGCGGCACGGGCCGGCGTCCCGCTGCGGGTGACCGCCAACGACGTTGTCGCGGTCCATTTGGCCGAGCTGACGCTGGCGGAGGCGCATCTGCGCACCGAGACCCAGGAGCGCCTGCAGCGCTCGTCGGCGGAGTACATCGGGGAGGGTCGGCCAGCCGCGGCCGTCAACGCGCTTGCCGAGCCGGATGCGCCGGCCGCGGCGTTCGTCGCCGGGGGGCTCGCCGAAGAGTCGCTGCTCCTGCTGCAGGGGGAGGCGCGGGCGCGGACCTGGACGAGCTTCGGCACCGCGGCGGCCTCGCAGGCGGGCTCAGTCCTGCTGAACGGTGACGGAACGCTCATCGGTCCGGAGCTGTTCCAGGCGCCCAGTGACCTGCGCTCCGTGGGGCAGGAGCGGACCGGCGTGCTGGCCGCCAACCGCCTGATCCTCGCCGCGTTGGCGGTCATCGTGCTCGGCAGCCTGGCGGGTGCCCTCGCCGGGGTGGAGCTGGCTGGACCATTGGCAGGGCGCTGACGCATGCGCCGGTCGCTCTCCGCAGCCCTGCTCGCTGGTGTGGGGCTCATCCTCCTGGTCGACTTCGCGCTGGTCAACCCGATCATCGGCACGGTGGCCGATGCGCTGCTGGAGCTGGTCGTGCTGCTGGCCGCGGCGGCCGCGCTCGCCGGCGCCGTGGCCCTGGTCATGCGCCACTGGAGCGATATCGCCGCGGGGCGCCGCGATCCGGCGGGCTCCGTGGTGCTCATGGGCGGGTTCGGCGCGATGCTGATTGCCGGTTTTTACCCCGGCTCGCTGGGTGCGGAAGATCCTGCGGTGCGCTGGCTGGTGGCCGCCTTCATGGGGCCACTGATCGCCTCGGTCTTCGCCATGCTGTTCGTCTTCCTCCTGATGGCGGCTCGGCGCGGCCTTGCCCTTCACACTCGCCAGGTGGCCGTCATGCTGGCAGCGGCGCTGATCGTGATCGTGCTGCTGTTGCCCATCGGCGGCGCGAGCGGCCACTGGCTGGCTGCGGCGGCGGGCTGGGCCATGTCCGTCACGATCAGCGGTGTCTTTCGGGGGCTGCTGATTGGAGTCGCCATCGTGACTGCGGTCCACGCGTCGCGCGTGCTGCTTGCGGTCGACGGTGGAGATGACTGAGCAGCGGCCGGAACCCGCCCCGCAACCGGTCGCCGGCGCGCAGTCCTCCGAATACGAGCCGGCCACGACGCGGTCGCGGTCGCCATCCCAGCGGCAGCTGGTGAGTGGGATTCCGTGGCTGATCCTGCTGCTCCTGCTCGGCGCGGCCACCGTCCTCGCTCCCGCCGATCGATCTGACAGCCTTATGCTCGCCAACCCGGACCTCGCCGCGGTGAGCGAGCTGGATGTCGTCCTCGACGGCCTGCCGGGCGAGCCGCTGGTTGTCGTCGGCATGGACCCTGACCTCGGGACGTACGCGGAGATCCGGCCCGCGACGCGCGCCGCCCTCGACGACCTGCTGTCGCGCGGGGCCTCCCTGGCATTCGTGAGCGTGACCGCCGAGGGGCGCGCGATCGCGGCTGCCGAGGTCGCGCGCCTGCAGGGCCAGGGTGTCTCTGCCGACGTCGTGCTCGATATCGGCTACGTCGCCGGCACGGAGGCGGGCCTGGTGCGGCTTGTCGACTCGACCGCGCCGGCCGCCGCGGCCGGTCTGGTGGCCGATGGCATACGCTCGCGGGGAGGCGGCCTCGGTGCGTTCGACCTGGCCCTACTGGTTGGCGGCTCGGACGTTGGGCCACGGAGCTGGGTCGAGCAGGTCGGCCCGCGCGTCCCGGACCTGCCGATGGTGGCGATCGCTCCCACCTTCGCTCAGCCGGAGCTCGCGCCCTACCTACGGAGCGGGCAGCTGTCGGGCATGATCGCGACCGTGCGTGACGGCGCGGCCTACCGAGACGCCATCGACGCCGGCGCTGACGGCGACGATCCGCCGAGCGCACTGGCCATGCTGGCGGGGATGATCGTTGCCGTGCTTGTCATCGCGCGCCACCTGCTCGGCGTGCTGCCGGCGGTCGGTCGTCCGGCGGCGCGAGAACCGACGGACGAGACCCTGCTGTGACCGGCTTCTTTGGCGAGGGCCTGGCCGGGACCGCTGCGACCTGGATCGCCGCGGTGGTCACGATCGGTGTGTGGGCATACCTGGTGGGCGAGCGGCGCATCTTCCGATTCGCGCAGCATCTGCTCATCGGCCTGGCGACCGGCTACCTGGTCCTGCTTGCTGCCCGCGAAGTGCTCCTGCCACGCCTGATCGAGCCGCTGGGGACCGGATCTGGCGCAAATCCCCTGGTCTGGATCGCCCTGGCGACGTGCGGGGTTATGGTGGCTGCCCGATGGCTGCCGCGCGGCCTGGTGGCGTTGCCCGTCTCTGTGCTGGTGGGCGGCACCGCCGCCTTTGCCCTGGGCGGAGCGGTGGTCGGCACGCTCCTCCCGCAGGTTGGCGCGGCGGCACTTGCGCCCGGGCTCGACACGGCCGGCCTGACGAACGGCATCCTGTCGGGCGCTGTGACCGCACTGGTGCTGCTCGCCTTCCTGCATGGCGCACCCCGTGGCCGGCTCCTGGCCAGTGCCGCCGGCACCGGCCGGTGGCTGCTGCTGGGGGGCATCGGCGGTTGGCTCGGATTCCTGCTGGTGAGCAGGCTGGCGCTCCTGGTCGATCGCATCGGCTTCCTGCTCGGCGAGTGGCTGGGGATAATTCCATGACGGCGGAGCGATCGGCCGCGACGGCCCCCGAGCCGCTGCCGTCCGTGGCCGAGCTCTCGATGCTCGTTGACGTCGGATCGACGTGGACCAAGGCGGCCGTGGTCGCGCGCAGCCGCGGTCGGTGGCGGATCGTCAGCCAGGTTGCCCAGCCGACGGCCTGGGGCGAGGAGGAGCTGCGCGCCGCGCTGGTCGCCCGCCTGTCCGGCGCGGCCGATCGCCGTGTGGCGGAGCGGCTGGCAGACCTGGTTGCCTCGGCGCCGCGCATCGCCTGCCACACCCCTCGGCGAGCGGGCCGGCTGGGATTGACGGCGGTCTCCGCCGAGCTGTCGGGCGACTCCGCGCGACGGGCCGCCGAGTCGGCCGGCTGGACCGTGGTCGAGGCCGCGGCCGCCGATGACGGACGATCGCTGGGCGCGCGGCTTGCGGCCTTGCAGGCTGCCGAGGTCGATGCGTGGCTGCTGACCGGAGGCTTCGACGACGCGCGCACCGACCAGGCGCTGGAGATGGCCGGCCTGGCGGCAGCCGCGCGTGGCAGCTCGCCGCAGCCGGTGATCTGGGCCGGAAGCGAGCAGATGGCGGCCGAGGTGGCGCTCCTCTTCGAGGACGGTGCCATCTCAACCGTGCCCAACCCACGGCCGGCGCCACGCGGGGAGAACGCTCTGCCGTTGCGCCACGCGCTGGAGGAGCTGCTGCAGAAGATGGTCGAGCCGGGTGGCGTTCGACAGCTGACGCCGGTCTCATTCCGCAGGGCGATCTCCGAGCTGTCGCGCTCCACGATGCGGCGGGTGCTCGGCATCGACCTGGGAGCGCGTTACCTGAGCTGGGTCATCGCCGATGAGGACGGATCGGCCGAGAGCCGCGTCTTCGCGGGCGGCGGCCTGTCGGCCGGCAGCCTGGTTGTCTCCGGGGGACCCGGTCGGCTGGCAAGGACACTGCCGCTGGCGATCGACGAGCTGGCGGTGGCGGACGCGCTGCAGAACCTGCACGCCCGGCCGGCGACGGTCCCCCAGACCGATGACGAGCTTGCGATCATGCATGCTGCCGCCCGGTTCCTCCTCTCCCAGGCGGCCGGCGACGATGGCGCGCCAGAGGGCCTCGATCTGCTGATCGGCTGCGGCCGGACCATCGCCGCCAGCCCACGACCTTCGCAGGCGGCCCAGCTGCTGCTCGACGGCGTCCGGCCGCTGGGCATCACGCAGCTGGCGATCGACGTCGCCGGGGCCCTCCCCCCGATCGGCGCGCTGGAGGACAGTGAGATCGGGGAGGGAATGGGTGTGCTGCGCGACGACTTGCTGGCACCGCTTGGATCGGCCGTGGTCTGCCGCGGTGGCCGCACCGGCCAGGTCGCGATGCGGGTCGCCGTCCATCGCACCGGCTGGCCGGACGCCTCGCCGGTCGAGGTCCGGCACGGCCAGCTGCATCTCCTGCCGCTCGGCCGCGGGCAGGTTGCCGAGCTTGAGGTCGAGCTGGGCCAGGGAGTAACGCTCGGCGCCGCTCGCCACGGCCGCCGGGTGCATGCCAGCGTGACCGGCGGAGCGGTGGGCTTGATGCTCGACGCGCGCGACGCCCCCCTCGTCCTGCCGCGTCGCAGCGACGACAGGCGTGCTGTGCTGGCCGGCTGGCGGGACGCGTTCCAGCGTGAGCCGACAGCACCGTCGGCAGGGGCCGGCGCATGAACGAGGGGACGCTGCACCGGGTTCGCATTCCGCGCGGCGCCGTAGCGGCGGTCGCCGCCGGCGCAGAGGTCACGCCCGACGAGGTGCTGGCCCACAGCCGGCGGCCGGGAACGCCGCTGCGGGTTGCGTTGGCCAGGCCGCTGCGCAGCTCTCCGCTGGAGGTGGCGGGTCTGCTGGTCGCCCGACCGGGCAGCCAGCTGGAGGAGGGTGATCCGATCGCGCGCTCGGAGGACGGTCGCGAGGTCCGCGCGCCCATCTCGGGGCTGCTCCTCGGCGTGTCGGGGGCCGACGGAAGCGCGCTGCTCGCGCCGCTCGGCCCCGAGGAACCGGTGATCGGACACGTGCGTGGCCGCGTTCGGAGCGTCGATGCCGCGGCCATCGCCGTCGAGGTGCCCGGCGTCGCGGTGCGTGGCGTCGGCGGCACCGGATCCGCGGTCCATGGCGAGCTGGTGGTGGCTGTGCACGAGCCCGAGGAAGAGCTCAGGGCCGCCGCCATCGACGTCGGCGCCACCGCCAAGATCGTGGTGGGTGGCTCACGCGCGTCGGCCGAGACGATGACCCGCGCACGCGCGATGGGCGTGGCCGGTATCGTGCTCGGAGGCGTGCTCGACAAGGAGCTGCGTGACTTCGAGGCCATCCAGCGCCGGCGCCGCGAGGTCGGCGGCCTGGGCGGCTCGTTCGGGGTCCTGCTGCTGGAGGGATTCGGCAAGGTCGGTATCGACCCGCAGCGCTTCGCCTGGTTCCGCGCGCACGCCGGTCACATGGCCAGCCTCTTCGGCGCCGATGGGCTGCTGTACGTGTATGACGCGGAGCTCGCCCCGGGCCGCCGCACGCTGCCACGCGTCGGTGAGCGGGTGGTGGCCCATCGGCGCCCATTCCAGGGGCGTGCCGGCGTGCTGGTCGCCGAGCTCGAGGACCTGCACGCCACGCCGTCAGGCATCGCCACCCGGATGGGCCTGGTGCGCTTCGAGGACGGGCGCCTGGCCCCCGTGCCGATGGCCAACCTGGAGGCCACCCTGCCGGTGCCGCGCGCCTAGCCTGCGTATCCTTGCCGTCGTGGAACGAGCAGCCACGCCGGTTGTGCCGGCCGGCTACCTCAAGACGCGCAGCGCCGCCGAGACCCGCGCGCTGGGCCGCGCCCTGGGCCGCGCCGCCCGGCCCGGCAGCGTGGTCGCCCTCACCGGGCCGCTGGGGGCCGGCAAGACCCAGCTCGCCAAGGGCGTTGCCGAGGGGCTCGGCGTCACCAGCGTGGTGAACAGCCCCACCTTCGTCCTGATGAATGAGCACGACGGCAGGCTGCGTCTCTTCCATGTCGACGCCTATCGCCTGGCCGATCCGGAGGAGGCGATGGCGGCCGGGCTGCTCGACGAGCGGCAGGCGGCCGGAGTGGCGGTCATCGAATGGGCCGACCGGCTGGCCGGCTGGCTCCCTGACGATCGGCTGGAGATCGCGATCGAGCCGGTGCCGGGCGAGGATCGCTGCCGGCACCTCGCCTGGCGGGCGACCGGACCGACGCACGTCCGCCTGGCCGGCGCTCTGGGTGGCGGCGGGTGATCCTGGCCATCGACTCGGCCTCCACCGACCTGTCGGTGGCGGTCGCCGACCCCGACGGGTCGCCGCTGGTTGTCGACGGATGGAGCGTGGCACAGCGCCAGGCGCACGAGCTGCTGCCGCGCCTGCTGGAGGCCCTCCAGCGCGCAGGCAGCGGCCTCCACGACGTCGCCGGCATCGGCGTCGGGACCGGACCGGGCTCGTTCACCGGCCTGCGAGTCGGCATGAGCGTTGCGAAGGGGCTCGCATTTGCCCTGGACCGTCCCATGGTCGGGGTGCCCAGCCTGGTCGCCTGGCTGGCCTCCGAGCCGGATGCGCTGGGTGCGGCCTCGCGGGCGGGCGCGCGCGAGGCGTACCTGCTCGTTCGGGGCGAGCCGGAGCCGCGGGTCGTCGACCGCGACCAGCTGGCGGCGACCGAACGCAACCTGGTGGCGCCCGGCGAGCTGGCCGAGGCCTTCGAGCTGGAGGCATCGGTCCAGCCGCTGAGGGCGGCTGCCGCGGTGGCGGCGGCCGCATCGGCCCAGCTTCGGTCCAATCCCGGGGGCGACGATCTCGACCGCCTCGAGCCGGTCTACGTCCGAACGCCGCGAGGCATCGGCTGACCATGGTCATCGGCCTGCAGGTCACGGTCGACGAGATGCAGCTCGACGATGTCGGGCAGGTCCAGGAGATCGAGCGCCTCAGCTTCAGCACGCCGTGGCCGACATACGCCTTCGAGCAGGAGCTGCGCGGCAACCGGCTGGCCCGCTACATCGTGGCCAGGGTGGCCGAGCCGGAGGGACAGCGAGTGGTCGGCTTCGCCGGCCTCTGGATGATGGTCGACGAAGCCCACATCACCACCTTCGGCGTTCACCCTGCGTGGCGCCGACAGGGCGTCGGCCGGCGGCTGTTGCTGCGCCTGGTCGACATGGCCGGTGAGCTCGGAGCGTCGCGCATGACGCTGGAGGTGCGCGTCAGCAACGTCGCCGCCCAGGAGCTGTATCGCGGCTTCGGCTTCACGATCGCCGGCACCCGCGTCCGCTACTACACCGACGACGGCGAGGATGCCTTCGTGATGACCACGCCCGATCTCCAACGGCAGTCCATGCAGGACCTGATCGCCGGCGAGCGCGCACGGCAGCAGTCATGAGCGCGCCCCGCATCCTGGCCATCGAGACGAGCTGCGACGAGACCGGCGTGGCGGTGGTGGTGGGCGGGCGGCGGATCGTCAGCAACCAGGTCGCCACCCAGGTGGCCCTGCATGCCCAGACCGGCGGCATCGTGCCCGAGGTTGCCGCTCGGCAGCAGCTGCGCTGGATGATTCCAACCCTGCGCGCTGCGCTGGACGAGGCCGGGGTGGGGCTGAGCGACCTGGATGCGCTGGCGGTGACCTACGGGCCCGGCCTGATCGGCTCGCTGCTGGTGGGGGTGAACGTGGCGCGCAGCCTGGCGGCGGCCGCCGGGCTGCCGCTGGTCGCGGTGAACCACATCGAGGGCCACATCTACGCGAACTGGCTGGCCGATGTGGCCGCCACGGAGCCACTCCCGCCCGAACCGCCGTTTCCCCTCCTCTGCCTGGTGGTGAGCGGCGGGCACACGCAGCTGGTCGAGGTGGAGGATCACGGACGTTACCTGCTGCTTGGCCAGACGGCCGATGACGCGGCTGGCGAGGCATTCGACAAGGTCGGACGCCTGCTGGGCCTGGGGTATCCGGGCGGTCCGGCCATCTCGGCGGCGGCCGAGAACGCGACGCCTGCGCTTCGCTTCCCGCGCGCCCGAACCGATGGGCGCTATGACTTCAGCTTCTCCGGCCTCAAGACGGCCGTGCTGCGCGAGGTGGAGGGCTACCGAGCGCGGGGGGAGCCCATACCGGTCGACGGGCTGGCGGCCGCCTTCGAGGAAGCGGTCGTCGATGCGCTGGCGCGCAAGACCGTGTCGGCGGCCACCGACCGGGGGGTGGCGGCCGTGGCCCTCGGTGGCGGCGTTGCCGCCAATCGCGCCCTGCGGGCGGCGCTGCGCGACCGGTTTGACGCGCACGGCCTGCCGCTGCTGGTGCCTCGTCCCGAATGGTGCACCGACAATGGGGCGATGATCGGCGCCGCGGCCGCGTTCCGGCTGGCGGCCGGCGACCTGGCCTCGACCGAGCTGGAAGCGATTCCCAACCTGGCGCTGCCCTGGCTCGCCGCATGAGCGACCCGCTCGCGCCGGAGCGGCTGACCCCACCCACGCCCGGACAGCTGCGGCGCCTGCTGACTGCCGAGCGCCTGCGCCCGCGGCGCAGCCTCAGCCAGAACTTCCTTACCGATCCCGCCGCGCTGGATGCCATCGTGCAGGCGGCCGAGCTGCAGCCGGGCGATCGCGTCGTCGAGATCGGTCCGGGGCTGGGCGTGCTGACCCGGCGCCTGCTGGCGGCGGGGGCATCGGTCTTGGCGGTGGAGCTCGACCCGCGCCTGGCGGAGTGGCTTCGCGGCGAGCTGCGTGGCGTGCCCGCCTTCGAGCTGTTGGAGGCCGATGCCCTGACCATCGACCCCGACACTGCCTTCCCGGGCGCCGACTTCAAGCTGGTGGCCAATATCCCATACCACATCACCAGCCCGCTGCTGCATGCCTTCCTGGAGGGGGAGCGGCCGCCCACCCTGGCCGTCCTGCTGCTGCAGGCAGAGGTAGCGGAGCGGGTGGCCGCGCCGCCCGGCCAAATGAGCTACCTCTCCGTCTTCGCCCAGAACGTGGCCGACGCCGAGGTTGTGACGGGCGTGCCGTCCACTGCCTTCGAGCCGGCGCCGAAGGTGGATTCGGCGGTGCTGAGGCTGAGACGCCGATCCAATCCCGCCGTCGCGCCGGGTCCCGAACGTCAGACGCTGTACCGCCTCGTCCAGGCCGGTTTCCGGCAGCGGCGCAAGCAGCTGCACAACGCGCTGGCCCGGGAGCTGCCCGTCGGTCGTGAGGAGCTGGGTCGGGCATTCGCAGCCTGTGGCATCGATCCCCAGCGCCGCGCCCAGACCCTATCCGTCGACGAGTGGCGGTGCCTGTTGGAGCGGTTGGCTCCGATACTGGAGGAGGCGGCGTGACGCCGCTGCGCCTCGAGGCACCGGCCAAGCTCAACCTGTCGCTGGCAGTCGTCGGCCGCCGCCAGGATGGCTACCACGAGCTGGTGACCGAGATGGTGCTCCTCGAGCTGGCCGATCGTCTGCTGCTGATGCCCGGCTGCTCCGGGCTGCGCCTGGAGGGCGACGTCGCTGGATCCCTGCCGTTGGACCGCGAAAACCTTGCATGGCGCGGGCTGCGAGCGGGTCTCGGACGAGAGGCGGAGCTGGAGTGCCTGGCGCTCGAGAAGCAAGTCCCGGTGGCTGCGGGCCTGGGCGGCGGGTCCTCGGATGCGGCGGCCGCCTGGCGGCTGGGGCGGCGCTGGGTTGGCG
>CBFGSY010000020.1:0-21084 GCA_965651545.1 uncultured bacterium | reverse complement strand
TCTCGAGGCTGGCGGTGCGGAGGTCGAAGATGGTGGCCCGGATGTCGCCGCTGATGCGCTCCAGCTCCGACAGCACGGTGCGAATGCGGGCACGCGGTACCTCGGCGGCTGGCTCCAGCGCGGCGCTCGCCTCGTCCAGGTGCAGGCCGGCGGCGTAGATCGACTGGATGATGCCGTCATGCAGGTCGCGGCCGATGCGCTCCCGTTCGCGGCTCAGCAGGTCCCGGCGGCGGGCCTCGGCCAGCTGACGATCGGTCTCCTGCTCGAAGAGGTCCAGGGCCACGATGATGGAAACGGCGATCACCAGGCCGGTGGCCGATCGGAAGACCTCGATCGGCACCCCCATCGCGCCCAGCAGCGCGCTGCCATTCAGGACGGAGGCCGGCGGGAAAGGAGCGGGCAGGCCGATCAGCCCACCGAAGACCGCGTAGACCGCGAAGGCGCCGGCGGCCGCCCGCAGGCCTAGCGTGACCGATGGCTTGGCCACGGTCCGGACGGCTGCGGCGCTGGACAGCAGCCCCCAGGCGGCGAGCGCCGACCCGGGCAGCGCCAGCATCCAGCGCGCCAGTACGTCGCCGACGGCCAGCGGTGCGCCGACCCGTGCAAGTGCCTCCTCGATGCGCCCCTCGGGCAGCCAGGCGCCCGCGTCGGGAACGTAGCCCGGCAATCCGGCCGACACGGCCAGCGTGGCTCCCACCCAGGCCACGAACGCAGCTGCCGGCAGCAGCCGCAGGCGCGGCAGGATCGGCTGGCGAGTGAGCGCAGCCAGCAGCTCGACGCCGAACTGCAGCAGGAAGGCGAACGACGCACCCTTGATCACCAGCTGCAGGATGAGAAGCGCCTCGGTCACCTCCAGCGGCAGCCAGCCGGACTGGATCGGGACGAACAGGTAGCCCCACTCGTGGAAGCCGTGGACGATGCCGAAGGCGGCCAGCCAGGGCAGCGGCCGCGCGAGCGCCAGGGTGCTGCGCTTGAGCGACTGCAGGGCGATCGCCAGGCCGAGCACGAAGAAGACCTGACCGTAGACGGTCAGGACGATGATCCGATTCGTCTCGAACAGCTCGCTGAACGGCGTCATCGCAGGGCGAGTATGAGCGCAGCTCGCCGGGGCTGTAGCATCGACGCCCGATGTGGACCGCCGCTCCCTGGCCGGTCCGTCTCTGGTTCGTCTGGGCCTTCGCCCTCCTGGCCGGGACGGGCCTCCTCCTTCCGCAGATCATCGCCTTCATCGACTTCAGCGAGCGCGCGCCGTTCAGCCTGCTGGGTATCTTCATGATGGCCGAGCTGGCAGCCGTCCTGTTCGGGATCACCGTCGTCATGCAGCGCAAGCGCATCGGCCATCGTTTCGCAATCGGGATCGCCGCCCTGGCCGTGCCGATGCTGGCGGGCCTGCCGCCCGCGCTGTTCCGCATGGAGCCGGCAGCCGCCAACGGCTGGTATGCGCTGACCGTGCCGCTTGGCCTGCTGATCAGTGCCGTGCTGGTGGTTGCGCTGCTGCGACCATCGGCGCGAGCCTGGTTCGTCGAGGATTGAGCCGGGCCGCTCCTATACTCAGCGAATGACGGCGACCGCCACCCGCACCATGCGGGCGCTGGCCAAGACGCGCCCCGAGCCGGGCGCCGAGCTCGTCGAACGGCCGATCCCCACGCCCGGTGCCGGCGAGGTGCTGTTGCGCATGGAGGCGGCCAGCATCTGCGGCACGGACAGCCACCTCTACAACTGGGATCCGTGGGCGCGCGACATCCTGAAGCCGCCCGTCATCCTGGGCCACGAGCTGGCAGGCCGGGTGGCAGCGCTGGGTCCGGGAGTCGATCGGGTGCAAGAGGGTGACCTGGTCGGCGTCGAGAGCCACATCGTCGACTGGACCTGCAGCCAGTGCCGCGGCGGGAACCCGCACCTGTGCCGCAACCTGAAGGTGATCGGCGCGCACGTGGACGGCGGCTTCGCCGAGTACATGGTCATCCCGCAGGCCAACGCCATCGAGTCGAACGGCCTGGATCCGGCGGTGGTGGCCTTGCAGGAGCCGATGGGCAATGCGGTGCACGCCGTCTTCGTCGAGCCGATCGAGGGGCGCACCGTGGCCGTCACCGGCTGCGGACCGATCGGGCTGTGCACGATGGCCATCGCCAAGGCGTCCGGCTCGCCATTGGTGATCGCCACCGATGTCGAGCCCTACCGCCTCGAGATCGCGCGGCGGATGGGCGCGGACCTGGTCTTCGACGCGCGTGACCCGGAGATGGTCCCCAAGGTCATGGAGGCGACCGGTGGGGACGGGGTTGACGTCGTCCTCGAGATGAGCGGATCGCCGGCCGCCATGGACAGCGCCCTGCAGGTGGTGACCCGAGGCGGCCGCATCAGCCTGCTCGGCATCTTCAGCCGGCCGGTGCAGCTCGACCTCTCCGACCTGGTCATCCAGAAGGGCCTGCGCCTGTACGGCATCTACGGGCGCCTCATTTACGACTCGTGGGAGCGGACCCAGGCACTTCTGCGAGCCGGCCTGGACGTGACTCCCATCATCACCCATCGTCTTGACCTTGCCGATTGGGAGCAGGGCTTTGGGTTGCTTGCCTCGCGACATGCTGGAAAGGTGGTCCTCCTGCCATGACCGATACTGCCGCCGCCGCCCCCGCGAGGGCTCGCTCGCGCGATCCGCTCGCGTTCCTGGAGGCCGAGATCGAGGACCTGCGGGCCAAGGGCCTCTTCCGCCAGCTGCGGGTGGTCCAGTCGGAGCAGCGAAGCCGATGCGTGATCGACGGCCGTGAGGTCATCACCCTGTCGAGCAACAACTACCTCGGCCTGAACACGCACCCGCGCCTGCGCGAGGCGGCCATCAGGGCGGTCGAGCGGTTCGGTGCCGGCTCGGGGGCGGTGCGCACCATCGCGGGCACCATGAGCCTGCACGAGGAGCTCGAGGCCCGGCTGGCCGGCTTCAAGCACGTGGAGGCGACGCTCACCTTCCAATCCGGCTTCACCTGCAACACCGGTGTCATCCCGATCCTGGCGCCGGAGGGCGCCGTCATCGTGTCCGACGCCCTCAACCACGCGAGCATCATCGATGGCATCCGCCTTACCAAGGCCGAGAAGAAGATCTTCCCGCACGCCGACATGGACGCCCTGGTCGCCGCCCTTCGTGAGGTCCGCTCCGCGCCGGGCGGCGCCGATCGGACGGTGCTCGTGATCAGTGACGGCGTCTTCAGCATGGACGGCGACATCGCCCAGCTGCCGGCCATCGTGGCCGCCGCCGAGGAGGCGGAGGCCATCGTGTACGTCGACGACGCCCACGGCTCGGGCGTGCTGGGGCGCAACGGCCGTGGAACGGTCGACCACTTCGACCTTCATGGACGCGTGCATGTTCAGGTCGGCACGTTGTCGAAGGCGGTCGGCGTGCTCGGCGGCTACGTGGCGGGACCGGCGAAGCTGCGGACGCTGCTGGAGCATCGGGCGAGGCCATTCCTCTTCTCGACGTCCCATCCGCCGGCTGTGGCGGCCGCCTGCCTGGCCGCAATCGACGTGCTGGAGAGCCAGCCCGAGCTGATCGAGCGGCTGTGGGAGAACACGCGCTTCTTCAAGGCCGGCCTGGGGCGGCTGGGCTTCGACATCGGGTCATCCGAGACCCCCATCACGCCGGTCATCGCCGGCTCCGGCGCGCTGGCCATGAAGCTGTCCGACCGCCTGTTCGAGGAGGGCGTGTTCGCCCAGGGCATCGGCTATCCGACCGTGCCCGACGACCGCTCGCGCGTGCGAACCATCGTCACCGCGGAGCACAGCCGCGACGAGCTGGAGACCTGCCTCGCCGCGTTCGAGAAGGTTGGCCGCGAACTCGCCCTGATCTAGTCATCTGGCGGCGCTGCCCGCCGCGTTGCTTTTGGTCACCAAACCTCTGGCCTAGCGACCGTTGGGGTGCTACCGTGCGCTGGCCGAACTGCCCACGTGCGGCTGCCCACACGATCGAAAGGTGCCCGAGCCCCCGCGATGCGCGAGCGACCCATGAATGCCGTGCTTTCCCAGGCCCTGCGTGAGGCTGACCATCGACGCGCACTCGAGGCGGCGGTGCCGCCGATGCCGGGGGAGCTGCCGCTCACCATCGAGCACCTGGCGGTCGCGGCCACGGCGGGAGACGCGGAGGCGGTGGGACGCCTGTACGACTCGCTGGTGGGGCCGATCTACCGCTACGTCGCGCTCCGCGTCCACAGCCGCGAGGATGCGGAGGACCTGACCCAGCTCGTCTTCGAGCGGATCGTGGCCAGCCTGCCGCGCTACCGGGCGCGCGGGCGCCCCTTCGAGGCGTGGGCCTTCCGTATCGCGCGCAACGCGGTCATCGATCACGTCCGTCGCGATCGCGCGGACGAGCCACTCGGCGAGCGGCACGACGCCGGTCACGACGAGACGCCCGACCGGCTGACCGTCCGGGGCGAGGAGATCCGCGAGCTGCGCAAGGCGATCGCGACCCTGACGCCCGATCAGCAGGAGGCGCTGGCCCTCCGCTTCGCCGCCGGCCTGTCCGCCGAGGAGGCCGCCGAGGTCATGGGACGCCGGGCCGGCACGGTCCGCGGCCTGACGTTCCGCGCCATCGCCAGCCTTCGCCGCCACCTGCAGCCGGAGGGTGACCTGGTCCGGTGACGCTGCTCGATCGCATACTCGAGCGGGGGGCGCCGATACCGACCGACCCGATCATCGCCGCCCGCGTGGAGCGCCACCTGCGGCGCATCAAGCCCGATCCGCTCTTCAGACGGCGGTTGCGTGGGCGGGTGGTGAACCGCTATGTCGCCACGCGCGAGGGACTCCTGCCGGCGCGTGTGCCGGAGCGGACGGCGCGCCGCGAGATGGGCGTCCTGGGCCGCGGCGTGCTGTACGCATCGTTGCTGACCGCGGTGAGCGTCACCGCGGTAGGGGCCGCCGCACAGGACAGCCTGCCTGGTGACGCGCTGTACGGCATCAAGCGGCAGCTCGAGGGGATCCGCGCGCAGATCGTCCCGCCGGGCCTGCGTGACGACCTGGCCGCGATCGCACTCACCGGGCGCCTCGAGGAGGTCGAGAAGCTCGCGGAAGGCGCCCGCTGGAGCCAGGTGGACGCCGCCGTGGCCGCGGTGGAGCAGGCAGCGGCAGAGCTGGACCGCATGACCGGCGGCCTCGGAACGGCGGTCGCCCTCGACGAACACGCCGATCGACTGGCCGAGCTGCTGCTCACCGCGCCCGAGTCCGCTCGGCACGGCTTGGAGCGCGCGCTGGCTGCGACCACGGCGGATGGCCCGCCGGGTCCGGCGACTCCGAACACCCCGGCACCGGGTCACGGTGCCGGCGGTCCACTGAACGGCGGAGGCCCACGGCAGAACGGCAACCTCCAGGGCGGCAACCCAGCGGTCGGCAATGACGGCGAGCAAGAGCCGAAGGAGCAGAGCGTGCCCAGCCATCCGTCCGACGCCCAGCCGTCGCAGCCGGAGCCAACTGAGCCTGGGGCGACGGCCCAGCCGGATCCCGACGAGCGGACGCAGGCCGACGATGCCGATGGGGACTCTGGCAAGGGCGCGAGCGACGCCCAGCATTCCTCGAGGTCGAATAGGGGCGACTCCTCCAGCGCTGACTGACCCCGGCAACCAGCGCCACTCACACAGGCATCCCGAAGGCATCGGGCTGCCCGAAATCAGAGGACGGGGTAGAGGCGAACCTCTACCCCGTCCCTGCCAGGGGGGCTGGATGATTGACCGATGAGCCGGCCTGTCGCCGGCCCATCGGTGCAGGATCGTCGGCTCAGCGGCGCCGCCGCGTGGCTCGGACGTTGGCGAATGCCAGGGCTCCAAGCGAGCCGATGAAGACGAGGCCCAGCAGCTCGAGCGGGATCGAGACGGGCTCGCCAGCCGGTCCGAAGACGAGGGCCGTGTTCGGCACGGAGGGCTTCGGGGTCGGGTTGCCGCCCAGCTCGCTCTCCGAGGTCACGGTGATCGAGTCCTCACCATCATCGGGCTGGGTCTCGTTCGAGTCGATCGTCGCCACGTTCAGGATAGGATCGGTCTCCGGCGCGTCCGGATCGACCGTCGTCACGAACGAGACCCTGTCGCTCCCGTCAACCGTCAGGTCGCCGAGCTCCCAGCTGATGATGCCCGTCGCCGGGTCGTAGACACCGCCATCGCTGGCGCTGACGAAGACGAGGAAGTCGGGCAGCGGGTCGGTGATCACCGCGTCGGTGACCGGCCCGTTGGCGAGGGTATAGGTCAGCGTCCAGGTGACCTGCTCCGGATCGACGGACAGGACGTTCCCATCGGCGTCGAACACGAAGTGGACCACCTCAGTGTCAGCTGACTTGTCGATGACCAGGGTCGGGACGCGAACGGTGACGATCGAGTCGTCATCGCACTCGTCGGCCAGGTTCTGCACATCCGGGCACTGGCTGTCGGGGCTGGTGACAACCGCGAGGTTGACCAGCTCATCGCCGTGCTCGGCGTCGAGGCTGACCGCGGCCTGGTAGGTCAGCGGGTAGCTGCCCGGATCCAGGTCGCCAAGCTCCCAGGAGATCGTGCCGGTGTTCGCATCGTAGGTTCCGCCGTCGCTGATGCTGGTCGGGGCATCGAGCCCAGACGGCAGCGAGTCTGTGACGACGACGTCGGATGCCTGGCTGTCACTCACGGTGACGGTCAGGGTGTAGCTCACCACCGTGCCCGGCAGGACCGGATCCGGCTGGTCGTTGACCTTGACGATTGCCACGGTCGGGCAGTTCACGTGGATCGAGGCAGACGCCTGGACGGTGTCCGCGTTGTCCGCGAAGGCGAACGCGGTGTTGTCCAGCTGGCCGCAATCCTCGCGATCGGTTCGGCCGGAGATCTCGATGACCTTTCCGTCGGCCATGCTCGACGGCGCAAGGTCGCCGAACTGGCACGACGCCGACTGGTTGCCGTCGGAGTCGATGCTGCTCGCGCAGGTATCGTCACCGTCGGGGTTCAGCAGCTCGATGCTCCAGCTGACGCCGTGCGGCAGCTCGTCGGACCACGACGCGTTCAGCGCCGTGCCGCCCGGCTCGAGCGCATTCCAGACCACGACCGTGTAGCTGGCGATGTCGCCGGCGACGATCGTGCCATTGTCAGCAAGCTTGCTGATGTTCAGGCCCGCGCACTCGACGGTCGTGTCGGCGCTCGGGTTCAGCTCCGGATGGTTGTCGCTCGTGAGCGATGCCACGTTGGGGAAGGTCGCGCAGTCCAGCTGCGTCGTGTCGCTCACGACGTGGACGCTGACCGAATCGCCCGGTGCGAGGTCGCCGAAGCTGCACTCCAGCGTCTCCGCTCCCACCGATCCGGTGATCTGGCAGTCGGCGCTGTCCGGATCCTCGGACCAGTCGAGGTCGCTTCCGGCGGGCAGCAGGTCGGCCAGCTGCACGTCGTAGGCGGAACCCGTGCCGGCCGCGCCGGAATTCGAGATGGTGATTGTGAAGCCGATGGGCTCACCGGCGGACACGACATCATCATCGGCATCCTTCGCCGCAGACAGGTCCGGACACTGGACCACGATGGTGTGGTCGTCCGAGTTGTTGCCGAGGTCCTCGTCGGCCTCGTTCGAAGCCGATGCCGAGGCGCTGTTCGGCAGATCGCCGCAGTCGGCGGGGGCCGAGGTCGCCTCAACGCGGACGGTGAAGCTGTCGCCCGCCCCGAAGATGCCGTCCGCAACACTGCAGCTCAGGGCAAGCCCGTTGAGCGCGCACGAGGCGGGCGGGTTGTCGAAGCTGGCCAGGGTCCAGCCGTTCTGGACGTCCGGCAGCGTGTCGTTGAACGCGAAGTCGTACGCGTCACCGTCGCCGGCGTTCGTCACCGTGATCTCGAAGAAGATCGCGTCGGTGGCGTTCACCGTACCCGAACCGGTCTTGTCGACCACGATGTCCGGGCAATCGACCTCGATGCTCGCGCTGTCCGAGTTGTTCGACTCGTCCGTGTCGGCATCGGCCTCGATCGACGCGGTGTTCTCGATCCCGTTGGCGCAGTCGTCCGCGTCGGATTCCATGGTGATGGTCACCGTGCGGGACTGGCCGTTCGGAATCGTGCCGAAGTCACAGGAGAGATCCTCGCCCGGGTCCACGGACAGGTCCGCGCACGCGCCGGCGTTGGCACCGGAGATCGTCCATGCATGCGATGTCCCGTTGGTGTCGGTGAGGACCACGTTCTCCGAGTCCCCGGTGCCACTCGCGCTCACCACGATGGTGAAGCTCGCGTCGTCACCGGCATCGATCGGGCTGAGGACAGCGTCCTTGGTCACGCCCGGGTTCGGGCACAGGACCGCGATGTGCGCGCTGTCCGAGTTGTTCGACTCGTCGACGTCAGCATCGGCCTCGATCGACGCGGTGTTCTCGATGCCGAGCTCGCAGTCCGACTCTCCACTGGTCAGCGTGATCGTGATGCTTCGCGATTCGCCGGCCGGGATCTGGGCCCACGTGCAGGTGAGGGTCTCACCGTCGGCGACGGTCAGATCCGCGCAGGCGGCAGCGTTTGCACCGCTCACCGTCCAGTCATGGCCGGTGTCGTTGAGATCCGAGAGCACGACGTTCGTGGCCGGACCGGAGCCGCCCGCGGTGACCGTCACGGTGAAGACCGCGTCGTCACCGAAGACGATCGGCGTGACCACGGCGTCCTTGACCACGCCGGGATTCGGGCAGAGCACGCTGATGGAAGCGCTGTCCTCGTTGTTTGACCCGTCGTGGTCGTTGCTCGAGCTCACCGTCGCGGTGTTGGCGATGCCGAGCTCGCAGTCGGCTTCGTCGCTGGTCATCGAGATGGTGATCTCCCGAGACCCGCCGTTGGCGATGTCACCGAAATCGCAGGAAAGGGTCTCTCCCGGCGCGATGCTCAGGTCGGCACAGTCTCCGCTGTTGGGGCCAGACACCGTCCAGGTGTGATCCGTCTCGTTTAGGTCGGTGAGCGTGACGTCCTCGGACGTCCCGGTGCCGCCGGCCGATACCACGATGTCGAAGCTGGCGGTCTCGCCGGCCACGATGGGGCTCAGAACGGCATCCTTGGTGATGCTCGCGTCCGCCTGGGGCGGATCGAGGAACGGGTTGGCAGCCGATGCCGTCTCGCCATTCAGGACCACTTCCTGGTCGGGGTCAGCCGGCAGGTCGTAGCCATCGGGCGCCACGGTCTCGGTGATGAGGTAGGTGCCGAGGAGCAGGCCGGTGACCAGCAGCTCGCCGGCATCGGGGTCCTCGTCGTTCGTGCCACTGTCAACGACGGTGATCGGGCCGAAGCCGTCAGCTGCGCCGTCGATTCCCTCGAGGGTGAAGGTGGCGCCACCGATCTTGGCGTTGGTCTGCTCATCGCGCTTGACCCAGCTGATGTCGCCGAGGCCGTTCACGAACGGACCGAACTGGGCGGAGCCGTTCTGGGCCACGGTCAGGGTCTGGCAGTCCGTGTCGATGATGTAGCCGTCGGGCGCACCGGTCTCACAGACCTCGTAGTCGTCCGGCTCCACGCCCGACAGGTGGATGACGCCGTCCGCCGCGTCGTCGTCGGCGCCGGCGTCGTCCGTCACGCTGAGCGAGCCTGAGCCGGTGAACGGGTTGGGGGTGATGCTGAACGTGGCGCCGCCCAGCGGATCGCCGTTCTCATCGTCCTTGAGGATGGTGAGCTGGCCACAGGTCGACAGGTCGACCGGCAGCGGGTTGATGCGGTCCTTCAGGTCGGCGCTGAACGAGTTCGACGAGCGGCTCTTGGTGAAGATGCTGCCGAAGGCCTCGCAGTCGCCGCCCAGGATATCGCTCAGGTTGAGGATCGCCTCGCCGAACGTTGCTTCCGGCAGGTCGACGTTGGGGTTGGCGACACAGTCGCTGACGGTGCCGTCATTGACCGATCCCTCGGCCAGGCCACTGGTGACGAGGTTGACAGGATTGACCCAGCGACCGGTGTTGGCCGGCGAGCTGGTCGGATCGGGGTTGTCGACCGCGTCGTTGTCCCACGTGCGGAGCGTCAGGACGACTTCATAGCCGCCCTGCGAGCCGGGGTTGGCCTGGAAGTCGAAGGTGACCAGCAGGTCGCCCTCGGTCCGCACCTTGGTCACGCCGTTCGAGCTGACCTGGTCGGACTGGTTGAACTCGAAGTCGATGGTGCTGGTGCCAGTCGAGTCGGCTCGGATCCAGGCGAGGTAGACGAAGAGGTCCTCGCCGATCGTCTCGCTGGCGACGTACTCGCGCAGCAGGTCATCCTTGTTGTTCGGGATGGTCCCCTGCGAGAGGGTCGGGACGTTGCTGTCCTCCTTGTTGTTGTTACTGGCGAATGAGGTGTCGTTCGACCCACTGGGTGAGTCGATGCCGCTCGCCAGGTTCGGCGCTGGCGTACACCAATCGGTCTCGTCTGCCCCGTCGTCGACGAGGTTGCCGTCCAGCGCGTTGAAGCTGGATCCGGAAAGGGCCATCACCGGGGCGGATGCCAGCTGCGTGACCGGGGCCAGCGGCCCGGCGACCACGTTCAGCAGGAACGCCACGATGATGGGCAGGGCGCGGGAGGGACTTGCTCGGTGCGACATTGATGGATGCCCCCTTGGCACCTTGGTCGATCGTCTGCTCCCGACCGGGTTTTGGTGGATCCGATGAAGCGTCATGGATTCGGTCTGAGGCCGGGACCGTCGCCATGGACGCGTCCGAATCGGGGGACGGTAGGGCAGCTACGCCGGTCCGATCCGCAGGCCTCGTGTTCAGTTGGTACGCCCGCTCATCGGCTGAGCGGGCGGCGAGTATTGCAGGGGTCCCGGTACTTTGGTACCCCTCTATTTGACTCCGAAAAGCGCTCTGATGAGGTCTGGTGAGGTCGTGAGTCCGCTAGGTGTTGACTTGTGACAACGAGGCACCTGGTACTCCGGCTGGTACCGCTGTAGCCCGCGCCTGGTACTGCCGGCGCGGACCCGAACAGCACGCGGTCCGAAGAACAGCGGCTCGCGTCGGGAACGATGAGGGATAGGAAAAGGCCCCCGGAACCCGGGGGCCTTTCCTTGGAGACCGGATCAGCCGGTCGATCCCTATGCGCGGCTCCGCGCGGACTTGACGTTCGCCCAGGCCAGGGTGCCAAGGGCGGCGACCAGGATCAGCGCGAACGCGATCGTCGGGATCGGGCTCGGGCCACCCTGCGCGCCCATGGCGGTGTCCGGCTGGCTCGGCGCCGGCGTGCCGGTGCCGCCGGCGACGGACCCCTCAGGGGTCTGCGCCGGGGTCTGCTCGGGGGTAGCGCCCGCCGGGGTCTGCTCCGGAGTGGGAGCCGGGGTCGCTTCTGAGAGCAGGTTGACGAACGTAGCGCTGGGACTGTCGCAGTCGCCGTCGTTGTCGACCTCGACGAGTTGCGAGGCCGGGTCGGCGAGCTGGTAGCCCGGCGGCGCCTGGATCTCGGTGACCAGCCACTGTGAGTCCTCGGCCAGGCCTGTGATGCAGAACTTGCCGTTTTCACCAGTGGTGAAGGTGCCTTCCATGCCTTCGACGGTGAAGACGGCGCCCGCCAGCGGGTTGCCGCCCTCGTCCTCCTTGCGGATGTTCAGGCTGGCGTTGTCACCCTCGGCCGCGCCGGTGCAGACGATGACGTGGCTGATCTGCTTGTCGCCATCCTGGCCACCGACATCGAAGATGCCGTTTTCGTTCGAATCGGCCCACACGGTCTCGCCGGCACTCGGGTTCTCGAAGAGTGTGTTGTTGCCGTCGCTCGATTCCGAACCGGCCTTCACGACGACCAGGCTGTACTCCTCGCCTGCGCCCAGCGCGGGAAGCACCCACGAGTCAACACCACTGACGCCAGCGGCTGTCTCGCAGTTGTCGCCCCATGTCTCGGGATGATTGTTGTCCTCAGTCGCCGGCGCATAGCCCGTCACCGTCGCGTAGACGGGATCCGCGGCGAGCGCCGTGCCGGCAAGGCCCAGCACCAGCGCTGCGGCGGCGAGTGACGCCAATGGTCGCAGGCCTCTGCCTGTCCACCGAGTCTGCTTACTCACGATCTTCCGGTCTCCTTTGGGTGTCCAGCTCCCCTGTTTTGTCGCTTCGGCGCGGGTAGCCTGCGCCTACCCAGTCCTCGACTGGGAGCCGCAGAATAACTGGGCAGTACTAAGGAAACCAGTACCAATGGACAGATGACATGTCGGTCGGATGACGTGAGGTGGGGTCTGCTGTCCTAGTGGGCGCGCCGTTGCGTTGCGCAGGGGCAACGTTGGCAGTACCCGGGCAGTACCGAAGGCGACTATCAGCCCGTTCTGCCGCGCGCCTCCAGGAGTACGACCTGCGACTCGTCCGGCAAGGACGAGGGCGTGATCACTGCCTTCGGCTGGCGCGCCGGCTCACCCATTCCCATCTCGTGCACGAAGCGCTCGGGGCCGAGAAGGTCCTTGGAGGCACCGTCGGTCGAGTAGTGCATCGGGATCACCAGCTTCGGGCTGACCTGCGCCACCACCTCGGCAGCTTCCGGCGGCGAGATCGTGAACTGACCGCCGGCCGGCACCAGTAGCACGTCGACGGGCCCCAGCTCGGCCAGTTGGTCCTCGCTCAGCAGGTGTCCCAGGTCGCCCAGGTGGGCGATGTGCACGCCGTCGATCTCGTAGGCGAAGACCACGTTCTCGCCACGTTCGGCGCCGCGCTGTCCGTCGTGGAAGGTGCGGACGCCGGTCACCAGCACCCCGTGGTACTCGTACTCGCCCGGGCGCGTCAGCGTCAGCCCCGCGGTGATCGAACGCGTGTACGCGTGGTCGGTGTGAGCGTGCGAGATGGTCAGCAGGTCGACGTCGTGCTTGCCGGCCACGAAGCCGGTGGCCGGCGGGCAAGGGTCCGCGATGACCGTTGACTCGCGGCCCTTCAGGCGGAAGCAGGCACGGCCGTACCAGGTGATCTCCATCGGTGCGGTGAGTTTACGGCAGACAGCACGAGAGCCGGTGCCCGCCCAATGACACCGGCTCTCGAAGGAGGGAGGGTGGAGGTAGAAACCCAACTGGATCTCCAACTCGCATCGTGAACGGTATCTGCCCGATGTGAATCTCAAACATCGGGCCGGCTTAAGAAACCTGAACCTTCACTGCCAGCGGTTTGAGCCGATGACAGAATTGCGCCGATGACCTCGCTGCCTCGTCTTCTCGCCGTCATTGCGACGGCGCTCCTGACCCTGGCCATCGTCGCCATCGTTGCCGTGCGCACGATGGGACCCCCGGTCGCGGCTGGCCCCACCCCCAGCCCAACGACGGCCTCGGCATCGGCGTCCGCAGCGGAACCCACCGCTTCGCCGTCGGGCGACGTGGTCGCCGTCTTCAGGCGTATCGAGAACCAGGTTTCAGCACTGCGTGGCCTGCGTCAGCCGGACATCCGCCAGCCCGACGTGATCACCCGCAACCAGCTGGCGGGCGAGCTGCGCGCGTTGCTCGACGAGGAGTGGACCCCGTCGCAGCTGGCCGACGACAACCTCACGCTGCGGGCGATGGGCCTGCTGGGCGAACAGCAGGATATTCGCGATCTGACCGAGCAGCTCCTGGCCGGCCAGGTGCTTGGCTTCTACGACTTCGAGGATCGGCGGATGGTGGTCGTCACCGATGCCGGACTGACGCCCGAGGCGCAGATCACCTACGCCCACGAGTTCACCCACGCGATGCAGGACGAGGCCTTCGACACCGGAGAGACGCATGGCGCGCAGTCGGAGGACGACGACGAGGCCATGGCCTTTCTGGCGCTCCAGGAGGGTGACGCGGTGGTCTCGATGTTCGAGTGGGCGTTCCAGAACCTCACGCCGGAGGAGCTGGCAGAGGTCGGCGCCACGCCGGTCCCGGACACCAGCGGCGTGCCGCACTGGATGATCCGGCAGCTCGAGTTCCCGTACCTCGCCGGTGCGAGTTGGGTCACTCAGCTGTGGGCATCCGGCGGCTGGCAAGCGGTCGACGCCGCCTACGATGAACCGCCAGCCTCGACCGAGCAGGTCCTGCACCCCGAGAAGTACGAAGCCGCTGAGCGACCGCTGGCAGTGGCCGATCCCCGGCTGGCGAGCCGCATGGGCACAGGCTGGGAGGACGTCGAGTCGAGCACCCTCGGCGAGGCGATGCTCGGCATCTGGCTAGGCGAGCTGGGCGTGCCAACCGACGCCGCGCAGTCAGCCGCTGCCGGCTGGGGCGGGGACCGGCTGTCCGTGGCGCGCGGACCCGACGGCGCGTGGGCGATGTCCCTGCGGCTCACCTGGGACGCGGCGTCAGAGGCGAACGAATTCGACGATGCCCACGCCCTCCTCTCGGCAGAGCTGCCGTTTGCAACGGACCTGCGGGCCACCGGCCGTACCGAGCGGCTGGTGCTGCACGCCTCGTCATCGGGAACGCTCGCAGCCCTGCGGGCAGCCCTTGGCGTGTAGAGACCTACATCGACTGCGGCGCGGAGATTCCGAGCAGCCCTAGGCCGTTGGCCACCACCTGGCGAGTGGCATCGGTCAGCGCCAGCCGCGCTCGCGAGAGCGGCAGCTCGGCAGGTTCATCGGCCAGGACGCGGCAGTCTCGGTAGAACTGGCTGAACAGCTGGGCGACCTCGAGCAGGTAGCGGGTCAGGTCGTGCGTCTCACGGCGCGCAGCGGAGCCTGCAACCACGTCGGGCAGGTCAAGGAGGTGTCGAATGAGCCCCTGCTCCGCCGGGTGGTGGAGGAGCGTGGCCGCCTCTGAAGCGTCCGCCTCGACACTCGCCGCGGACGCGTTTCGCATGATCGAGCAGGCACGGGCGTGGGCGTATTGCACGTAGTACACCGGATTCTCGGCGCTCTGCCGCTTCGCCAGCTCGATGTCGAAGTCGATGCCGGTGCTCGGCGCCCGTGAGCCGAAGAACCACCGCGCGGCATCGGGCCCGATCTCGCTCAGCAGCTCGTCAAGGCTGATGAACTCACCGGCCCGCTTGCTCATGCCGATCTCCTCCCCGTCACGGACGAAGCGGACCCAGGCCATCAGCAGGTAATTCACATTCTCGGGGCGGAAGCCAAGCGCCTGGGCGGCGGCACGATTGCGCGCCACGGTGCCGTGGTGGTCCTCGCCCCACAGGTAGATCAGCTCGTCGAAACCGCGGCTGAACTTCTCCGCCAGGTAGCCGATGTCCGACGCGAAGTAGGTCGGCTGGCCGTTGCTGCGGATCACGACGCGGTCCTTCTCGTCGCCGTACTTCTTGGCGCCGAACCAGGTGGCGCCATCGGCTTCGTAGATATTGCCCGTGGCCCGCAGCTGGTCCAGCGCGCGGGGCACCCAGCCCTCGTCGTGCAGGGCGCCCTCAGTCTTCCAGACGTCGAAGCGGACGCCCAGGGCTGCCAGGCTGGCCTCGATGCCGGCGCGCACCTGCTCGGAGGCCCAGCGCCCCAGCACCTCGCCCGGATCGGTCCCTTCAGCGTGGGCCGTCGCCCACACGTCGTCCGGCACGCTGGCCGCCAGCTCGCCAACGTATTCGCCGTGGTACCCGTCTTCGGGCACCTCCGTCCCATTGCGCCGAGCGGCCACCGACAGGCCCAGGTTGCGGACCTGGGCGTTGAAGTCGTTGAAGTAGTACTCGCGCGTGACCTGGTGACCGACCGCCTCCAGCACTCGGCTCAGCAGGTCGCCCACGAAGGCTCCCCGCGCGTTGCCAACTGTCAACGGCCCGGTCGGGTTGGCGCTCACGAACTCGACGTTGATCCGATGCGGCTCCGGCACCCGAACCGCGCCGAATTCCGGGCCCTGGTCGCGGATCACGCCCACCTGGGAGGCGACCCACGCCGGATCGAGCTGCAGGTTGAGAAACCCTGGAGCGGCCACGCTGCTGGCCAGCACGCCCGGCGGCGTTCCGAGCCGCGCGCGCAGGACCTCTGCGATCTGCATCGGAGCGGCGCGGACCAGCGGAGCGAGCTGCATGGCGGCATTGGTGGCGAAGTCGCCGTGCTCCGGCCGCGAGGGGCGCTCGAGGCCGACCGGCGGCAGGCTGGCCCCATCGGGCAGCTTGAGCTCGCCGGCTGCGATGGCGCGATCGCGCGCATCGGCAATGGCGGCGCGAAGGTCGTCGCGGATGCTGGCCATGGGCCGCGATTCTAGCCGCCGATCGAGGGAGGCCTGTCAGCGCTCGCGGGCGAGGCGCAGCTCCAGGGCCTGGTCCTGCGAGAAGCCGCGCAGCCCCAGCGCATCGGCCGCCACCTCAAGGAGGGCGCCGGTGGGGGCCAGGCCGATCAGCTCGCAATGGTGGATATCGGTTCCCGCCTCGCGCGCCAGCACTCGGATCTCGCGGACGACGCGACTGATGCCGGTCTTCTCCCAGTCGACCAGGTTCATGCTCACCTGCGCGTGCCGTGGCTCGCCGGGGTTCTCGAGCAGCACGCCCATGGCCTGGACAGCGGGCAGCCCGCCGGACGACTCGCGGATGGTGTGGGCGATGCGCTTGGCTACGGCCAGGTCATCGGTCACCAGGTTCACGTTGAACGCGATCAGCGGCTTGCGAGCGCCCACCGCCACCGCCCCGCCGCGAGGATGGAGATGGCTGGGGCCGAAGTCCGGGTCACGCTCCGGGTTGATGCCGAGCTCCGCCTTCAGGGCCTCGTACTGTCCGCGGCGCACGTCGGCCAGCCGGCGGCGTTCCGGCCGCAGCGCGGCCTCGCCGTACAGGTAGACAGGCAGGTCGAAGAGCTTCGCGATCTGCTCGCCAAAGCGTCGCGCCAGGTCGACGCACTCCTCGATGCGCGTCGCTCCGAGGGGCACGAAGGGGATCACATCCACCGCCCCGATGCGCGGATGCGCTCCGCTGTGGCGCTCCATGTCGATGAGCTGGATGGCACGCCCAACCGCCGCGGTGGCGCCACGAACCACCGGCTCGGCGGCGCCGGCGAACGTCACGACACTGCGGTTGTGCGTCTCGTCCCGGGAGTGGTCCAGCATGGTGACGCCGTCGATCTGGCCGATAGCCTGGACGATCTCGTCCAGCACCTCCGGTCGGCGCCCCTCCGAGAAATTCGGCACGCACTCGATCAGGCTGGCCACGTCCGGATGTTAGCCCCGCAAGTCTCGCCCCAGGACGTCAGGCGTCGGCTGCGGCGGCCTGCCGTGGGTCATCGCGCCCGATGCTGTCGGGGTTCACGCCGCGCGCCCGCGCCAGCCGCTCGGCCACGAGCTGCAGGGGTCGGGCCACTCCGAGCGCGGCGGCGATGCTCCGCGGCATACGATCGGTCATCGTGACCGCCACCCGGCCGGCAGGCGTCAGCTCGCTGGGCACGTCATCGCCGAGGTCCGCCGCCAGAATGGCTCCCGCAGGCATGCCCAGGGCAGCGGCCGATCGAAGCACGGCGTTCGCGCGCTCCACGAGGGTCGCGCCGCGGCCCTCCGCATCAGTCAGCAGCGCGACGAGGCCGGTGCGCTCGTCGGCGGCCGCCAGGTGACCGTGCCGGATTGTCTCCAAATGGTGGGCGACCGCGGGCAGATGCACGCCCTCCTCGATCTTCAGCGCAAGCTCACGTGCGGCCGGGTAATCGAGGCCGGAGCCGACGACCAGCAGTCGGTTGCAGCTGCCGAAGGATGCTGCAATCGCCTCGGCGCCCGGTGCGTCGTCCGAGGCGTCAACCAGCGCGCGCACTGACGCCGGGTCGAGTGTCTCGCCGCGGATGGCTTCGGCCAGGCAGGCGCCCGCGACGATCGGAGAGAGGTAGCCGACGGTGTGGCACCAGCTCTGGTCCTGCTCATCGGTCGTGATCACCGACTGCGCGATGGCAGCGCCCGGTGAGCGGTCGCTGACCGTGACCAGGGCGGTCTGGGCGCCGGCGGCAGCAGACGCCCCGAGCGCGTCGTTGGTGGGCGACCTGCCCCCCGCCTGCGAGAACGCCCCCCACCGCCCGCGGGCGGGCGGCCGGCCCGCCAGCTCGAAGGCCTGGACACTGGCAATCCAGGGTTCAGGAGCACCCGCGTCACGCAGGGCGGCCCGCAGCAGGCCGGCGATGACCATGGCAGCGTGCTCGCTGGTGCCGCAGCCGGTGGTGATGACCGGTGCGCCGGCATCGGCGGTCGAGCGTACGGACGCCGCCACCTGCTGGACGACCGGATCGGAGCCGAGGCGCGCCGCAAGCCGCTCGGCCAGCGCCGGCTCGGCGGCGATCATCTCGGTCATCGCGTACGGCGGGCCTTTCCGTGTTTCCGGCATGGTCGACGATCCCCACGGATCGGGCGCCCCGGGGAGCGGCGTTTCGGGATCGAAGGTCATGACGGCGATGCTACGCGGCCGGTATCCTCGGCCGCATGTCCGATCGGCCCGGCCTGCCCGTCCCGCGCGAGGCGCCGAAGGCCGGATTCGAGCCGCCGAAGGTCGATGATCCGACCCTCCTGAACATCCACGATTACGAGCGTGCCGCCCTGGAGCGGCTCTCCGAGCAGGCGCGCTCGTACTACCTGAGCGGCTCGTTCGACGAGCGGACGCTGCGCGACAACCGGGCGGCCTTCTCGCGCCGCCACCTCCTGCCGCGGGTCATGACCGACACCAGCGTCATCGACACCTCGGTCACCATCCTCGGGCGCCGATGGCCGTCGCCCCTCTTCACCTGCCCGACCGCCTTGCACCGGCTTGCGCATCCGGACGGCGAGCTGGCGACGGCCCGGGCGACAGCCGCTCGAGACGTGACGATGACCCTCTCCACCTCGGCCAGCACCGATATGGCAGAGGTGGCAGCGGTCGGCGGCCCGCGCTGGTTCCAGGTCTACCTGCTGGCCGATCCCGGCGCGCGGCGCGCCCTGATCGAGCGGGCAGTGGCTACCGGCTACGAGGCGCTGGTGATGACCGTCGACCTGCAGCGGCTCGGCCAGCGCGAGCGTGACATCCGGGTCGGCTTCGAGCTGCCGTTCGACGTTTCCGTGCCGAACGTGGCGATCGCCGCCGAGAGCTCGCTCGACGATGCCGCCGAGCAGAGCTTCGTCGAGAGCGTCACATGGCCCGACCTGGAGTGGCTCACCAGCTTCGGGCTGCCGGTGATCGTCAAGGGCGTGCTGCATCCGGACGATGCGCGCGAGGCGTTCGAGCGCGGCGCGGCGGCCGTGCAGGTCAGCAACCACGGTGGCCGGCAGCTGGACGGCGCCATCGCCAGCCTGGATGCGCTGCCGGCCGTGGTTGACGCTGTCGCCGGCCGTGGGCCGATCCTGTTCGATGGCGGGGTGCGCCGGGGAACCGATGCACTGATGGCGCTCGCGCTGGGCGCCTCGGCCGTCGGGATCGGGCGCCCCATCCTGTGGGGACTGGCCGTCGACGGCGAGGCCGGTGTTGGCCGTGTGCTCGACATCCTCACCCGCGAGCTCGAGCACGTGATGGCGCTGGCCGGCTCGGCCAGCGTGGATGACCTGAGGCCGGAGCTGGTCGTCTAGCCCCTCAGGACGTCTTCAGCCCAGCTCATCTGCCTGCATCGGCACCCGCACGCCTCGCTCCCGCGCGACCTCCACCGCGCGCTCGTACCCGGCGTCGGCGTGACGGATGACGCCCATGCCGGGGTCGGTGGTCAGGACGCGCTCCAGGCGAGCGGCAGCCTCCGGCGTGCCATCGGCGACGACGACCATCCCGGCATGGAGTGAGTAGCCAATCCCCACGCCACCGCCGTGATGGAAGCTCACCCAGGTGGCGCCGGCGGCCGTGTTCAGCAGTGCGTTCAGGATCGGCCAGTCGGCGATCGCATCCGACCCGTCGCGCATGCCCTCCGTCTCCCGATAGGGGCTGGCGACGGAGCCGGCGTCCAGGTGATCCCGCCCGATCACGATCGGCGCGGCAAGCTCCCCGGACGCCACCATCTCGTTGATCCGCAGCCCGGCGCGCGCCCGCTCCCCGTAGCCGAGCCAGCAGATCCGGGCCGGCAGGCCCTGGAAGGGCACTTTCTGCTCGGCCAGGCGCAGCCATCGGTGCAGGCTGGCGTCCTCCGGAAAGAGCGCGGCCAGGGCCGCATCGGTCTTCAGGATGTCATCCGCGTCGCCCGACAGGGCGGCCCATCGGAAGGGTCCCTTCCCTTCGCAGAACAGCGGCCGGATGAAGGCCGGCACGAAGCCGGGGAAGTCGAAGGCGTCCTCGACGCCCGCTTCCTTCGCGAAGCTGCGGATGTTGTTGCCGTAGTCGAAGGCGACAGAGCCCGATGCCTGGAAGGCGAGCATCGCCCTCACGTGCGCCGCCATGGACTGCATGGATCGTTCGGTGTACGACGCGGGGTCGCGCTCGCGCAGCTTGCGCGCTTCTAACAGCCCGATGCCTCCCGGCACGTACCCGCCCAATGGGTCGTGGGCAGATGTCTGGTCAGTGACGAGATCGGGGTGCCAGCCCCTGCGCACCAGCTCGGGTTCCACGTCGGCCGCGTTGGCGATCAGGGCGATAGAGCGCGCCTCGCCGGCCTGCCGCCAGGCATCCACCTTGCCGACGGCCTCATCCAGGTCGTCGGTCATCTCGTCGACATAGCCCGCCTTCTGGCGCCGCTCGGCGCGGGCGGGGTCGACCTCGATGGCCAGACAGGCCCCTTCGTTCATGGTCACGGCCAGCGGCTGCGCCCCGCCCATCCCGCCGAGCCCGGCCGTGAGCGTGACCGTTCCCTTCAGCGAGCCGTTGAAGTGCTGGCGCGCGGCCTCGGCGAAGGTCTCATAGGTGCCCTGGATGATTCCCTGGGTGGCGATATAGATCCATGAGCCGGCGGTCATCTGGCCGTACATCGTCAGCCCGGCGCGCTCCAGGTCGCGGAACTGCTCCCAGGTCGCCCAGTGCGGGACGACGTTGGCGTTGGCGATCAGCACCCGCGGCGCATCCTTCGTCGTCCGAAACACCCCGACCGGCTTGCCACTCTGAACCAGGAGGGTCTCGTCGTTTTCCAGCCTTTGGAGCTCTGCGACGATCGCGTCGAACGCCTCCCAGCTCCGTGCCGCGCGGCCGGTGCCCCCGTAGACGACCAGCTTGTCCGGATCCTCCGCCACCTCTGGGTCGAGGTTGTTCATGAGCATGCGAAGGGCGGCTTCCTGCTGCCAGCCCTTGCAGGAGAGCTTCGTCCCGCGCGGCGCGCGGATAATCCGTGGGCCTGACTTCGGAGCGATCGCCGTCACGCTCCGATCATACGACCCGGAAAGCCCTCCGCTAGCGAGCGGGCACGAGGAGTCGTAGGGCGGGTGGTCCCACGCATCCTCGCGTAG
>CBFGSY010000019.1:0-21614 GCA_965651545.1 uncultured bacterium | reverse complement strand
GCGGCAAGACGACGACCGGCAACCTGCTGCTCGGCCTCATCCCGGCGAGCGGCGGAAGCGTCACGCTCAATGGGCGGCATGTCGGCCGCCTGAGCCATCGCGAGCTGCTGCGTCTGCGGCGCAACGTGCAGATGATCTTCCAGGACCCCTATGAGTCCCTGAATCCCCGCATGCAGGTCCGCGAGATCGTCGCCGAGCCCCTGCGCGTGCACGGAGTGGCGGACTCCGCTGCTGTAGTCGGCGTGCGGGTTCGCGAAGCGCTGACGCAGGCGGGTATGACGCCGCCGGAGGCGTATCTGCATCGCCTCCCGTTCGAGCTTTCCGGAGGCCAGCGTCAGCGGGTGGCCATCGCCGCGGCGCTTGCCCTGCGGCCGGAGCTGCTCGTGGCCGATGAGCCGGTCAGCATGCTGGACGTCAGCATCCGGGCGGAGATCTTGAACCTGCTGCGACGGCTTGCCGACGAGCACGGCATCTCGGTGCTGATGATCACGCACGACCTATCGACGGTCGCCGCCTATGCCGATCGCATCGCGGTCATGTACCTGGGCCGCATCGTTGAGATCGGTGACGCGCGTACGGTGCTGGCGGATCCGCAGCACCCCTACACGCGCGCGCTGCGCTCGGTCGTGCCCGTCCCGGACCCGTCGCGGCGACGAAAGCCAGTGATCCTTACCGGGGAGACGCCCGATCCATCCCACATCCCGAGTGGCTGCCGCTTCCACCCGCGCTGCCCGGTGGCCTTCGCCCGTTGTCCGACGGTGGACCCGCCGCTCTTCGACCTGGGCAGCGGTCACGCGGCAGCCTGCCTCCTGGTCGAGGACGGTCCTAGAGCCCGAACAGAAGCGGAACGACCAGCAGGCTGACGCAGGCGGCTATTGTCGCGGGTGCCACGACGCGCGGGGTGCGTGACGCCGTCCCGGCCAGGCGCACAGCCAGCGGAGCCGCAGCTGCTGCCCCGGCGAGCCCGGACAGTGCCGCCACGAAGGCGTGCGCGAGCGGCGGTGAAAAGGTACCGACCTGGCGTTCGCCCGCAGCGACGAGCCCCACCACGACCGTGGCCAGGGCCGCGAACAGTCCCGCGGCCAGCGTGCCCGCGCCGGCGCGCAGGGTGCCCTGCTGCGTCGAGCCGCTGAGCGCCGCACCACTCGCCAGCAGACCGGCGACAAGCCAGGAGCCGGGCGCAGGCAGACTGGCGTCGCGGGGTGCAGCCACCGCAAACCAGATCGCCGCGCAGATCGGAGCGGCCAGCATGCCGGCCGCCGCGACCCAGGGCAGCGGCGGGGTCGATTACTCAGTAACCTCCGGCGGCACGACCTGACCAAGGCGGACGCTGACCGGCACAACATCGTCATCCTCCGTCGGCGGCGCCGCGCCGGACGTCACGCGGGCACGGCCTCGACCGACTCGCGCACGCCGGGCACCGTGGCGAGCCGCAGGCCCAGGATGCGAGCTCCCAGCTCACGGACCATCCAGCCGGCCTGGGCACGCAGCCGGTCATCGCCGGCCGACTGGCAGGCAGCGGCCAGCGCGTGCAGCTCGGGCAGCGCAGCCGGCGTATCAAGGTCGTCATCCATGGCGGCCAGGAAGCCTTCGCGATGCCCGGCCACGACCGGGTGCAGCGTGGAAGGATCGGCGAGCGCTGGCGCCAGTGGCTCCAGGTCCTCTGCCACCCGGCAGGCGTATCGCAGCCGTGCCGCCGCCAGGGCGGACGCCTCCAGCTGCGCCTCGTCGAACTGGATCTCGGCGCGGTAGTGATGCGAAACGAGGTAGTGGCGGATCGCGTCGCCCGGCCACGAGCGCAGCAGGTCTCGCACCAGCACCAGGTTGCCGAGCGACTTGCTCATCTTCTCGTCGTCGTAGCGCAGCATGCCGGCGTGCATCCACCAGCTGACCCACGGCGTTTCGCCGGTAGCCGCCTCCGACTGAGCGATCTCCGACTCGTGGTGGGGGAAGACGAGGTCGGCGCCGCCGCCATGGATCTCGAAGCGCGGGCCGAGGTAGGCGGAGCTCATCGCGGAGCACTCGATGTGCCATCCGGGACGCCCCGCTCCCCAGGGTGAGGGCCACGTGGGCTCATCGGGGGCGGACGGCTGCCACAGCACGAAGTCAAGCGGGTCCCGCTTGCCGGGCTGATCGGGAAAATTGCCACGCTCGTTGGCGATCGGCAGCATCGCGCCGTGGTCCAGCCGCGACAGGTCCCCATAGGACGGCCACGAGGCGAGGTCGAAGTACACGTAGCCAGCTGCCTGGTAGGCGTGGCCGCGCTCCAGCAGCAGGCCGATCAGCTGCTGCATCTGAGGGATGTGCTGCGTCGCTCGGGGGTAGTGATCGGGAGGCAGCCAGTTAAGAGCGGCCATCTCGGTCAGGAATGTGGTCACGTTCCGGTTGCCGAGCGCCAGGAAGTCCTCGCCGAGCTCGCGGGCACGGCGCAGGAGGTCGTCGTCGACATCGGTCAGGTTCTGCACGTAGACGACGTCATGCCCCAGGTATTCCAGGTACCGATGCAGAACGTCGAAGCTCACGTAGGTGAAGGCGTGTCCCAGGTGCCCGGCGTCGTAGGGGGTGATGCCGCACACGTACAGGCCGACCGGGCCGCGGCCGAGTGGTGCGAAGGGCACCTTCTCGTCGCGGCGAGTGTCGAACAGGCTGAGCGTCACGCGCGCGATTCTAGGCGGGGCCCGTCGGCCCTGTTCCGCGCTCGACCGGGCGGGTAGAATCGCCGCGCCGCAGGGGGACGGTCAGCTGCCGACCGAACGCCGAGGAGATGGCCATGTGGGAAGTCCTCAAGTGGTTCGCGGTCTTCGTGATCGCCGTGCTGCTGATCGTGGCCGGGCTCTTCTGGCTGATGGGCCGCCCGCTGCCATTTCCCTCGTTCTGACCGACGGTCTGACCGTCGCTCGGGCGCCCGCTCACCAGAGGGTGGGCTTGGTGCTCATCAACAGGCCGATGGCCCCGGTCGCCGCCGCCATCCCGTACGCCAGGTAGCGCTGCTGGCGCGCTCGACGCCGCCAGGTGGCGTCGTCCGCGCTGCCATGGATGCCCATCAGGCGGCGCAGGTTGGGCCGCGACACGAACGACGCCACCAGCAGGTTGGCGGCGTAGATGGCCAGCGCCACGATGAGCCACGGTTGAGTGAGCAGCTGCGTTCCCAGGAGCGCCAGCAGTCCCACGCCGGTCAGCGCCAGCCCCAGGCCGATGACCACGGATCCGGTCCCCTGCAGCCCCATCAGCAGCCGCGTAAGCGGATCGGTGCCGCCAGCTGCATCGGCTCGGCGCAGCAGGAAGGGGTGGCCCAGGCTGGGGGCCAGCAGCGAGACAGGCAGCGCGATGTGGTCCACAAGTACGACGGCGAACCAGTTCACTGCCCGCCGATGCTAGCGTGACGAGCCGATCACCCGCTTAACACGGCTCGCCGCCACCGGCAGGTTGACCGCCCAGCCGACGCCGAAGGGCTGGTCGGTGAAGAGCCGCTTGGACCGCGGGCTCCAGAACGCCGCCGTGACGCGACGGGGCGTGGGCAGCCGGAAGTCATACGGCACGAAGCCCAGCAGCTTGCCATGCCACGTCCGCCTCGATGGTGGCTTCTGCAGCTCCTTATAGATCGCCGCGGCCATCGCCGTAAGCAACAGCGTGCGCAGCAGCCAACCGAACGCGCCGGCCTCTCGTCGCAGCGTCTCCATGTCGAGCTCCTCTCGCAAGGTCCGTGCCGTCCGCCGTGGCATGATGCGGTGGCCGATGCGCGTCCGTCCCTATCTTGACCTGCTGCGCCGCAATCGCGCGTTCAGCCGCCTCTACGCCGCCCAGCTGATCAGCTTCGCCGGCGACTGGTTCGCCACTGTCGCGATCCTTGGCCTGACCCTCGACCTGACGGGATCGCCGGCCGTCGCCTCGTTGCTGCTGGTCGTCCAGACCGGCGCCTTCGCGATCGCGTCGCCGATCGCCGGTGTGCTGGCGGACCGATTCGACCGTCGCCGGCTGATGGTGCTGGCCGACGTGGCGCGGGTGCCGGTGGCGTTCGCCTTCCTGTTCGCGCGCGACCCCGAGACGTTGTGGATCGCCTTCGCCGCCGTCGCGCTGCTCTCGTTCGGGGCGGCGGTCTTCGAGCCGACCAGCTCGGCCTCGCTGCCGAACCTCGTCGATGACGATGACCTGGCGGAGGCGAATGTCCTCATCGGCTCCGCGTGGGGGACGATGCTGGCGGTTGGGGCCGCGATCGGCGGGGCGGTGGCGGCCACCCTCGGACGCGACGTGGCCTTCGTCGTCAACGCGGCCTCGTTCGCGGTATCGGCGCTGCTGATCGTGGGCATTCGCCGGCCCTTCAGTCGCCGCCACGATCCGGCCACGCATCACGTGATGCCGCACGGCGGCCTGCGCGGCATCGGCGACTCCATCGCGGTGGTGCTCCGCTTCGCGCGCGGCAACCGGAACCTGGCGGCGCTGCTGCTGTCCAAGACGACGTTCGGCGTGGGAACGGGGGTCATCGTGATGCTCGCTGTCTTCGGCCGCGACGTGTTCGGGGCGGGCGACGCCGGTATCGGCATCCTGTTCGCGGCCCGTGGCCTGGGCGCGCTGATCGGCCCGTTCCTGGCGCGCTCGATCGTGGGGCTTAGCGACCGTGGGCTGCTGCTCGGCATCGGCGCCTCGTTCGCAACCTTCGCGGTCGGCTACGCCCTGCTGCCGTTGTCCCCGGCGCTGTGGGTTGCGTCAATCTGCGTCTTCGTGGCCCATCTTGGCGGCGGGTCGCAGTGGATGCTCTCGTCCTATGGCCTGCAACGGGCTTCGCCCGACGAGATCCGTGGCCGCGTCTTCAGCTTCGACTACGGCCTGGTGACGGTGACGATCGCTGGCTCGATGTTGATCGCCGGCCTGCTGGCGGAGCGGCTGGATCCCGGGCTCACGACCTGGATCCTGGTCGGACTGGCTGCCACCGCGGCCCTGGGATGGCTCGCCCTGGCCCGGCCGCTGATCCGCCGCCGGCCGTCGCAGGCGGTGCGGCAGACGGTCCCGAGCGACAAGGGCTGACGCTCAGTCGTGCGCCGCAGAGGACAGGGTCGCCGCCGGTGACGGCAGGGGGCTGGGCGTGGCTGTTGCGGTCGGGCTCGGCTTCGGCGAAGGGGTCGGGGTCGGCGAAGGAGCGGGCGGGCGAGTGACGGTCACGCCGGGGTAGTAGTAGGTGAGGATGATCTGGGCTGCCGTCTTGCCGGCCAGGCCGCAGGCCTGGGTACCCCACTGGAACATCCTCCGGCCGTTGGCCTTCGCGCCACACGGCTCGTCTGTAGCGCCGGCGTTGTAATAGGTGGGGAAGATGGCGCCATCCTTCAGGACACGGGTGGTCCATGTCTTGTCGACGGCCGCCGCGGCCGTCGCATAGGTCGGCTTGCGGGGGTTGTAGACCTGATCGGCGGTGTCGTCGCGGACATCGAAGCATTCCCCATCCGAGTTGGCGCCACCCCGCCAGTGCAGGACCTGGTACCAGGCATAGTGCTTGACCGCCAGGGCGCCGGAGCGCAACGACCTGGCCGTCCACGACGGGATCCACTCGCGGGAGAGCACGTTCTTGGCGTAGGCCTTGAAGTTCACCGTCCGGACGGCGCCAGTGCGGTGCCGAAAGACGCGGATGGTGGGCGGTGGGATCCGGGATGAAGTCCAGCCCGAACACGACGACGCGACTGCCGCCGACGGCACTCCGGGTATGGCAACAGTCAGGGTCAGCAGCGCCGCCGCGGCCGCGATCGCACGAAGGGTTCGAGACATCGGGGCGCGACCGTACACCGCACCTCACTGCACCAGAACCCACCAATGGTCCTGGCCCGATGTGGTCAGGGCCCGCCGGAGTCATGCCCAGCGGTGCACCCGGCTGCCGACGGTTTCGAACCCCAGCTCGACGCACAGCGCCACGAACTCCTCGCGTGGGACGCCGCGCCACTCCAGGTCATCCAGCTGCTCCGCGATCTGTGCGTCGGCGTTCAGCGTTGCGAGGCGCTTGTACAGCGCAGCCTCGGCCCGATGATCGCGCAGCGTGGCCGCCAGGCTCACCGCACCGCGCAGCGGGACCTCCCAGTCGAGCGGCGAGTCCGGGATCTGCTCGATGTGCACCCAACGGTCGAGGATGGCTGCCGCGCTCTTCGAGCCCCAGCCGGGCAGCCCCGGATAGCCGTCGGATGAGTCGCCCACCAGCGCCAGGTAGTCGGGGATGCTCTCTGGCCCAACGCCGAACTTCGCGTGGACGCCGGCCTCGTCGTAGGTGACCTTCCGCATCCGGTCGCGCAGCACGACCCGCTCGCCGGTCACACACTGGGACAGGTCCTTGTCCACGCTGCAGATGACGATCTGTTCCACCCGTGTGTCGGGAGCGAACCGGGCGACGGCCGTGGCCAGGCCGTCATCGGCCTCGTCCTCGACCATCGGCCAGGTGACCATGCCCAGCGCCCTCAGCGCGCGCTCGGCGTCACGGAATTGGGCCAGCAGGTCCGGGTCCATGCCGGCGCTGCTCTTATAGGTGGGGAAGAGGTCGTTGCGCCAGCTCTCGATTACGTAGTCGGTCGCCGCCGCCACGTGGCTGACGTCCGGCTCGCGCAGCAGGCTGAGCATCGAGTCGATGAGCCCGCGCACGGCATTGACCGGCCGCCCATCGGGGCCGCGCTCGAGCGAGCGCCCCGGTGAGTAGAAGGCGCGGAACAGCTCGAAGGTGGCGTCGACCAGGTGGACCTTCATCGCCCATCGAGCATAGTCGTCGGCTGGTCGGGCCTGCCTCGCAGTTCCCGCCGTCGTGTCTGCGAGACGCACAGGGCCGGTAATCCAGCCGTAATCCCTCATGCCGATGATGTGCGGCGAGGATCCTCATGCGCGATACCCAGATTGGTTCGACCCTCCGTGCCCTCCGGCTGCGACGGGGCTGGCGTCAGGCCGACGTATCGGCACGGGCGGCGGTCGCGCGCTCAGTCATCAGCTCGCTTGAAGCAGGAAACCTCGGCCGGCACACGCTGGACGCGCTCCGTCGCAGCGTCGAGGTCTGCGGCGGCGCGCTACAGATTGCGGTGCGGGTGCCGGGCGGCGATGTCATGCGCCTGCTCGACGCCGATCACGCGCTCTTACAGTCGTACTGGGCCCACTCACTGCGGCGCTACGGCTGGCTCGTCGAGGCCGAAGTGACCTTCAACCATTACGGCGAACGCGGCAGCCTTGACCTATTGGCCTGGCAGCCCGCTCGGCGCCTGCTGTTGGTCATCGAAGTAAAGACGGTCATCGTCGACGGTGATGAGCTTCTGGCGGGCATAGATAGCTAGTCGCGGATCGCAGCGGTTATCGCCCGCGAACGAGGCTGGCGGCCGGTGGCGGTGATTCCCGCCGTCTTCGTGCTCGACGGATCTACCGCGCGACGCCGGATGGCCGAGCACGCCCCCCTGTTCGGTCGCTTCAATCTGCGCGGTCGGGCCGCGCGGGCCTGGATTCGCCGACCCGCGGGCTTGGAGCCTCTGCCGACGGGCGTACTGACCTTCACCGCGCTGTCACCAGCCCGTTCTGACGACCTTAGGCGGGCCGGTAGGCGCCGCGTCCGGTTGTCGCCGGGTCAGCCACGCTCAGCAGAGCGCAATCAACGCGGCGGCTCCGGCCCGGAAACCGCATAGCGTCGCCGAAACAGGCACGTGACCGAAATCACTGGCGTGTTGCCTCGTAATGCCGTCAGAACGGGCAGATGACAGGAACCGCGTATGTCGCGCCACGTAGGCGTAGAGGTCAGACCGCCAGGGGCTCGCGGTACTCCCCGTAGACGGCGCGCAGGGCGTTGCACATCTCGCCGATGGTCGCGTACGCCTGCACCGCCTCCATGATGGCGGGCATCAGGTTGACCTCGCCGCTCGTGGCCTCGTCCCGCAGCCGGGTCATGGCGCGGGCGTGCGCATCGGTGTCGCGCTCGGCGCGGACACGGGCCAGCCGGTCGAGGTGGCGCCGCTCCTGTTCCGGACTGATGTAGAGGAGCGGGATGCGCAGCTCCTCGTCCGGGTCGGCGTACCCTTTCACTACGAACAGCGGCCGTTCGTGCGCCTCCAGCTCGCGTGCCTGCTCGTAGGCGGCGTCCGCGATCTCCGACTGCGGGAAGCCCGCCTCGATGGCCCGCACCATGCCGCCCAGCTCGTCGATGCGGGCGATGTACGCCCACGCCGCCTGCTCGGTCTGGTTGGTCAGCGTCTCCACGAAATACGAGCCGGCCAGCGGGTCGACGGTGTTGGCCACGCCGGACTCCTCGGCCAGGATCTGCTGCTGGCGCAGGGCGAGCAGGGCGGCCTCTTCCGACGGAACCGCCCACGCCTCGTCGTACGCATCGGTATGCAGGCTCTGGGTGCCGCCCAGCACGCCGGCCAGCGCCTGGATGGCGACGCGGGTGAGGTTGTTCTGCGGCTGCTGGGCAGTCAGCGACACCCCTGCCGTTTGGGTGTGGAAGCGCATCCAGGTGGAGCGCTCGTTCTCGGCCCCGAAGCGCTCGGTGGCGAGCTTGTACCAGATCCGCCGCGCCGCCCGGAACTTGGCGATCTCCTCGAAGAAGTCGTTGTGGCTGTTGAAGAAGAAGGAGAGGCGCGGCGCGAAGTCGTCGAAGCGCAGGCCGCGGGCCAGGGCATCCTCGACGTAGGCGATGCCATCGGCGATGGTGAAGGCCAGCTCCTGGACCGCTGTTGAGCCGGCCTCGCGGATGTGATAGCCGCTGATGCTGATCGTGTTCCAGCGTGGCATCTCGCGGCTGCCCCACTCGACCGTGTCGGTCACCAGCTTGAGCGACGGCGCGGGCGGGAAGATGTACTCCTTCTGGGCGATGAACTCCTTCAGGATGTCGTTCTGCAGGGTGCCGGACAGCTCGGCGCGCGGCACGCCCATCTTCTCGGCCGCCGTCACGTACATCGCCCAGATCATCGGCGCCGGGGAGTTGATGGTCATCGAGGTGCTGATCTCGCCGACGGGCAGGTCCGCCAGCAGGATCTCCATGTCCGCCAGGCTGGAGACGGCCACGCCGCAGGTCCCGAACTCGCCCTCCGCCAGCGGCTCGTCGTGGTCGTACCCGTACAGGTTCGGCATGTCGTAGGCGATCGACAGGCCCGTCCCTCCGGCCGCGATCAGCTTCTTGAACCGATCGTTGGTGTCCTCGGCCGTCCCGAAGCCGGCGAACATGCGCATGGTCCAGAGCCGGCCGCGATGGCCGGTCGGATGGATGCCACGCGTGAACGGCGGCTCGCCCGGCAGGCCGAGGTCCTCGACCTCGTCCCAGCTGGCGTCATCTCCCGGTTCGCCCTTGCCAGACCGATACCGGGGCCGACCGCGGTCCGGGTGGTTGGCCGGATCGTGCAGGTCCTGCGGCGTGTAGACGCGGTCGATCTCGACCCCTGACTGGGTGATGAAGCGCGGCCTGCGCTCGGGCGTCCGGTCCAGGGCGGGCCGCAGACGCTCTCCCTCCCACCGCTCCTGGTGATCCCGCCAGCGCTTGCGATCGGTCACGGAGCCGATGATGAGGGCAAGGCCGATGCCGCCGCAACTGCTGCCGCGTTGCATCCGGTAGGGTTGTCAGCGCGTGAGGCCGCCCTGGTCACGCCGCCTGCCACGCCGGGTAGCGATCCAGCGACGATGAGTGCCCCACCAGGGCCATGCCGCTCCGGCCCGCAGTCGATCTGCCACCCCGTGTAGCCACCCATCCGGCGGGGTCTGCCTGAGGGGCGACTCGACCGCCGTGTGGCTACCCGACGGAGCACCTCCAACGCGGTGCCTTCCCGTCGACGCAGTCCCCTAAGGGTAGAGCCCCCGCAGCGTGGTCGCGCCGGCCACGCGTTCGACGGCCACCATCATGGCGGCTCCCCGGAGGTCGACCGACTTGGCCTCGCTCATGGCGAGCACGTCGGCGAAGGCGCCGTCCATGATCCTGGCCTGCTCGCCGGCGATCTCCTCATCGGTCCAGAAGAACGCCTGCATGTCCTGGACCCACTCGAAGTATGCGAGCACCATGCTGCCGGCAGTGGCCAGGATGTCCGGCACGACCAGCACTCCCCGATCGCGGAGGGTCGCATCGGCCTCCGGCGTGGTGGTTGAGTTGCCGGCCTCGACCAGGATGCCGGCCTTGATCTGCTCGGCGGCCGCAGCGTCGATCTGGTACTGGATCCCTGCCGACACAACGATGTCGCAGCCGACGCCGAAGGCTTCCGTGCGGTCGATCGCGGTGGCGCCGGGCATGCCGCGCACCGAGTCGTGCTGCCGCATCCACAGGACGGCCGCCGGCACGTCGATGCCCTCGGGGTTGGTCACCGCATCCCGGTCATCGGCCACGGCGACGATGCTTGCCCCGGCGTCGTCGAGCATCGGGGCCAGCCCGGTGCCGACCCGGCCGAAGCCCTGCAGGGCGATCCGCGCCCCCTTGAGCTGCATGCCGCGGTTGGCGGCGGCCGACATGATGCAGCGCATGGCCCCCCGACTGGTCGCCAGTCGGCGTCCGCGCGTGCCGCCGATCGCCTGCGGCTTGCCGGTCACCACGCCGGGCACCGTGTGCCCGCGATGCATGCTGAAGGTATCCATGATCCAGGCCATGGTCTGCGAGCCGGTGTTGACATCCGGGGTCGGGATGTCCCGGTCGGGACCGATGAGGATGCTGATCTCGGTCGTGTAGCGGCGCGTCAGCGCCTTCCGCTCGGTTTCCGTCAGGCGCCGCGGCTCGACGATCACGCCGCCCATCGCCCCGCCGTACGGGATCTGGACCAACGCGGCCTTCCACGTGTTGAGCATGGCGTTGGCCCGCACCAGGTCCAGGGTCAGGTCCCGCGTGAAGCGCACGCCTCCGGTCGCCGGTCCGCGATTGAGGTTGTGATGGACCCGGTACCCGGTGAAGGTCTCGATGCTGCCGTCGTCCATGCGGACGGGGAAGTTGACGGTGAGCTCCCGCTTCGGAACCCGCAGGACGCGATGCATGGCCTCGTCCAGCTGCAGCCGCTCGGCGGCCAGGTCCAGCGCCTGTTGCGCAGCGCCCCAGACGTCGCCGCTGGTCACCATCGTGGTCGTCGTCACCTGCGGTGGGCCCTCCAGTGTCGTCGCGGGCGTGGAGCATACCCGCGAGCGGTGACGGGCGACAAGGATTCCCTTGGGCGGGCAGGGATGGCAAACTGCGCCCTGTCCCTTCCATCCAGGCATCGGCTGCTCAGCCAAGGCTGACCGATACCCAATCGAACACCGGAGGCACCCGCGATGGCTCCTCGAGTCATGACCGTCAGTGGGCCGATCCCACCAGAGCGCATCGGCTTCACCCTTCCCCACGAGCACACCGGCATCTACCTCTGGCACATCCAGAACCGGTGGGACTACTGGGAGCTGACGCCCGACGAGGATCTGATCGCCGATGAACTGCGCGACTTCCGCCGTCGCGGCGGCTCCACGCTCGTCGACCTGACGCTATCGGGGATCGGCCGCGACCCCGAACGTCTCCGCCGCCTGGCGAGCCGCACTGGCGTCCAGGTCGTGATGGGCTGCGGCTGGTACCGCGAGGCGTACTACCCCCAGGAGCTGCTGGTCGACCGGCGCAGCGTCGGCGACCTGGCCGACGAGCTGATCGGCGAGTTCCGCGACGGCGTTGCCGGCACCGGCGTGCGACCGGGGATCATCGGCGAGATCGGGACCGACAAGCCGTGGGTGAGCGCGCAGGAGGAGCGGGTGCATCGGGCGGCGGCGCGCGCCTCGCGAGCCACCGGCCTTGCCATCAGCACGCACAGCGTGCGATCGCCGGTCGGTATGGCCCAGCTGCGCATCTTCGAAGAGGAGGGCGTGGACCCGCAGCGCGTGATCATCGGGCACGCCGATTCATACCCGGTGCTCGACCACTACCTGGCCATCCTGGAGCGGGGTGCCAACCTGCAGTTCGATTTCATCGGTCACCGGTTCAGCACCGAGGAAGCCGCCGAGCCACGGCTGGTGGAGCTGATCGTGGAGCTGCTGGAGCGCGGCTACGGCCCGCAGCTGCTGCTCAGCCTGGACGTGTGCCACAACAGCCAGCTGAAGGTCAACGGCGGGTTCGGCTTCACCTACCTGCAGCAGCACTTCCTGCCGACCATGCGCACCGCGGCAGTGGGGGAGGGGGAGATCCAGCAGCTGACCGTTGACAACCCGCGCCGCATCCTGTCCATCCCTTAACGAACAATCCGGTAGTCGACGAGCAGATAGCCGGTCGCTGAGATCTCGCTCCGATCGATTCGAGCTGCATCGGTGGCAAGCCGTCGAAGAGGCGACGTCCGCGGCCGGCGATCATCGGCCCGATCACGAGGCGGAGTTCGTCGACAACGTCGGCCGCGAGCAGCGCCTGCGCGACCGAGATTCTTCCGTGGACGCCGATGTCGCCGCCGGGCTGCTGCTTGAGGTCCCGAGCGATCTGGCTGCTCGGCCAGAACTGCACCCACTCGGTGTAGGTACGGCGGCCGAGAATGACCGCGTCCTGTGTCGCGATAACCGCGGGGAGTTGTGTGTCCACCGCGTCGTCCCAGCCGAAGAAGGTGTCCGGTGCCTCGCCAACCCCGTCGAGGGACAACTCGTATACGACGATCTTTCGCATGCCCTGCACCTCCGACGGGTTTGGAAGCTACCAGCTGACCGATCAGGCCGGCGATGTCTCTTGGAGTCGCGGTGCGGAGGAGCGGACGCGGAATATGTCCCCGTCACCGGTCCTGCGGAAAATCACTGTCAGCGATCACAGGGCGCGGGACGACGACCGCGGAGGTCATCACATCGCTGGCAGCGATCAGGTGACGCTCTGGCACGCGATCTCGTATCCGGCTCATCCCCGTCAGCGATCAGGCGACGGCGCCGGAAACGTGGCGCGCTGTGTGATCGCTGCTGGCGATGACGGACGGGGGATGACCGGACGGGAGACGAAACTTGGCGGATGACGAGCATGGATGAGAAGCGTGCCTGAATCCAGGGATCCGATCGCCGACCTGCGGCGGATCGCCTTCCTGCTGGAGATCGCCAACGAGCCCTCCTTCCGGGTGCGCGCCTTCCGCAACGCGGCCGCCACCCTGCGCCGCATGGAGCCAGGCGAGCTGGAGGAACGGGCAAGCGCCGGGACACTACGCAGCCTGACCGGCGTCGGCGAGGTCACCGAGCGGACGATCATGGAGAGCCTGCGTGGCGAGGAGCCGGTCTACCTGCGCCGCCTGGAGGCGACCGGCGGTCGCATGGTGGCCGAGCTCGGATCCGACCTGTGCGAGGCGCTGCGCGGCGACTGCCACGTCCACTCGGATTGGAGCGACGGCGGCTCATCCATCGCCGAGATGGCGGAGTCGGCGAGGGAGCTCGGCCGCCAGTACATGGTCCTCACCGACCACTCGCCAACGCTGACCGTCGCCAACGGGCTCAGCCCCGAGCGGCTGGAGCGTCAGCTGACCGAAGTTGCCGCGTTGAACGCTGAGCTCGCCCCGTTCCGCATCCTGACGGGGATCGAAGTCGACATCCTGTCGGACGGCTCCCTCGACCAGTCATCCGAGCTGCTCTCCCGGCTGGACATCGTGGTCGGCAGCGTCCACTCGGAGCTGCGCATGGCGGAGGGGCCGATGACCCGTCGCATGGTCACCGCCCTGGCCGATCCGATCCTGGACATCCTGGGCCACTGCACCGGGCGAATGAAGGCGGGGCGGCGCAACCGGCCGCCGTCGACATTCGACGCCGAGATCGTCTTCGCCGCCGCTGCCCGCTTCGACAAGGCGGTCGAAGTCAACTCGCGCCCTGAGCGCCTGGACCCGCCAAAGCGGCTGCTGCGGCTGGCGGTCGAGGCGGGCTGCAAGGTGAGCATCGACTCCGACGCACACGCGCCGGGGCAGCTCGGCTGGTTGCCGTACGGCTGCGATCGCGCGGCGGCATGCGGCGTGCAGATCGGCTCGGTCGTCAATGCGCTCGAGGCCGATGCGCTCATCAGCTGGGCAGCCTCGCACGGCGCCTGACCACCGATCCATCGGTCCATACTGGCCGTCCACCGCCGAGGAAGGAGACCGACCATGTCCGTCGCCCGAGTCACCGAGCTCAGCTGCACGTCGACCGATTCATTCGAAGACGCGATCCGACAGGGTATCGAGCGCGCCAACCGCACCCTGCGGCAGGTCCGCAGCGCGTGGGTCAAGGAGCAGCGCGTGAACATCGGTCGGGATGGCGGCATCGAGTTCCAGGCCAACATCCTGGTGACCTTCGTCCTCGAGGACTGAGCCTGGCCAAGCCGAAGCGACCCGGAGCTGCCGCGTCCGCTACCAGGGCGGAGCCAGGGCCTCCATGGTGGTGCGGTCGGCGTGGAGGCCGTCAGCCGTGAGCGGGATCAGCGCCACCTGGTCGGCGCCGGCGTCGAGCATCTCGCGCAGGCGTGAGCGGACGGCAGCCTCGTCGCCGCACGCCACCAGCGCATCAACGAGCCGATCAGCGCCGGGCTTCGCCAGCTCTGCGTCGCTGAAGCCGGCGGCGCGCAGGCTGGCCACGTAGTTCGGCAGCCCAAGGTACCGATCCAGGTATCGATGCGCCGCCCTGCGGGCGGCAGTCGGATCGGTCTCGAGCAGGCACGCCAGGCTGACGACCAGGCTCGGGCGGGGCCGCCCCGCCCCCTCGGCGGCGGCGTCAAGGGCGCGTCGAGCGCCTGCCACGTACCAGGCCGGCACCAGGTAGGGAAAGGCGCCATCGGCAGCGGTGGCTGCCAGCGTCAGCATCCGGGGTCGTAACGCAGCCAGCAGAACCTGCGGCCTGCCGTGGGGAGCCGGGCCGCGGTATGCGGCCTCCTCAACAGCGGCGAGGTACCCGCGCATCGCCGTCAGCGGCGGCTGGTAGTCATGCCCCCGCACCTCGCTGACGGTGTCGCGATGGCTGGCGCCGAGGCCCAGGATCATGCGCCCGCCGGAAAGCTCGTGGACGGTCGCTGCCCCGGCATTCATTGCCACCGGGTCACGGCCATAGATGATGGCGATGCCAACGCCCAGGCCGATGCGGCTGGTCCGGGCCGCCAGGTGCCCGAGCAGCGCGAACGGATCGCGGCCGGCGGTCTCTTGCGTCCAGATCGTGTCATAGCCGATGTTCTCGGCGGACTGCGCGAAGGCGACCACATCGGCTGCTGCCAGCCGGTCGAAGTTCGACCAGACGCCTGCGGGGCCGATGGCCTGAGGCACGCTAGCCGACGTTGGCGAGGCCGATGCGTCCCTTGTCGCGGACGAAGCGGGACCGATAGATCGGGTTCGAGACCCGCGCGTTGATGGTGGTCGAATCCATCGGCTTTGCCGAACGCGGGGCGGTGTATCGGCCGCGCTCGACGATCGCGGTCGCCAGCTCGCCGGCCGTCAGCGCACCGCGCTCGGCGATCACGGCGGCGATCTCATCGTGCAGCGGCACGCGCGGCGTCTTGCCCGCGGCTCGACGCGCGGAGGCGGCCTTCGGCGGACGGCCGCGGCGCTTGCCGGTCGGCGGAGCCTTGGGCTTGGCTTCGGCGATGGCGGGGGCGCTCGCGGCAGCCGGGGCAGCTGCCAATGCGTCGACCCGGCGCGACAGCTCGTCGAGGCGGGCGTTCAACGCGGCGAGCTCGGAAGCCGCGGCGGGGGCGCCAGAGGGCCGCTCCCCGGAGCGCGCGGCATCCAGCCGCTCTTCGACCCATCGCGTGACCAGCTCGCCGGGCCTGACGCCCGCCTCGGCGGCCAGCAGCTTGAGGGCGGCCAGGCGTCGAGGGTCGAGCCGGATCGACATGCCGCCATCGTCGCGGCCGCGTGGCGCAAAGCCGCCGCCACCGCGTCCGGGCGGTCGTTGCCCGTAGCCCTGGTCGCGGGGCCGGCCGCCGAAGGAATCGCGATCACGAGGGGGCCGGTCAGGTCGTCCGCCAGGCCCTCGTCCCCCGGGTGGGCGGCCACCGCCTCCGCGGCGATCGGGACGTCGGTCGTAGCTCATCGGCCGGAAACGATAGACGCTCCGCCCGACCGGCGCCAGATCAGAACCCGCTCGAGCCGCCGCCTCCGCCGCCACCGCCCCCGCCGCCGAACCCGCCACCGGAGCTGGAGCTCGAGGCTGGGCTCGAGCCGATGCTTCCCAGCGAGCCGAACATGCCGCCGACGTCCGGAGTGCCGGAGCCCGAGAAGAAGCCGCCGAGGCCGGAGCTGCCGGTCCCGAACGCGCCATCCGAGCTGGACGACGTACTCCCGGAGCCGAGCCAGACCGGGTAGTAGCCGCTGGTGGTGGCGCCCTCACGCCGGTCGTCGAGCGTCCGTTCCAGGACGGCCGCCACCTCGCGATGCAGACCGAGGGCGATGCCCCAGACCACCGCCTTGTCGGGAGTATCGGCCAGGACGCGAACCTCGGGGACCTGGACCACCTCGTTCATGTCGCGCGCCTGCTGGAGGGTCTTCTCGAGCGTGCGCCGGTAGGCCTTCAACATGCCGTCGACGTAGGCACCCTGCGTGGTCCGCTGCGCCATGGCCGTGCCGAATGCCACCGTGCCGATGCCACCCACGCCAAAGGCCAGGCCAAGCAGCGTCAGGCCGGACATCGGCAGCGTGTATCCGAAAAAGATGAGGATCCCGCCCAGGACGAGCTCGCCGACACCGATGGCGATCCAGCGCATGATCAGCGGCGTGGGCCGCCGCGTCAGCCAGCCGAGCCGGACGGCCTCGTCCTCGAGGGTCGCCTTGAACGAGTCCAGGTCGTCATTCAGGCCCCACAGCGACTCGCGGGTCACGATGCCGTCGTTGTGGCCGGCACGCCGGATGGTCTCGTAGGCCTCGGCCTCGGCCGCGGCGAGGCGGCGGCGATCCTGTGGCCGCTCCAGGACGTCAATGGCCGGGTCGATGAGCGGGTTCGGCTCGTCGTCCGACTTCACCTTGCGAACCTGGTCCAGGTTGCGGAACGCGATGTAGCCGGAGCCAGCCAGATCGACCATGGCGGTATTGACGCTCTGCTGCGACGCGCTGCCCTCGCGGACGACTGTCGCCAGGGAGGGCGTCATATCAGCCGGCGGGCCAGCCATCAGGATCGAGGGCGAGTCGATGAGCTCCGGATCGTCGCCGTAACGGCGCCAGTTGGCGAATGCCAGGCCCAGCGTCAGCACCAGCGCCAGCGCGCCACCCGGGATGCCGACCAGCGCGTTCATGGTCCGATACAGCTCCAGCCGGTCGGTCTGCGCCGGCGTGATCTCTGAGCCCACCCGGTCGATGGCGGCCAGCATTCCATCGCCCACGTTCCCCTCCTGGATGGCGGGGATGATCGTGGCCTCGCGCAGCATTTCCTGTTCGTCCGTGCTCAGATACGCAGCCAGGAAGCCGCTGCCGGCGTAGGTGCTCAGCGATCCGTGCTCGAAGGTCGAATCGAAGAAGGTGAGCAGGATGACGAAACCGTCATCGAATCCGCTTCGGCCGATGCCCCACTCGTCCATCAGCCGTCGCGCATCCTCCAGGTTGCTCTCGTCGGTGACGTACGGATCAATCCGGACGAAGACGACGAGCTCAGCGCGCGAGGCGGATTCGATGGCGTCGATACGAGACTCGAGGCCGGCCTCCACGTCCGCGGTCACCGCCCCAGCGGGGTCGTAGACCGCCACGTCCAGGGTCGGCGCCGGGAAGGCGGCCCCGGTTCCGCCGGATGCCGCCAGTAGCCACGGAACGCCGAGCACGCCGCCAACCAGCAGGGCGACGGCCAGCGCCGGCCAGAACCAGCCTCGTAGCACGGGCGCAGGATAGCGCGCCGATTCGCCAGCGCCGCGGCCGGCTGCTAGGCTGGATTTACGGCCTGCTCCTTCGAGGGCAGGCGATCCCGTGAGGCCTGCCCGCCCGCCATCGCGGCCGGCATCCATATCGCACCGTTTGGGTCCGCGCTCGCGGCCCGAGGCCTCACAGCGAACCCCAAAGGAGAACTGAACACGTGAACCGATACCTCGCGACGCCATGCGTCGCGCTGGTCGTGGCGGCCATGCTCTCCTCCGCGGCCGCTCCCTTCGGCCTGATGTCATCCGAGCTCGCCGCCGATGCCCGCGGCGTCGGCGTACCGCTGGCGGACGTGAAATCGCTGGCGGCCGACCGCGCGGCGGAGGCCAACGATCGATCCACCTCCAAGCGCACCGGGCCGCCGGTCATCTCAGGCACGGCGAGCAACTATCCCGGTACAGCGGGCTTCATCGGCGAACCCGCCGTCGCCCTGCCCGGCCCCTTGGGTGGGGAATTCACGGGGACGGTCACCGGCCACGTCAAGGTCTGCGCCGATCGCTGCGCAACCCTGCCGGTGGTGGACTGGTGCGATTGCTACTGGGGCACTGTCGACCAGCGGGTCGCCGACCTGTCGCACGCCGCCTGGTCCCTGGTCACCGATGAGCCGCTTTCGACGGGCCTGGTCACGGTCCGCGTGGTGCTCGCCGATCGGCCGGTTGCCGCTAATGGCAGCTGGCGACCACCGACGCGGGCAGCTGGGTGAGGCCGTTCATGCGGCCGGAGAATGTCCCGCTCTCCCCACCGTCGAGCTGGCCGGTCACCAGGCTCGACGTGCGCACGGGGCGACGGCTCGCGTCGAGCGCCTCCAGCCGGCAGGTGGCGGCCCCGCGCGAGGTCCCCAGGTTCTCCACGCGCAGAGTCACCTGGGCGCCGTCCGGCGGATCGTCGGCGATCGACAGCACGGTCGCCCGGTAGGGGCCGACGCCCCGCATCGCCAGGCTGGCCCAGATCGCAAGTGCGGCCACGCCGGCGATGATCGCCACCGCCACCGTTCCGTGGTACTGGCTGGCAGATGGGGTGACCATGCCTGCCCGATTGCACACGTCACAGATCGATTCATCCGGCCCGATCTCGCGGCCGCACTTGTAGCAGTGCCGAGCCGGCCGCTGGTCCTGGACGTCCATCAGGCCGCCGGCGTCAGCCGCTCACCGGCTGGGATCGGAACCTGGAGCCAGTTCTCCTGCGGCGCCAGGGGGCAGCTCCAGCGTTCGTCGTAGACGCACGACGGGTGATAGGCGTAATTGAAGTCGAGCAGCAGTTCGTCGCCGGCCGAGCCGAGGTCGGCACCCTTTGCCGAGTCCCACAGGTAGCGACCGCCACCGTACGTCTCCGCGCCGGAGGTTGCGTCGCGAAACGGGATGAAGATGCCGCCGGAGTACTCGTTCAGCCAGTAGACGGCCAGCCGGCAGTCAGTCGCGTCGACCGCGAAGCTCACCCAGCCGATCCGATGGAAGGGCATCGGCGCCCCCTCGCCGGAGCGCGGAACGTCAGGCGCAGGCGCCTGCGGATCGGGCTCCAGCCGCGCGCTGAAGCGCAGGGCGGGGTCGTGGCGCCAGTACGCCAGGCCTCGGAACGAGGCGCGAACGTTGGCGGGAACCGGCGACGATGGATGCTCGGCGAAGAGGCGATCCTTGCCCGCCCGGAAGGCCACCAGCCGTAGCTGGGGCGCTCGCCGGTCGGCTCTCATGGTGGCGTACAGGCTCGCCACGCGCCGGCGCCATTCGGCCAGGTCGAGATGTTCGGACATGTCGCCGGCCAAGGATACGGGCGGCGCGCTCCAGGCGCCGCCGCCCGCATCGGTCCTTGAGGGCAGGTCGGATGGCTAGACCAGGCCCTGGTCCTCCAGCCACTGCCTGGCGACGTCCTCGACGTCCTCCTGCTGGACGTCGACGGCGGCGTTCAGATTCGTGAGCTCCTCCGTGGTCAGCTTCGCGGAGACCTCGTTCAGGGTCGTCTCGTAATCGTCCGGTGCGGACGCGGCGAGCTCCGCCGTCGTCAGCGGCAGGATGTTCTCGGCCGCCGCCAGGTGCTTGTCGTCCTCGAGCACCACGAAGTTGAACTGGACGATCTGCGCCTGGGTGCTGCACAGCTCGGCAACCTGCACCTCGTCGCCATCGTTGAGGTACTGGACAGCCTGCGCGCTGCAGGGATCGACCTCAATGGCGTCGAGGGTGGAGATGTCGATGCCGTACACCTCCTTCAGGCCTGGTCCGCAGGCAGGGTTCTTCCCGCACTCCGGGGGGAAGCCCCACATGAGGTGCTCGGCCACCCCTGCGAGATCGGTCATCGTTGTCAGGTCATGCTCTTCGGCGGTCTCCGAGGTGACCGTCCAGGCATTGAAGTCCTGGCCGGGTGCGGGCTCGTAGGCAACCAGCGGCGGATCCTGCTTCTCGAGGAGCGTGAGCAGATCCTCGTAGCTGGCCTGCACGTCACCGGTGGCGGCTGACCCGTAGTTGAACATCAAGGAGTTGAGGTACTCCGGCACGAGGTCCACCTCACCCGATGTGAGGGCTGCCAGGTACGCGTCGCGAGCGCCGATGTTCAGGTGGCGCTCCACGGTGTAGCCATTAGCCTCCAGTGCCTGCGCATAGATCTCACCGACGACGATCGCCTCGGTGAAGTTCGCTGATCCAACGCTGATGGTCGGCTTCTCTTCGGCCGATGCGCCGGCCGATCCCGTCGTCGCCGATGGCGATGTGGTGCCCCCTCCCGTCGTGCAGGCGCTGATGATCAGCGCCAGCAGCGACGCCCCGAGGGCGACCGTGCGGCGTGTCCGCATTGGGTCCTCCATGTGATACGCGTGCGCCGCCTGATGTGGCGACGTATCGGGCCGTTCGACTATAGCAAGCAAATATGAACCGTTCCTGACACCAATACTGGTTACATATCAGGTACTGACGACGGTTACCGATCGGGTTTGGCTGCTAGCTCTGCGGCGGAGTGTGCGCGGATGCCAGGGTCGACCGCGGCACGCTGAACGAGCGCGAAGGCGATCTCGGTCAGGATGGCCAGGCTCGCCACCAGCAGTGCGCTGCCGAAGACCATCGGCTCGTCGCTGGTCTGGATGCCGATGTAGATCAGCGTCCCCAGCGTTCCGCCGCCAACCACCAGGGCCAAGGTGGCGGTCGCGACGACCTGCACGGCCGCGATCCGTATGCCGGCCAGGATGATCGGCAGCGCGAGAGGCACCTCGACCCTGCCGAGCAGCTGACCATCGCGCATCCCCAGCCCGCGTCCAGCCTCGATGAGATCGCGGTCGACCTCTCGGAGGCCGACGTAGGTGTTGGTCACGATCGGCGGGATGGCGAGTGCCGCGAGCGCGATGACGGTCGTCCAGAAGCCGCTCGACACGTCGAGCGCCAGGATGATCGGGAAGACGATCCCGATCATGCCCAGCGACGGGATCGCGCGGCCGATGTTCGTGATACTGATGGCCAGGAACGCGCCGCGCCCGGTATGGCCGATGAAGAGCCCGACCGGCAGCGCCAGGGCCATCCCCATCCCCAATGCCACGCCCGAGATCCACAGGTGCTCGCCAAGCCGATTCGGGATGCCGTCGCGCCCCGACCAGTTGGCAGGATCGGCGAACCAGTTGCCAACGTCGCCGAGGAACTCCATACGGCTACCCCTCCGCTCGCGCCCTGGCCCAGGGCGTGAGACCGCGCTGCACGAGCAGCAGCGCGAGGTCGGCAACCACCGCCATCGCCACCGACGCGACCACGCCAACGTAGATGCTGGTGGTGAAGAAGCGGCTGATGCCGCTGGTGGTGATGAAGTACCCGAGACCGCCGAGGCCGATGAGCGAGGTGACGGTGACCAGGCCGACGGTGGTGACTGTCGCGATGCGCAGACCGGCCACGATCACCGGCAACGCGATCGGCAGCTCGATCC